>DATLCV010000015.1:0-7332 GCA_035526225.1 Mycobacteriales bacterium
CGTGATGACCGCGTGCGGGACGCCCTCGAGCGCAGCCTGCACGCGTTCCACGGACATCTGCCGACCGTAGCCCCCGGTAGCCTTGACGGACCGCTCTCTTCCCCCTGCACGCCCTTACGCTCGGAGCCCTGCCATGCCCACTCGTGACGACATCCGCAACGTCGCGATCATCGCCCACGTCGACCACGGGAAGACGACGCTCGTCGACGCGATGCTCCTGCAGTCGGGCGCCTACACCGAGCACCAGGTCGACGAGGGGTCCGTGAAGGACCGCGTCATGGACTCGATGGACCTCGAGCGCGAGAAGGGCATCACGATCCTCGCGAAGAACACCGCGGTCCGCCGCAAGGACCTGCTCATCAACATCATCGACACCCCGGGTCACGCGGACTTCGGGGGCGAGGTCGAGCGCGGGCTGTCGATGGTCGACGGCGTGGCGCTGCTGGTGGACGCCTCCGAGGGCCCGCTCCCGCAGACGCGGTTCGTGCTGCGCAAGGCGTTGAGCCAGAACAAGCCGGTCATCCTCATCATCAACAAGGTGGACCGCCCGGACGCCCGGATCGCCGAGGTCGTCGACGAGGTCTACGAGCTGTTCATGGACCTCGACGCGACCGAGCACCAGATCGAGTTCCCGATCGTCTACTGCCAGGCGAAGACGGGGCAGGCCTCGCTCAACCGGCCGGCGGACGGCGAGTCACCGGACAGCCCCAACCTCGAGCCGCTGTTCGAGGTCATCAAGAGCACGATCCCGGCGCCCGTGTACGACGAGGGGGTGCCGCTGCAGGCCCACGTGACCAACCTCGACGCGTCCCCGTACCTCGGCCGGCTCGCGCTGCTGCGCATCCACAACGGCTGGATCAAGAAGGGTCAGCAGGTCGCCTGGTGCAAGCACGACGGCACCGTGGAGCGGGTCAAGCTCACCGAGCTGCTGGGGACCGAGGCCCTCACCCGGGTGCCGATCGACGAGGCCGGACCCGGCGACATCATCGCCGTCGCGGGCATCCCCGAGATCATGATCGGCGAGACCCTGGCCGATCCCGAGGACCCGCGCCCGCTGCCGCTCATCACCATCGACGAGCCGAACATCTCGATGACGATCGGCATCAACACCAGCCCGTTGGCCGGGCGGAGCGGCAAGAGGCTCACCGCCCGCATGGTCAAGGACCGGCTCGACAAGGAGCTCGTCGGCAACGTCTCCATCCGCGTGCTCCCGACGGAGCGGCCCGACACCTGGGAGGTCCAGGGCCGCGGTGAGCTGGCGCTGGCGATCCTCGTCGAGGTCATGCGTCGCGAGGAGTTCGAGCTGACGGTGGGCAAGCCCCAGGTCGTGGCGCGCACCATCGACGGCAAGCTGCACGAGCCGGTGGAGCGGCTGACGATCGACGCGCCCGCCGACTACCAAGGCGTGCTGATCCAGCTCATGGCACTGCGCAAGGGCCGCCTCGAGCAGATGGTCGACCACGGCACCGGCTGGATCCGCATGGAGTACCTGGTGCCGGCCCGTGGGCTGATCGGCTTCCGGACCGAGTTCCTCACCGAGACGCGCGGCACGGGGCTCCTGCACCACGTCCACGAGCGTTACGAGCCCTGGCACGGCGAGATCCGCACCCGCCCGACCGGCTCGCTCGTGGCCGACCGCTCCGGACCCACGACGTCCTTCGCGCTCGCGAACCTGCAGGAGCGCGGCACGATGTTCGTCCCTCCGGGCACCGAGGTCTACGAGGGGATGGTCGTCGGGGAGAACTCCCGCTCCGATGACATGGACGTCAACCCGACCAAGGAGAAGAAGCTGACCAACATGCGTCAGAGCTCCTCCGACGTCCTCGTGCCGCTCATCCCGCACAAGGCGCTCTCGCTCGAGCAGGCGCTGGAGTTCTGCCGCGAGGACGAGTGCGTGGAGGTCACCCCGGCGACCGTGCGCATCCGCAAGGTGGAGCTGTCCGCCAACGACCGCTCGAAGAACCGCGGCCAGCGGGCAAAGGCCGCGCAGGGGCAGTGACCGCTACGTGACCGTCGTGGGGAGCTGGTCGGGTCGCCTGCTGGTCGCGACCCCGCTCCTCACCGAGGACACCTTCAGCCGGACCGTCGTCCAGCTGCTCCAGCACGACGCCGAGGACGGCGCACTGGGTGTCGTGGTCAACCGGCCCTCGCACACCCCGCTGAGTGAGGTCCTGCCGGGGTGGGCGCTGCTGACTCCCGAGCCGGTCACCGTCTTCCTGGGTGGGCCCGTGCAGCCCTCTGCGGCGATCTGCCTCGGCCGGCTCCGGGCCACGCCGCCCGAGGTCGCCGAGGAGGACCCGTCGTACGTCGTGGTCCCCGGGGCACCGTGGCTAGGCACGCTCGACCTCGACCTCGAGGCGGCTGATCCGGTGGAGGAGGTCCGCGTCTTCGCGGGGTACGCGGGGTGGTCTCCCGGCCAGCTGGAGGAGGAGGTGGCCGAGGGAGCCTGGTGGGTCTGCGACCCCCTGCCCGGTGACTGCTTCGCGCAGGACCCGGCGCACCTGTGGCGGGATGTGCTCCGGCGGCAGGGGATGCCGCTAGCGCTGGCGGCGAGCTACCCCGCGGACCCGAGCCTGAACTGAGCCCGGGGGCGGATTCGGGCCCGGCGCGGGACCTCCTACCGGTGATCGTGGGGGAGCTGGACACCTCAGGGGGTGTCTGAGCTCACCACGATCATGAAGAGGGAGGTAGCAGCCCTCCTTCCGGCGTACCTAGGGTGGAGAGATGACCGACCGCCGGCTGCTCCTGGTCCACGCGCACCCTGACGACGAGACGATCGGCACCGGCGCGACCATGGCCAGGTACGCCGCGTCGGGCGCCCAGGTCACCCTCGTCACGTGCACGCTGGGCGAGGAGGGCGAGATCCTCGTACCGGGGCTGAGCCACCTGGCCAGCGACAAGGACGACCGGCTCGGGGATCACCGCATCACCGAGCTCGACGAGGCGTGCGCCGCCCTCGGGGTCACCGACCACCGCTTCCTCGGGGGGCCCGGCCGTTGGCGCGACAGCGGGATGATGGGGGTCCCGCAGAACGAGCGACCGGACGCCTTCTGGAACGCACCCTTCGAGGAGGCCGTCGCAGCTCTCGTCGCCGTCGTGCGCGAGGTCCGCCCCCAGGTCGTCGTGACGTACGACGAGAACGGCGGCTACGGACACCCCGACCACATCCAGGCCCACCGGGTGGCGGTTGCGGCCTTCGAGGGGGCGGCCGACCCAGGCTTTGGGGAGGGCGAGCCCTGGGCGCCGTCGAAGCTGTACTACACGGCCTTCCCGAAGAGCGTGCTGCAGGCCGGTATCGATCGGCTCAACGAGTCGGGGCACGAGAACTTCTTCGGCGTGGACTCGGCCGACGACCTGCCGTTCGGCACGCCCGACGACCTGGTCACCACGGCCGTCGACGGCACCGCTTTCCTGGAGCACAAGCTGCAGGCGATGCGCGCGCACGCGACGCAGATCGAGGTCGACGGGCCGTTCTTCGCGCTGTCGAACAACCTCGGCCAGGAGGCGTGGGGCGTGGAGTACTTCGTCCTCGCCCGCGGGGAACGGCAGGGCGACGGACGTGAAGCAGACCTGTTCGACGGCGTTGCGTAACCGCTGAATAGCCCGATCAGGTGATAAAGGCCCCGGTTGCTGTTCACACAGCGTGACCGGGGGGACAGTCGGTGTGAGCGAGGGGGGCGCACCGTGCCAGACGTGAGCAACAAGAGCCTGCAAGGACTCATCGAGTCCACCGGTGAGGTCGTGCTGAACGTGCGCGACGCGGACGTCGGACTGGCCCGCGAGCGGCTGAGGCGCGAGCGCTGGCGGCGGCTGCTGGACTGGACGGCCCTCGGGGTCGTCCTCGTCGTCCTGCGACTGCTCGTGAAGGGCGACTACCCCTTCCTGCCGCTGCCGACGGTCGATCCCTTCCTGCTGACGATGATCCTGTTCTTCTCGCTGCTCGCGGGGCTCGCCGTCGCGCAGTCTGGGCTCATGGGGCGTTCGCCCCATGTGGTCTACCGCCCGGAGCAGATCCAGACGCGACTGGCCGACGTCGTCGGCATCGACCCGGTGAAGGAGGAGGTCGTCCGGTCGCTCAACCTGTTCCTGGCGCGTGACACGTTCCAGGACGGCATGGGGGGGACGCCGCGCCGGGGCCTGCTGTTCGAGGGGCCCCCGGGCACGGGCAAGACCCACCTCGCTCGCGCCATGGCCGCGGAGGCCGGCGTGCCGTTCCTGTTCGCCACGGGCACTGCCTTCCAGAGCATGTTCCAGGGGCAGAGCGCCAAGAAGGTGCGCAGCTACTTCAAGGCGCTGCGCAAGATCGCCCGCAAGGAGGGCGGTGCCATCGGCTTCATCGAGGAGATCGACGTCATCGGGCTGTCCCGCTCGGGGGTGTCGACCGCCGCGGTACCGCTGGCCGTGCAGGGGTGCTCCGGTACGACCTGCCTGCCGTCCTTGCAGCGCGGCACGATGGTGTCGGGCTTCATGGGCAACGGCGACAGCTCCTCGATCATCAACGAGCTGCTCGTCCAGATGCAGTCCTTCGACCAGCCCACCGGCTGGCAGCGCGTGCTGGGTTGGGCCGTGGACCGTGTCAACCTGCTCCTGCCGCTGGGTCGACAGCTGAAGCGCCGCACTGTGAAGGCCCCCAACATCCTCATCATCGCGGCGACCAACCGCGCCGGTGAGCTCGACCCGGCCCTGCTCCGCCCGGGCCGCTTCGACCGCCGCCTCGCGTTCGACCTGCCCGCGAAATCGGGTCGCCGCCAGCTCATCGACCACTTCCTGGCCCGCAAGGCGCACGCGAGCGAGCTCGACGACGACGAGCGACGCGATGCGCTCGCCGCGATGACGATCGGCTACAGCCCGGTCATGATCGAGAGCCTGTGCGACGAGGGCCTCGTCAACGCCGTACGGCGGGGCGACACCCAGATGACCTGGGAGGACGTGGAGCGGGCGCGGCTGTCCACCGAGGTCGGGGTCGGCCAGCCGGTGGAGTACACGGCTCACGAGCGCGTCCTCATCTCGACGCACGAGGCGGGTCACGCAACGCTGGCCTGGCTCACGGCACCGCACCGCCGCCTCGAGGTGCTGACCATCATCAAGCGCAAGAGCGCCCTGGGTCTGCTCGCCCACGGCGACCGGGAGGACGTCTACACGCGGTCGCGCTCGGAGATGGAGGCCCTCATCCAGATCGCCTTCGGCGGGCAGTGCGCCGAGGAGCTGTTCTTCGGCGACGTCTCGACCGGGCCCGGTGGGGACCTGCTGTTCGCCACGGACGCCGCGGCCGAGATGGTCGGCGCCCACGGTATGGACAGCTACCTGATCTCCTTCATGGCGGTGCAGAACAGCGCCTTCTCGGACACCAACATCGTGGGGCGGGTCCTTGCCGACGAGCAGGGGCGGGCCGCGGTGCAGGCGCTGCTGGAGCGGCAGAAGGTCACGGCGAAGGCGCTGCTGTCCGCCAACCGGCACTTGGTCGAGGCGCTGCGGGACGCCCTGCTCGAGCGGGAGGAGCTGATCGGCTCCGAGATCACCGACGTCCTGGAGAAGGCTGCCGCCCGGCACGCGGCCGGCATGCGGGAGACCACGGAGGCTGACGCCGGCTGAGGCGTGCCAGGCTCGGTCGTGTGCGTCGCCTCCGCTACCCCCTGGTGCTCCTCGTCGCGCTGGAGCTCGCCGTCTGGGAGTCCTTCTTGGTCGCTGCCCGGCCGTTCGGCGTGACCGTCCCGTTGGCTGCTGTCCTCGCGCTGGTCGGCAACCTGGTGGTGGGGCGTGCGGGCGCCCGCGAGCTCGGTCGGCCGCTCGGTGCCGCTCTGCCCGGGTTCGCCTGGATCGCGACGGCGCTGCTGCTCGGGACCTCCGGTCCTGGCGGCGACGCCGTCGTGACGAGCGGCTGGCGGGGTGTGGGGTTCCTCGTGGCGGGGTCCGCGGCGGCTGTCGCCGCGGTGGCGCTGGCCGGCACGGGGGAGAACGGGGCTACACCCGAGGCGGAATCGCGCCGATGACCCCCGCGTGGAACAGGAGCAGTCGGGCGTGCAGCAAGCGGGCACCGTCGCCGAGGAGGTCGTCGTCGTCAGGCTCGGTGGGTCCCGCTACGCGCTGCCCATGTCGGCGGTCGCGGAGGTGGGGCGCCCGCCCGGCTTGACGCGCGTCCCTGGCCTGCCCGCCTGGCTCGCCGGCGTCGCCAACTGGCGCGGTCGTGTGCTCGCGGTGATCGACCTGCGGCCCCTGCTGGACGCAGGAGCCGAGCTCGACAAGCGCGCCCGCCTGGTGGTCCTGAACCGTGGTGGCGTCCCTGTCGGGCTCCTCACCGAGGGCGTCGAGGGCACGCAGCTGCTCGACCTCGAGCGCGTCGAAGCCTCACTCGCCCACCTCCCGGGCACGGCGGCGGAGCTGCTGCTCGGCCAGGTGACCGACGGCGACGGCCCGTGCGGCGTGGTCGACCTCGACGCCGTCTACCGGCTGTCCGAGTCTCTGCCGCGCGCGCGGCGCGCGGGCTAAGGGGAGACCGATGGACTTCACGATCAGGCTCGCCCGGGCCGCCGCGGTGATGACATGGGTCAGCCTGCTGGTCGGCGTCGTCACCGCCTCGCTGATGGACCGCCTCGGCGTCCTGCCGGGCGTGGAGCTGCACCTGACCGCGGTCTACCTGTGGTCGTTGTTCGGCGTGGGCGTCGCGGCACTGCTGACCTTCCTGCCCGCGCTGGCCATGCGCTCCGACTTCGTGCTGCGCAACATCACCGCCTTCCGCGCGTTCCTGCTCATCAGCGACACGGTGTGGGTCACCGCCAGCAGCACCCTCACCGGTGGCATCCGAGGCCCGTTCTGGGTCTGCTACCTCGGGGTGGTGCTGTTCGCGGCCGTCTCGATGAAGGCGCTGCAGGCGGCGTTGTTCGGCTTCGCGGCCACGGCCGGCCTGGTGCTGTCGAGCTACCTTGCGCACACGCTCGACCGGGCCTCGGTGCCGGTCCTCGTCCTCGTCGGCACGACGTTCCCGCTGGTCTCGTGGTTCAACTCGACGCTCGCCGCCGCGGTCTGGGAGCTGCGGGCGCGGGCGCGGACCGAGCGCAAGGAGCTCGAGGCCCGCGTCGCCGAGCTGTCCAGCGCCCTCGAGAAGGCCGCCGAGGGCGACCTTGCTGCGCAGGCCGACGTTCAGGGCACCGGCGCCCTCGCCGGGCTCGGCACCGCGTTCAACGCGACGGTGCAGAACCTGCGGACGCTGGTGGGTCAGATCCGCAGCGGTGGTGAGCAGATCGGCGCGTCGGCCGGTGAGCTGCTGGCGACGGCGGAGGAGCACGCGGCGTCGGCGACGCAGCAGTCGAGCGCGGTGAGCGAGACGACGAGCAC
>DATLCV010000119.1:0-3399 GCA_035526225.1 Mycobacteriales bacterium
TCGCCCGCCGCGAGGACGATCACGGCGGATGGCCGTGCGTGAACCGGCGCGGACGGCACGCAGTCTCCCAGCGATCGCGGGCGGGCAGGCGGAGCGGGAAGTACCGGTCGCCCGGTGGCGACACTCTAGCGAGCGTTCACCGTCAGCGTTCGAGCGCTCCGCCCCCAGGATTCGAACCTGGACCCGAGACCCCCAAAAGATCCTGTGCTGCCAGTTACACCAAGGCGGAAGGCGTCCCAGCGGGACATCGGTCAGTCTGCCGCATCCCCTGACGGCTTCCCTTCGCAACCCGCCGCCCCGAGTAGCACCGCGGACCTCGGGGGTGGCCTGCCGCGTAGGGAGGTGGGGCTGGTGTTCACAGGATCGTCATCGCGGGTATGACTCTCCTACGGAACCGTAGGTTACGCTTCCGTAGCCCCCCGAACTGGACGACAGGAACACCACGGATGACCGAGCTGCTCGAAGCCCCCATCACGACGATCGAGTACGACGGGGACGACTCCCGTCCGCTGCAGCAGGTGCCGACCACCGAGCTCAAGGCGCGGTGGGAGCAGGTGGCGCTGGCGATCTTCATCGTCGTACCGCTGCTGGGCATCCTCGCTGCGGGCTTCGTGCTCTGGGGCACCGGGCTCAGCGCCGTCGACGTGACGCTGATGGTGGTCTTCTACTCGATCACGCTCTACGGCATCACGGTCGGCTTCCACCGCCTCTTCACGCACGGCTCCTTCAAGGCCAACCGGCCGCTGCGGATCGCGCTGGCGATCGCCGGCCAGATGGCGATCGAGGGGCCGGTGACCCGCTGGGTGGCCGACCACCGCCGGCACCACGCGTTCAGCGACGAGGAAGGCGACCCGCACTCGCCGTGGCGCTACGGCACCGGGTTCCGCGCGCTGTCCAAGGGCCTGTGGCACGCCCACATCGGTTGGCTGTTCGACGTCGAGCAGACGGACCAGAAGCGCTTCGCTCCGGACCTGCTGGCTGACAAGGACATCGCCCGTGTCGCACGCTTCTTCCCCGCGCTCGTCGCTGTGTCGCTGCTTGCCCCGGCCCTGCTCGGTGGGCTCATCACGTGGAGCTGGACGGGTGCGCTGTCGGCGTTCTTCTGGGCCTCGGTCGTGCGCATCGGCCTGCTGCACCACATGACCTGGTCGATCAACTCGATCTGCCACACCTGGGGCTCCCGGCCGTTCGTCACGAAGGACCGCGCCGTCAACGTCTGGTGGCTGGCCGTGATCTCCGGTGGCGAGAGCTGGCACAACCTGCACCACGCCGACCCCACCTGCGCCCGGCACGGCGTGGACAAGGGCCAGCTGGACAGCAGTGCGCGGCTGATCCGCTGGTTCGAGAGGGCCGGCTGGGCCCGCGACGTGCGCTGGCCCAAGCCCGAGCGCCTCGCCGCACGCCGAGCGACCTGAGCAACGGGGGCCCTAGGGTTGCCGCCGTGACGACCGCGGAGGACGCCCGACGGGCCCGGGTGCGGATGACCGGCAAGGAGCGCCGTGAGCAGCTCCTCGACGTCGGACGCCAGCTGTTCGCCGAGCGCGGGTACGACGGGACCTCCGTGGAGGAGATCGCCGCGCGCGCCGGGGTCAGCAAGCCGGTGGTCTACGAGCACTTCGGCGGCAAGGAGGGCCTCTACGCCGTCGTCGTCGACCGGGAGGTCCAGCGCCTCATGGACTGCTTCAGTGCTGCGCTCTCCGGCGACTCCCCCAAGGTGCTGCTCGAGCAGGCCTGCCTGGTGCTGCTCACCTACGTCGAGGAGCAGGGCGACGGGTTCCGCATCCTGGTGCGCGAGTCCCCTGTGGGCACCGAGCGCGCCGGCGGGTTCGCGACGATCATGAGCGACGTCGCGTCAGAGGTGGAGCACATCCTCGCGCGGCAGTTCAAGGCCCGCGGCTTCGAGACCAAGCTCGCCGGGCTCTACTCGCAGGCCCTCGTCGGCATGGTGGCCCTCACCGGCCAGTGGTGGCAGGACCACCGCAAGCCCAAGCGCGCCGAGGTCGCGGCGCACTTGGTCAACCTCGCCTGGAACGGGCTGTCCCGCCTCGAGCACAAGCCCAAGCTCTCCTCGACCTGAGCCGGGCAACCCTTTTGCCCCCGCCCGTTGTCTGAGAGTCGTGACCGTGATGACGAGTGGCGACGAGGCGGGGGTGGTGGCTGACGCCGCCGCCCAGTTCGCCATGTTCGTCAACAGCCGCGGGCCGGCCCTCCAACGCACGGCCTACCTGCTCACGGGTGATTGGGGGCTCGCGGAGGACCTGCTCCAGACGGCCCTCGCGAAGTCGTACCTGGCCTGGAACCGGATCAGGCACGACGACCCGGAGGGGTACGTGCGGAAGGTCCTCGCGAACACGCACGCGACGTGGTGGCGGCGCAAGTGGCGCGGGGAGACGCCGACCGCGGAGCTGCCGGAGGGCGTGCGGGCCGACCACGGTGCCGAGGACCGGATGGCGCTCGCCGGCGCGCTCGCCCGGCTGCCGCACCGGCAGCGGGCCGTGATCGTGCTGCGGTTCCACGAGGACCTCACGGAGAGCGCCGTCGCGCGCGTCCTAGGGATCACCGTCGGGACCGTGAAGAGCCAGACGGCCAAGGCGCTCGCCAAGCTGCGCGACGACCCGGCCCTCCGCCCCGAGAACGGGAGCTGACATGGACACCCTCGACGACCTCGGCGCGCAGCTGCGCGCCCTCAGCAGCGGGCAGCCGGCACAGCCCGGCAACCGGGTGCCGGGCGTCACCCGGCGGGCCGGCCGCATCCGCCGTACCCGGGCAGCCCTGGCGGTCGGCGCCTCTCTCGCCGTGCTCGCCCCGGCGGGCCTGCTCGTCACGTCAGCGCAACACCACCAGGACACGACCTTCGCACGTTCCGACCTGCTGACCTGGCCGGACCGCTCGGTCGAGGCGGACAAGGGCATCGGGGACGGCGCCGTGGCCGCACTCGGACAGAGCACTGGCGCGGACGTGGCGAAGGTCCGCTGGCTCTACCGGGCACGCGTGCGCATGCCCGTTCCGAACCCCGCCTACGTCGCGGTCTTCACCGCCGAGGTGCAGGGCCAGGACCTGCTGGTCGTCGCGACCTCCTTCGGGCACGAGCTCGACAGCAGCGGGCTGACGACGGACGACGAGACACCGGTGGCGAGCTGGGACACCGACGACCGCACCGTCCTGGAGCCGGGCAAGCCGCTCACGCACGTGGGGGCCTACCTGCCCTACACACTCGGCGACGTGCACTCCAGCTTCGCGGTGGTCCTCGCCGACGCGCGGGCCCGCACCCTCACGTGGACGTATGCGCCCCTCCCCTTCGCCCCGCCCGTCAGTACCGGCGTCGGCCCGGCGCCGGTCCCCTCGCGCAACGGGGTGTTCCTGGTGGACCTGCAGGCGATCACCGGCCCCGCCACCGTC
>DATLCV010000120.1:0-45381 GCA_035526225.1 Mycobacteriales bacterium
GCCGTCAGTCGGCGAGAGCGATGACCTGGTCGATGGCCTCCTTGCGCCCCGCCAGCTCGCGCTTCTCGGCGTCCACGAGCTCGGCGGTGTCCTCGTCGGCCTTCATGAGGGCATCGAGGTCGAGCCCGGCCATGTCGAGCACGCCCATGTCGTCGTACGCGGCCTGGACCTTGGGGCTCCACAGCCCGATGTCCTTCACGCACGGCACGATCCGCTGGAACAGCAGCGACTGGTACATGCGGAAGGTCTCGGACTCCGCGACAGCCTCGATGCAGGCGTCGACGTCGAGGCCCATGTTCTCCCAGACCTCCTGCTGCCGGAACCGGTCGCGCATGAGGTAGCAGCCCTCGATGACGAAGTCCTCGCGCTCAGCGAGCTCGGACGGGCTGAGCTGGGCGTAGTAGTCGCGCAGGGCGATGCGCCCGAACGCCACGTGCCGGGCCTCGTCCTGCATGACGTAGGCGAGGATCTGGTGCGGCAGCGGGTTCGAGGTCATGTCGCGCAGCAGGCCGAAGGCCGCCAGCGCGAGGCCCTCGATGAGGACCTGCATCCCGAGGTAGGGCATGTCCCAGCGGCTGTCCGACAGGGTGTCGTCGAGCAGGGCCTTCAGGTGCGTGTTGATCGGGTAGAGCAACCCGATCTTCTCCTGAAGGAAGCGGGCGTAGGTCTCCGCATGCCGCGCCTCGTCCATCGTCTGCGTTGCCGCGTAGAACTTCGAGTCCAGGTCAGGCACGGACTCCACGATGCGGGCGGAGCAGATCATCGCGCCCTGCTCGCCGTGCAGGAACTGGCTGAACTGCCACGACCCCAGGTGCAGGCCGAGCTCGCGACGCGCTTTCTCGTCGTTGGCGAAGTGCCTGTCCCAGATGTCGGTGCCGTAGATCGAGACGACCGAGTCGGGGACGCCGAGGGCGTCGTGCGGGTCGACCTCGTGGCTCCAGTCGATGCGGTGCACCTGGTCCCACTGCTTGTCCTTGCCCTTCTGGTACAGGCGAAGCAGCTGGTCCCGGCTCTCGTCGTACTCCCAGGTGAAGCGCGCCGCCCCGGCGGCCTCGACGTCCCAGATCTGCATCTCGACGGGCGTGACGTACAGCTCGTGGGTGCTCATGCGGCGGAGACCTCCAAGAGGGCGGAGACGAGGACGGCGATGTCCTGAGCGACCTGCTCGGGGCGGCCGCCCGGCAGGAGGAGGTGGCTGAAGGTGAGGCGGACGACGGTGTCTGCGACCAGGTGCAGGCGGTCTGCATCGATCTCGGGCCAGTGCGAGCGGACGTGGTGCTCGAGGTGCTCACGCGCTGTCGCTTGCAGCTGCTCGGACCGCGTCGTGAGGAACGGCAGCAGCCCGCCCACGTCGTCGGTGAGGACCGCCTTGAGCAGCGGGTTGCGCCCGGCTTCCTCCAGGGTCCACACGGTGGCTGCCGTGACGGCCTCGACCGGAGAGCCGTCGTGCCCTCGGATGGCCTGCAGCGCGCCGTCGGTCCACCGCTCGGCCTCGCGCAGGGCGAGCGCCTGAGCCAGCCCGTCCTTTGACCCGAACTCGTAGTACAGGGTCTGCCGGCTGACCCCTGCCTCGCGGGCCACGTCGGCCATCCGCACGCGCTCCCAGTCGCCCGCCAGCGCCGCGTCGTACGCCGCGTCGAGCAGCGCATCACGGGTCGAGGGGCGAGTGAGCACGATCACACTCTTGACACAGATGCCTTCCGTGTCAAGACAACGGGCTGGTCAGTGTCAGCCGATCCCGGTGACGGGGGCCAGCAGCAGCGCCTCCAGGACAGTCGTGCCGCCCGGGAAGCTCCGCTGACGCACCACGTCGGAACGCGGGGAGGACATCACCTGCGGCTGCCACGCGGCGGTGGCGTCGCAGCAACCGCCGGGCCCCTGGTTGGGGTCCGCCGGCGGTTGTCCGTCGCGGTAGCCGTCCCTCGGATTGATGTACTCCGGGAAGGGCCGGATCGCCTTCTTGCCGAGACCGAAGCAGTGGGCGTTGAAGTCCTCGCGGTACTTGGGCTCCTCGCCGGGGTGGTAGCCGCCGCGGTCCTGCGTCGCCTCGATGGTGATGTGCAGACCGGGCTGGGCACCGCCGAAGACGCGCTCCCCCTCGGTCTCGGCGAACGCCAGCCGGTCGAGCAAGCAGGGGTAGGTGTCGGAGTACGCCGCGAACAGCTTCAGAGGGGCGACGCTGTCGCGGGACAGCGCAACAAGCCGTGCCTCGTTGTCCGTGACGAAGTCGCGGGTCGTCGCGGCGAAGTCGCTCGTGCTGGTGAGGAACGCGTCGAGAGCAGCGCGCTCGTCGACCAGGGAGCGGCTCGACGCCGACAGGTTGTCCAGCTCCCTGAGCAGGTCGGGGCTCGTGCGCGCGAGGTTGTCCGCGAGGTCCGCCAGCCCCTGCAGGTCAGCCCCGACGGCGGGCAGCTGCGGGTTGAGCCTGTTGAGGTAGGCCGCGGTGCGCGCGGCGCTCCCGCCGAGCTGGTCCCCTCGATCGCGTACCGCGGTCGACAGCTCGGACAGGAACGTCGAGAGCTCCTGCGGACGCAGCGCCTTCAGCAGCGGCAGCAGGTTGTTCAGCGCCTCCTCGGTCTCGAGCGCTGTGGACGAGCGGTCCTGGCTGATGACGTCGCCGTCCTCGACGTGCCCACCGCTGGTGGCGTCCGGCGCGACGAGCACGACCTGCTTCTCGCCGAAGAGCGTCTTGGGGAGCAGTTGCGCACTGGCGTCCTTCGGCACGAGCTTGGCCTTGTCGGGGTCGAGTGCCAGCTCCAGGGTCGCGGCGTCACCGGCCGACCGGATCTTGCGGACCTCGCCCACGAGGAGGCCGCGCATCTTGACGTCCGCGTGCACGCTCAGCTGGTTGCCGATCCGGTCCGTGTGCAGCGAGACCTCGACGACGTCGACGAACTTCTTCTGGTACATCCACACCGCCAGCTGGACCAGCATCCCCACCACGACGATGAACGCGATGCCCGCCAGCCGGCGCCGCGCCAGGGCACGGCCCTTCACCAGCGGTGGTGCCACGCGGATCTCCAGGACATGCGGATGAAACGGGGCGGGGGTGGGCCGAGGCTACCCGCGCCTTCCCGCGCGTGCCAGGACCATTCACCTGACCCTGAGGACGCTCAGCTGTAGACGAGCCTCGTGATCCACTCGGCCACGAGCGCCGGCTTCGTCTCGCCCTCGATCTGCACCGTCACCGTGCGGGTGACCTGAAGGGTGTTGGCGTCCTTCTGCTCCACGGCTGCCACGACGCTCGACGCGCGGATCCGGCTGTTGACCTTGACGGGGTTGATGAACCGGACCTTCTCGAAGCCGTAGTTGACCCCCATGACGATGCCCTCGAGGAGCTTGGGGTCCTGGGTGAGGGAACCGCTCAGCGGCGTCAGCAGCGACAGCGTGAGGAAGCCGTGCGCGATCGGCACGCCCCACGGCGACATCTGCGCACAGGCGTCAGGGTCCACGTGGATGAACTGGTGATCGTCCGTCGCATCCGCGAAGGCGTTGATGCGGTCCTGGTCGATGACCATCCACTCGCCCGCGCCCTCGTCCTTGCCGATGGCCGCCTTGAAGAGCTCGTACGCGTTCTCACCGTTCGTCGTCATGCCGTCCAGGGTGTCATGCCAGCTTGGCCATGATGACGTCGGCCAGGGCTCCCACGCTCGGTACGGCGAGCACCTCCGCCTCGGTGAGCTCCACCCCCACCGCGTCCTCCACGTCCATCACCCACTCCACGACCGCGAGCGAGTCCACCCCGCGTCCGGTGAAGGAGTCGCCCTCCTGCAGGTCGGGCGTGCCGAGCAGCTCTGCCGCCTTTGCGACGAGCACCTCGATCACCTGCGCCCGGTCCACTCCAGGAACCCTAGGCTCCGGCTCGTGAACCCCGACCTGGTGCTGGCCCTGCGGCTCGCGGACGCCGCTGACGCGATCACGCTCGACCGCTTCCGGGCGCAGGACCTCGAGGTCACCGCGAAGCCCGATCTGACTCCTGTGAGCGACGCCGACCTCGCGGTCGAGGAGGCACTGCGCGCGCTGCTGGCCCAAGAGCGGCCGACGGATGCCGTGCTGGGCGAGGAGCGCGGCACCAGCGGAACGGGCCCCCGGCAGTGGGTGCTGGACCCCGTCGACGGCACGAAGAACTTCGTCCGGGGGGTGCCGGCCTGGGCCACCCTCGTCGCGCTGCTCGTGCACGACCGGGTCGAGGTCGGCGTGGTGAGCGCGCCTGCGCTGGGCCGGCGCTGGTGGGCCGCTCGTGGCGAGGGCGCCTTCGCGGACGGCGATCCCATTCACGTCTCGGGGGTCGCCGCACTGGCGGACGCGTCCCTGTCGTACTCGTCGCTGACCGGCTGGGAGAAGCAGAACCGGCTCGACGGCGTGCTCGCGCTGTCACGGAAGTGCTGGCGCACCAGGGCTTTCGGCGACTTCTGGTCCCACGTGCTGGTCGCTGAGGGTGCGGTCGACGCGTCCTTCGAGCCGGAGGTCTCGCTGTGGGACCTGGCCCCCCTGCAGGTCATCGTCGAGGAGGCCGGCGGTCGGTTCACCACTGTCGACGGCCTCGCCCGACCGGACGGCGGAAGCGTCGTGTGCAGCAACGGCCTGCTCCACGACGTCGTGCTGGAGCACCTGCGCTGAGCCCGCCGTACGGCTCGACGCGGTCTGACGGGCGTCCCACCACCGCAGCAGGCGGGGGGTGAGGTACAGCGCGGCGGCGTCGAACCAGGCGTAGCCGCCGGCGATGCCGCTGGGCGGGTTCCCGACGGGGACGACGCCGAGCGGGTCCATGGGCTCCCAGGTCCAGGTGCCGAGGGACGTCCCGATGATCTCCAGGTAGGAGACGACGAGGAACGCGCCGGCGTAGACCAGCGGGCTCTTGCCGAACCGGCTGAACACCAGCAGGCAGCCGAACCAGAAGGCGCCCAGCACGTCGGTCTGCGGCGACAGCGTGAGGCCCCACACCGCCCACGCGCCGCAGGCGCCGAGCGTCACCGGGACGAGCCAGGTCGAGCGGTGCGCCCAGGCGGAGCGGCCGATGGCGAGCGCTGCCAGGTAGACCAGCCCGTGGCCCGGGGGCACGAAGGACGGCACGTTGTGCAGCCGGTAGACGTAGGCGCCGAGGTAGCCGGCGAAGACGTACTCCACGACGCTGGCGTAGACGACGACCACGCCGACCTGCACCCGGGTGGCCCGCGACTCCCGGGTCAAGAGCCCCAGCAGCAGCAGCCAGGTGAGCGCACCGAGACCGCGTTGCTCCCACAGCGTGGCGTGGCGGTCCAGGACCAGGGTCAGCGCCGCCCACGCGGCGACGACGACGGGGATCGGCACCCAGTCAGTCTGGCAGGTGGCTAGCGGGCGGCAGCGTGCTTGACGGCGAGGTAGCCGAAGACGATCGAGGGGCCGATCGTCGCGCCGGGCCCGGCGTACTCCGGGCCCATGACGCTGGCGGCCGCGTTGCCGGTGGCGTAGAGGCCCTCGATGGCGGAGCCGTCCTCGCGCCGGACGCGGCCGTGCTCGTCGGTGACGAGTCCGCCCTTGGTGCCGAGGTCCCCGACCTCCACGCGGACGCCGTAGAAGGGCGCCTTGTCGATCACGTCGAGGTTGGGGTGCTTCAGGGTGGGGTCCCCGTAGTAGCGGTCGTAGGCGCTGTCGCCGCGGCCGAAGTCCTCGTCACGACCGGCGCGGGCGAACCCGTTCCACCGCTCGACCGTGGAGGTCAGCGCGTCGGCAGGGACACCGATGCTCGCCGCCAGCTCCTCCAGGGTGTCGGCGCGGTGGATCACGCCGGTCTCGTAGAAGCCCTTGGAGAACGGCATGCCAGGCAGCACCTGCGCGAACGGGTAACGCGCCCGCGCCTTGGCATCCATGACGAACCAGGCCGGGACGTGCTTCCCGGCGAGCTGCTCGTGGACGAACGTCACGTAGGGCTTCGACTCGTTCGTGAACCGCTCGCCGTCCCCGCTGACGATCACCGAGCACGGGATTGCGCGCTCGGACACCAGCGGGATGCTGGCGCCGGCGGGGTGCCGGATCGAGGGCATCCACCAGGCGTCGTCCATCAGGTCGACGGCGGCACCGAGGCGCTGACCCGCCTTGATGCCGTCACCGGTGTTCTGCGGCACACCGGAGCTGAAGTCAGGGTGCGCACCCTCGGGCAGGAACTGCTCGCGCATGGCCACGTCGTGCTCGAAGCCGCCGCACGCCAGCAGCACGCCCTTGCGGGCTCGCACGACCTGCTCCGGCTGGCCCTTCGTCTGCACCACGACCCCGGTGACGACGCCCTTGTCGACGACGAGCTCGAGCATCGTGGTGCGCAGCCGCAACGGGATGCCGGCGTCCTTCATGGCCAGCCGCAGGCGCGCCACGAGGGCCCGGCCGCCGGTCGCCATGTGCCGCCGCACGACCATGTTCGACGACACGCGCCAGGCGGCGACCAGGGAGGCCCGACGGCCGGCCCAGGTGCGCTTGGCCATCGCCAGGTCCTTGTACTCGCGATTGGTGATCCACAGCCCGAGCGGGCCCTTGAGGGAGTTGGGGCGCTGGGCCTTCTCGTCCTCGCCGAGCTTGCGGGTGTTGAGCGGCCTCGCCTCGATGGAGCGGCCGTTGGGACGCCCGCCCTCGAGCTCGGGGTGGTAGTCGGGGTAGCCCTTCATCCAGGTGAAGCGGACCCACGGCGACCGCTCGAGCAGCTCCATCGCGGCGGGGCCGTGGTCGACGTAGGCCTCGAGGCGCGCGCGGTCGACGGTGCCCTCCGTGAGCACCTCGAGGTAGCGCAGCACCGACGCCCGGCTGTCGTCGTGCCCCTCCCGCTTCAGGGTCGGGTTGTTCGGCACCCAGATCGCCCCACCCGACAGGGCCGTGGTCCCACCGAACTTCGACCCCTTCTCGACGACGAGGCAGCTCAGGCCCTCGGCGTGCGCGGTCAGGGCGGCCGCCATGCCGCCACCGCCGGATCCGACGACAACGACGTCGTACTCCTCGTCCCAGGTCACGCTCAGACGCCGGCGGCGGCGTTGAGGTCGTTGAGGGTGCGGGTGGCGTCGATGTACTCCTCGACCCAGCGCTCCATCACGGCAGCGGTCTTCTCGACCTTGCGGAACTGGCCGACCACCTGGCCCACCGGGTTGAACGCCACGTCCACGGTCTCGTTCGGGTAGCGGTGCGTGGCCGCGACCGCCATGCCGGAGACCATGTACTGCAGCGGCATCCCGAGCGGCTCGGGGTTGCCGGGGGTCTCCCAGGCATCGGTCCAGTCGTTCTTGAGCATCCGGCAGGGCTTGCCGGTGAAGGACCGGCTGCGCACCGTGTCTCGGCTCGACGCGTCGATGTAGGCCTGCTGCTGCTGCGGGGTGTTCTCGGCCTCCTCGACCATCAGCCACTGCGAGCCCGACCAGGCCCCCTGGCAGCCGAGGGCGAGGGCGGCCGCGATCTGCTGACCGCTGCCGATGCCCCCGGCCGCGAGCACCGGGATGGGCGCGACCTCCTTGACGACCTGGGGCCACAGCACGACCGAGCCGACCTCGCCGCAGTGGCCGCCGCCCTCGCCGCCCTGGGCGATGATGATGTCGATCCCGGCGTCGGCGTGCTTGCGGGCCTGGTACGGCGAGCCGCACAGCGCTGCGACCTTGCGGCCCTCGGCGTGGATGCGATCGATGATCTCCTGCGGAGGCGTGCCGAGGGCGTTCGCGATGAGCGCCATCTTCGGGTGCCGCAGCGCGATCTCCACCTGGGGTGTCGCGGTGGCCTCGGTCCAGCCGAGCAGGCGCAACGAGTCCCCGTCGCTGTGCTCCACCGGGACACCGTGGTCGGCGAGCACCTTCTTCGCGAAGTCCAGGTGCTTCTGGGGGACGAGCTTCTTCAGCATCTCCGCCAGCTCGTCGCCCGACATGCTCGCGTCCATCCCCTCGTACTTGTTGGGGATGACGATGTCGACGCCGTACGGGTGATCGCCGATGTGCTCGTCGATCCAGTTCAGCTCCACCTCGAGCTGCTCGGGGGTGAACCCGACCGCACCGAGGACGCCGAACCCGCCGGCCCGGCTCACGGCCACCACGACGTCCCGGCAGTGGGTGAAGGCGAAGATCGGGAACTCGATGCCGAGCTGGTCGCAGATCGGTGTGCGCATGGCGGTCCTCCAGGGGCGGGTGCTCACCCCAAACCTAGAACACGTTCTACCTCGCCGCCAAGCCCTTGCTCAGCTGAGGCAGAGGCAGAAGGGATGACCCGCGGGGTCGAGGAAGACGCGGAAGGTGGTCCCAGGCTGGTGCTCGGGCTTGGTGGCGCCGAGACCCAGGACGGCCGCCTCCCCCTCCACGAGGTCGTCGACGACCACGTCGAGGTGCATCTGCTGCGGCACCCGCTGCCCTGGCCAGTCCGGGGGCTGGTAGTCCTCCACCAGCTGGAAGGACAGGCAGCTGCTGCCGTCGGCGGGCTTCACGTCCGCCCAGGTGCCGTCCTCGTCGACCCGGACCTCCCAGTCGAGCAGCGCGGCGTAGAACCGCGCGAGCCCGCCCGCGTCGGGGCAGTCGAGGACCAGGCTGGGCATGCGTGCGATCGCCATGGGGCGACCGTATCCCCCACGGGTCAGCGGGCCACCCAGGCGCTGTTGGCCAGGTTCCAGTGCGTCGACAGGTAGCTGCCCGTCGCGGGTGCCGGGTTGTAGTAGTCGTCCTGGCCGCAGTCGAACTGCTGGTCCTCGAGCGGTCCGCCGAGCAGCGTCGAGGCAGCGGGGCAGGTCGTGGTGAGCACCCCGTCGTCCGCCGTGCCGCGCGTGCCGTCGGGCCCGCGGAAGTACGAGCCGTTGTCGTCGTAGCACATGACGTCGGCCTCGTCGTAGCAGTGGTGCGCCCCGCTCGAGTGGGGGGCGCCGAGCTGCACGGCGCCGAGGTTGTGCCCGATCTCGTGCAGCGTCGTCGTCCCGGTCCAGCAAGCGATCAGGGAGTAGGCCGGTCCTGCGTTGTTGCGGTTGGACAGCGCCGGGGTCTCGTCGTTCTCGATCTGCCCCTGGCCGCAGTAGGGGTACGCCGTGTCGATCCCGTCGACGAAGGTGACGTAGACGTGGTTCGGGTCCGTGAACGTCGGCGTCGAGCCCTTCTTGCCACGCGGGCGGGTCAGCGCGGTGTACATGTCGGAGAAGGTGAAGACGCCGTCCTTGCCGATGGCCGGCAGCGTGACGTTCTCGACCTTGACAACTCCCGTGCCGTCGCAGAGCCAGCGCAGGTGCTGGGTCGTCGCGCCGTCACTCCCCTCGAACGACGCGTCGGCCGCGTCGACCGCGGCCCGCACGTCGTCGACCTTGTTCGCGTAGTCGTTCGTCACGTCGGCCGGCACGCCGTACAGGACGTGGATGCGTGTGCCCGAGACGCCGTCGCCGATGCACGGTGCGGGCGGCGCGGGTGAGTCGGTGGGCAGTCCGAGCCCGGTGTCGATCGCGTCGGGACCGTGGCTGCACACGACGCCGCCGCCCTCGGCCTGGGCGGCGGCCCTCAGCCCACGACCGCACAGCGCTGTGGCGGAGGACTCCGAACCGGCGTTCGCCGACACCACCGGTGCGACGAGCAGGAGGGCAAGGGCAACGGGCAGGGAGCGGTGCATGACGGACCTCCGGCCCGGCGGCTGGGTGTGCCGGGAACGCCTGGAATGTCGCGATCGGGCCGCGGCGGGTCAAGGCAGGTGACAGCCAGCCGACACACGGCTCACGCGGGGTAGGCGACCCCGGTCTCTGAGTGGCAGCGGTACCCGTGCGGGTTCTTGTGCAGGTACTGCTGGTGGTGCGCCTCGGCGTAGTAGAACGGCCCGGCCGGGAGGATCTCGGTGCTGATCGGGTCGTAGCCCAGCGGCGCGAGCACGCCCTGGTAGACGTCCCGCGAGGCCTTGGCCGCCTCGAGCTGCTCGGGCGTGGTCGTGTAGACGGCCGAGCGGTACTGGGTGCCGATGTCGTTGCCCTGCCGCATCCCCGACGTCGAGTCGTGGCTCTCCCAGAAGACCTTCAGCAGCTGCGCGTAGGGCACGACCGCGGGGTCGTGGACGACCAGTACGGCCTCGGTGTGCCCCGTGCGCCCCGTGCAGGCCTCCTCGTACGTCGGGTTGGGCGTGAGGCCGCCCTGGTAGCCGACTGCGGTGGAGTGGACCCCTGGCAGCTGCCAGTAGATCTCCTCAGCGCCCCAGAAGCAGCCGAGGGCGAAGTACGCGACGTCCAGGCCGGCGGGCCACGGCCCCTCGAGCGGGGTTCCGAGCACCTCGTGGCGCGCGGGCACCACCATCGCCTCCGGGCGACCGGGGAGGGCCTCCTCGATCGTGGGCAGCGTCAACGTCTTCCCGAACAGCCTCATGCCACCTCCAACAGCGCGGTGGCGAAGGTCGTTCCCGCTCAGTCTCCGTCAGCGGTCTCGGGGGGACGTGATTGCGCCGTTCGCCCGCGCTCCGGTAGAACCGGCACGGACCGAGGAGGGGCCGTGATCCGACGAGGCCTGCTGGCTCTGCTACTGCTCGTGGCGACCGCCTGTGGCGGCGACGGTGACGGAGGTGCGGCGAGCCCCACCCCTGCGCCGAGCACGGCCGCACCGACCTCCGCCGCGCCGACCTCTGCCGCGCCGACGCCGTCCGCCACCCCCAGCCTGGCGGCCCTGCCCGCCGCGGTGACCGCCCGCATCCACGTCGGTCGCAGCCTCGGTGGACCGGGTTTCCCGGGCGGGTGGGTGGTGGCGTTCGGGTCCGTGTGGGTGCCGGAGGGCAGCTCCGGTGAGCTGACGCGGTTCGCCATCTCGTCGGGGCAGCAGACCGTCATCAAGGTCGGCGACCCGACGAAGGACGCGGTGGGCATCGACCCGAACGCGGCGACGGTCGCCGGCAACCGCATCGCGGTGACCGACCGCGCGGCGAAGGCCGTCGCCTTCGTGGACCCGGTCACGAACGCGGTTGCGACCACCGTGGACGTGGGCGTCGCGGCGTACGGGATCGCGGTGGAGGGCGACACCGTGTGGGCGACGGACTACGAGAACGGCGTCGTGGTCCGCACCAGCACCCGCACGGGCAAGGTGCTCGGCACCTCCAAGGTGCCCGGGGCCGAGGGCGTCGTGGCCACTGCCTCGGCGGCGTGGGTGGCTTCGGAGACCGGAGCGGTCTACCGCGTGGACGCCACGACAGGGGCGTCCCTGCTGGTGCCGGGGAGCACCGGCGGGAACATCGAGACCCTCGCTCTCGGGGGCGGCTCGGTGTGGGCGCTGGACAAGCAGGCCGGCAGGGTCCTGCGCGTCGACCCGGCGACGAGCCGGGTGGTGGCCAAGGTGCCGGTGGTGCTGGGCGAGCAGGCTGACGCCGGCATCTGCTTCGGTGCGGGCACGCTCTGGGTCGTCGGCAGCCCTGCCGGGCGCAACGTGCTCGGCATCAGTGCCTCGACCAACCGCCTCGTGGCGGGAGCGACGCTGCCCGTCGGCACGCAGTCCTGCGCGTTCGGCAGCTCGCTCGTCTGGACCTTCAGCGCGGAGTCCGCCTCCGACGGTGACGAGATCCTCGGGCTCGACCCCCGCGCGATCTTGTGAAGCGGCAGCGTGGGCATCGGCACGACCACTAGGGCTCGAACCTGTACCCCATCCCGGGCTCGGTGATCAGGTGCAGGGGGTGGCTTGGGTCGGGCTCGAGCTTGCGCCGCAGCTGCGCGAGGTACACCCGCAGGTAGTGCGTCTCCTTCGTGTACGCCGGTCCCCAGACCTGCTGCAGCAGCGCGGTCTGGGAGACCATCCGCCCGGGATGACGCACGAGCACCTCGAGCAGGTGCCACTCGGTGGGGGTGAGTCGCACCTCCCCTGCCGAGGCGGTGACCCGGCGGGCCACGAGGTCGACGGTGAAGTGGGGGGTGACCACCACGGGTAGGTCCTCCGTTGCGGGAGCTGCCCGCCGTACGGCGGCACGGACCCGGGCGAGCAGCTCGTCCATCCCGAAGGGCTTGGTGACGTAGTCGTCCGCACCCGCATCGAGGGCCTCCACCTTCTCCGCCTGGTCGGACCTGGCGGAGAGCACGAGCACTGGTACGGAGGACCAGCCGCGCAGCCCCTGCAGCACCTCGACGCCGTCCATGTCGGGCAGCCCGAGGTCGAGCACGACGACATCTGGGAGGCGGCGTGAGGCGGCAGCCAGGGCGTCGGCGCCGGTGAGCGCCACCTCCACCTCGTAGCTGCGAGCCGCGAGGTTGATGGCCAACGCCCGGGCGAGGGCTCGGTCGTCGTCGACGACGAGCACCCGAGTCACGTCGCGAGCTCCACGGTCATGGTGAGCCCCCCACCCTCAGTCGTGCTCGGCACGAGGGTCCCGCCCATCGCGTCCACGAAGCCCTTCGCGACGGCGAGGCCGAGTCCCACACCCCCCGGTGTGCGGTCGCCGAGGCGTTGGAAGGGAGCGAAGGCCCCGTCCGGGTCGGTGATCCCGGGCCCGTGGTCGACCACGCTCAACCGGCTCGGGGCAGCCGCGACCACCACCGTGCCGGGGTCGTGCCGCAGCGCGTTCTCGACGAGGTTGGCAACCACCCGCTCGAGCAGGCCGGCGTCGGCGAGCACTGGCGGCAGTGACTCGGACACGTCCAGCCGAACCCGTTCACGACCGGGCAGCCCCGCAACCGCGGCCGCCGCGACCTCGTCGAGGCCGACGCGCTCCAGCGTCACCGAGAGCACGCCGGCCTGCAGGCGCGACGCGTCGAGCAGGTTGGCGACAAGCCCCTCCAAGCGGTCTGCGGAGTCCTCGATGGTCGCGAGCAGCTCCTCGACCTCCTGCTCGCTCCAGGTGACGTCCTGCGCCCGCAGCGAGGAGACTGCCGCTTTGACCCCGGCGAGCGGCGTTCGAAGGTCGTGGCCGACCCCGGCGAGCAGAGCCGTGCGCAGCCGGTCGACCTCCTCCGCTGCGGAGGCCTGATCCGCCAGGCGTCGGCCCTCCAGCGCCGTGCCTGCGGCCTCCGCGAAGGCGATGAGCACGCGCCGGTCCTCCGCGAACAGCTCGGGGCCGCCCACGACGAGGTGCGCCCGGCCGGCGGGCAGCCGCTGCTCGCGGTCGTCCGGCTCCGCCGCGCCCACCCCAGCCAGCAGGACGCCGAGCTCGTCGACGAGCTCCACCCGGTGTGCTCCGAACACCGTGCGCACCCGCTCGAGCAGGGCGGGCAGGGTTTCCTGCTCAGCCAGCGTCGCTCCTGCCACGGACGAGAGCGCCTCCGCCTCCGCCTGTGCGCGCGCGGCTTCCGCGGTACGGCGGGCCGCCAGGTCGACGACGCCGCTGACCGCGACCGCCACGGCCAGGTAGACCACGAGCACCAACAGGTCCTGCGGCCGTCGGACGGTGAGCTCGTGCAGGGGCTCGGTGAAGAAGAAGTTGAGGGCCAGGCCGCCACCCACGGCCGCGGGGACTGCAGGGCGCAGCCCTCCGATCAGGGCGACCGTCACGACGACCGAAAGGACGAGCAGCACAGGCGTCGCGAGACTCAAGCGCTCGCGCTCGAATGTCAGGGCCGCGGTCACCGAGGGGATCCCGAGCATCGCGAGCCACGCACCTGCCCACTGCCGACGAACGGGAACGCCTCGAGGCGGCAGCACGACCACGCCGTCAGCCTCTCAGTCGAGCGTCGCGTCGTCCTCCTCGGCCAGCGACCGGGAGGAGTGGAGCTGCCAGGGAACGCTCGTGACCATCACCTGAGGCTGGAACAGCAACCGGGCCTTGAGCCGCAAAGCGCTCTGGTTGTGCAGCAGGTGCTCCCACCACCTGCCCACGACGTACTCCGGGATGAAGACGCAGACGACGTCGCGCGGGCTCTCCAGCCGGATCTCACGCACGTAGTCCAGCAGCGGGCGGGTGATCTCGCGGTACGGCGAGGCGATGACGACCAGGGGGACGGGGATGCCGCGGAGGTCCCACTCCTGCGTGAGCCGGACCGTCTCGTCCTCGTCGACCTGGACGGTGATGGCCGTGAGGTCGTGCGGACGCGTGGCGCGGGCGAAGGCCAGCGCCCTCAGCGTCGGCTCGTGCAGGGTTGACACCGGTACGACGCCGTGGATGCGGCTCGGCAGCGGGACGCCGGCTGCGCTCGGGGCCAGCTCGCGGGCCACCGCGGCGTAGTGCACCCGGATGCGTCGCATCAGCAGGAACAACAGCGGCATCGCCACGACGACGATCCACGCTCCATGGACGAACTTCGTGACCAGGACGAGGGTGAGCACGAGCGCGGTGGCCGCAGCGCCGGTGGCGTTGACGACCTGTGACCTCCGCATGCGCGTGCGGTCGCGCTCGTCGGTCGCCTGCCTGAGGTGGCGGGCCCAGTGCTTGACCATTCCCCACTGGCTCAAGGTGAAGGAAACGAAGACGCCGATGATGTAGAGCTGGATCAGCTTCGTGACGTCGGCGTCGAAGGCCACGATCAGCAGGCTCGCGAGCAGCGCCAGCAGCACGATGCCGTTGCTGAAGACGAGACGGTCCCCGCGCTTGCCCAGCTGGCGGGGCAGGTACCCGTCCCGGGAGAGCAGCGAGCTGAGCAGCGGGAACCCGTTGTATGCCGTGTTCGCAGCCAAGACGAGAATCGCCGCCGTGAAACCCTGCAGCAGCAGGAACAGCACGCCGTCGCCGAAGACGGCGATGCCGATCTGCGCGATCGCCGTGCGCTGCACGTAGTCGGCGGGGGCGCCCACCAGGTGGGTGGGGTCCTCGGCCATGTGGACGTGGCTGACGACCGCCAGGACCGTGATCCCGACGAACATGACGATCGCCAGCCCGCCCATGACCACCAGCGTCGTCGCGGCGTTGCGGCTCTTGGGCTTGCGGAACGACGGGACCCCGTTGCTGATCGCCTCGACCCCGGTGAGCGCCGTGCAGCCGGAGGCGAACGCCCGCAGGCACAGGAACACCGTGAGCAGCCCACCGGTGCGGTGATCCGTGACCAGCGAGTAACCGGCGCTCTCCGCCTGCAGGTCGTGCCCGAGCAGCGCCTTGCCGAACGCCCAGCCCAGCATGAGCAGGACGATCACCACGAAGCCGTAGGTCGGCACGGCAAACGCCCGGCCCGACTCCTTCACGCCCCGCAGGTTCGCGACCGTCAGCACGACGACGCATCCGATGCTCAGCGGGACGGCGTGCGGCGCCAGTCCAGGAGCAGCGCTGACGACAGCCGCGATACCGGCGACCACGGAGACAGCGACAGTCAGCACGTAGTCGACGAGCAGCGCGCTCGCCGCGACGAGCGAGGCCGCCGGTCCGAGGTTGCGCCGGCTGACGGTGTACGCCCCACCGCCGTCGGGGTACGCGTGACAGGTCTGGCGGTAGGACGCGATGACGATGGCCAGGAGCGCGACGACGCCAGCAGCCAGCCATGGCGTGTAGTGCAGGTAAGCGAGACCGCCGAGCCCGAGCACGAGGATGATCTGCTCGGTGGCGTAGGCGACCGACGACAGCGGGTCGCTGCAGAACACGGGCAGGGCGAGGGACTTCGGCAGCAGGGTCTCGCCGAGGCGATCGCTGCGCAGCTTGCGTCCCACGAAGACGCGCTTGGGAGTCATGAGCACGCGTGCAGCCAACCCCTCGGTCAGTGGGGGATCCACGGCCTTGACGCGATCTTGACGGTGACCCGCGCCACCCTGATGCGTTCCGCTCGCCGTACCGGTCGGAACGAGCCCTGGCCTTCGCGAGCTTCCTTAGGGGAGCAGCACGCCGGGGTTGAGGGTTCCCGTCGGGTCGAGGGCGTCCTTGATGGCGCGCATCGCGTGGATCTCCGCGGGTGTCCTGGACAACCCGAGCCACGGGACCTTCGCCCGGCCCACCCCGTGCTCGGAGCTGATCGACCCGTCGAGGGAGGCGACGAGCCGCAGCACCGCGTCGGTGACCTCGTCGTGCAGGTCACCGGCGTCGAGGACGTTCACGTGCAGGTTGCCCTCGTTGACGTGCCCGAAGACGACGGCGCGGGCCCCCGGGCAGGCGAGATCGATCGTGCCCTGGAGCGCGATGGCCAGCTCAGGCAGCCGACCCGTGGGCACGCTCACGTCGAGCTTGACCGGCACTCCCTCGGCGCTGATCGACTCGGTGTGCTTCTCGCGGTACGCCCACAGTGCCCGCTGCCCCGCCGCGTCCGTGGCGACGGTCGCGTCGAGCAGCCCCTCGGCGTCCTCGACGACCGCTGCCAGCTGCTCGAGCGGTGTCGTGCGGTCGATGCACTCCACGAGCAGGTACGCCGGGTGCTCGACCGGGAAGGGCGCGGGCAACCCCGCGTGCGTGCGCACCAGGGCGAGGCCGGGGCCGTAGAAGAGCTCGGCTGCGGACAGCGACGGCAGCGCGGCACGCAGGGCCGGCAGCAGGGCGACGGCCGCCTCCGTCGACGCGAAGGCGAGCAGCGCGACGGCACGCTCGGTGAGCCGCGGCCACAACCGGACCCGTACGGCGGTCACGACCGCGAGCGTGCCCTCGCTGCCGGCGAGCAGCCCCATCAAGTCGTAGCCGGTGCCGTCCTTCGCCAGGCCGGCCAGCCGCGAGAGCACGGTGCCGTCGGACAGCACCGCCTCCAGCCCCACGACCTGGGCGCGCATCGAGCCGTAGCGCAACACCCGGATGCCTCCCGCGTTCGTCGCGACGAGCCCACCCACGGTCGCCGACTCACGGGCCGCGAGGTCCACGCCGAACTCGAGGTCGTGCGCCCGGGCGAGGGCCTGCAGGTCGGCCAGGGCGATCCCTGCGCCGACGGTGACCTGAGCCGCCGCGACATCGACCTCACCGACCTCGGTGAGCCGCGTCAGGGACAGCACGACCTCTCCGCCGGCGGGCACTCCCCCGCCGACAAGGCCGGTGTTCCCGCCCTGCACCACGACCTGCACCGCGGCCGCCGTGCACAGCCGCAGGACCTCGGCGACCTGTGCCGTCGTGGCTGGTCTGACGACGCACAGCGAGGTGCCCGTGAACCGGCCGGTCCAGTCGGTCTCGTACGACCGGGTGAGGTCCGGGTCGGTGAGGACGTGCTCGGCACCCACGACCGCAGCGAGCTCGTCCCTCATGTGAGGACCCGGAGGCGGACCGTCACGGGCAGAGCCTCAAGGGCGGCGACGACGTCCGCCGTGGGGAGCCCCGCGACGTCCGTCACGACGTAGCCGTGCCCGCCCTTGGTCGACAGCAGCTGGCCCTCGATGTTGACGTCGTGGTCAGCGAGCAGGCCGTCAACGGTGGCGAGCACACCGGGGGTGTTGACGTGCAGCAGCAGCAGTCGGGTGCGACCTGGCTCGCGCGGCAGCGCCACCGGCGGGAAGTTGACCGACAGCGAGGTGCCGCCGTCCAGGACGTAGTCGCGCAGCTTGCCGGCGACGAAGCTGCCGATGTCCTGCTGCGCCTCCTCCGTGGAGCCGCCGACGTGCGGGGTGAGGATCACGTTGGGCAGCCCACGGAGGACGGAGACGAACTCCTCGCCCTTGCTCTTGGGCTCCACCGGGAAGACGTCGACGGCCGCCCCGACGAGGTGCCCCTCCTCGATGTGCCGGCGCAGCGCCTCGTGGTCGACGACGAAGCCACGGCTGAGGTTGAGGAAGATCGACCCGGGACGCATCCGGGCGAACTGCTCCTCACCGAACAGGCTGGAGTTCGAGGCCCGCCCGTCGACGTGCAGCGTCACGACGTCGGACTCCGCGAGCAGCTCGTCGAGGGTGCCGCACCGCCGCGCGTTGCCCAGGGCCAAGCGGTCAGCGGTGTCGAAGAACAGCACCCGCATTCCGAGCGACTCGGCGAGCACGGAGAGCTGGCTGCCGATGTTGCCGTACCCCACGATGCCCAGCCGTCGGCCTCGCACCTCGTGGCTCCCCGCAGCTGACTTGTCCCAGCGGCCGGCGTGCATGTCGGCGTTCTTGTCGGTGAGGCGCCGAGTCAGGGCGATGATCTCGCTCAGCGCGAGCTCCACCACCGACCGGGTGTTGGAGAACGGCGCGTTGAACACCGCGACCCCGCGCTCCAGGGTGGCGGCGAGGTCTATCTGGTTCGTCCCGATGCAGAACGCGCCCACCGCGAGCAGCTCGTCGGCCGCCTCGAGGGCGCGTCGTGTGAGGTGGGTGTTGGACCGCAGGCCCAGCACGTGCACACCCGGCAGGCGGGCGACGAGCTCGTCCTCGGTCAGGGCGCGGTCGACGCGCTCCACCTCGAAGCCGGCGTCGCGCAGCGCGAAGGCGGCGTCGTCGTGGATGGCCTCGAGCAGCAGGGCTCGCATGGGTTCCTCCCGGGGGGCGACCCGCGCCGGGGCCTCGCTTCGCAGGGGGCCAACCTACCTTCCCAGCCATGAGAGACCTGGCTCACAGGTACCTCTCAGGAAGGTGGCCAGACTGGACTCATGAGCGACACGCCCACCCCGATGCCCGAGGCCCCCTGGTGGTCGACCCCCGGGACGACCGCCGTACTGCCGGACGAGGCTCCGCCGTCCGCACCGCCTCCCCCCCCGGCACGACCGCGCTCCCACCGGCCCGTTACGGCGGGTCTGCTGGCCCTTGCGCTCGTGCTCGGCGGGGCGACCGGCGGCGGGGTGGCCATGCTCCTCGACGACGACCCGACGGTGGTGACGGGCACGACGGCGCTCGACAGGCGCTCCCTCGGCTCCGTGGTGAAGGGCACGACCGAGGCGGCGGCCGCCGCGATCGCTCCGAGCGTCGTGACGGTGGAGGTCACCGGGCAGGTCGGCTCGCCCTTCGGCGGCCTCCAGTCGCAGTCCGGCACCGGCTCGGGCGTCGTGATCCGGTCCGAGGGCTACGTGCTGACCAACAACCACGTGATCGCCGCCGCAGTCGACGGCGGCTCGGTGCACGTCACCCTCGCGGACGGCCGCACGGTAGCGGCGAGCATCGTGGGCACCGACCCGTCGGCTGACCTCGCCGTCCTCAAGCTCGAGGGCGTCACAGGCCTTACCGCCGCGACGTTCGCCGAGTCCGACGACCTGAGGGTCGGTCAGGCGGTGCTCGCCGTCGGGGCCCCCCTCGGCCTGGCGAACACCGTGACGCAGGGCATCGTCTCGACCCTGCACCGGCCGGTGCGCACGGGCCAGACCACCAACGACCAGGCGGTGATCGACGCCGTCCAGACCGACGCCGCGATCAAC
This sequence comes from Mycobacteriales bacterium, assembly GCA_035526225.1. Lineage (GTDB taxonomy): Bacteria > Actinomycetota > Actinomycetes > Mycobacteriales > SCTD01 > RYN-111. Next base: position 19,061 of record DATLCV010000120.1, read on the forward strand.
CCCGGCAACTCCGGCGGGGCGCTCGTGGACCTGGCCGGTCGCGTGGTGGGCATCAACTCCGCCATCGCGACCGCGGGCGGCACCACCGGCAACATCGGGGTCGGCTTCGCCATCCCCTCGGAGACGGCGACGAAGATCGCAGACCAGATCATCCGCACCGGCTCCGCGACGCACTCGCAGATCGGCGTCTCGGTGGCGGACGCGCCCTCCGGCACCGACGGCGCACCTGGCCTCGGCGCCCTCATCCGAGCCGTGCAGTCCGGTGGCCCCGCCGCCAACGCCGGACTGCAGGTCGGCGACGTCGTGACCAAGGTCGACGACCGCCGTGTGACGGACGCGGACAGCCTCATCGTGGCCGTTCGCTCGCACGACCCGGGTGAGACGGTGACGCTCACGCTCACCCGGGACGGCAAGCAGCACTCGCTGCGCGCGACCCTCGGCCGCTCGTCGAGCTGACCCGCCGTGGCCGCCGGAATCCGCGCCGGAGCTAGACGCCGATGGAGCTGAAGCCGCCGTCGACGTAGAGCACGGATCCGGTCGTGGCCGGGAACAGGTCGGAGAACAGGGCCACGCAGGCCTTCGCGACGGGCTCGGGGTCGGTGACGTCCCAGCCCAGTGGAGCCCGCTGTGCCCACGCGTCTTCGAACTGCGTGAAGCCCGGGATCGACTTCGCCGCCATCGTCTTGATCGGCCCTGCGGCGACGAGGTTGGAGCGCACCCCGTGCGGTCCGAGATCCCTTGCCACGTAGCGGTTAGCGGACTCCAGGCCCGCCTTCGCGACACCCATCCAGTCGTACGCCGGCCAGGCGACCCGAGCATCGAAGTCGAGCCCGACGTACGACGCACCGGGCGAGAAGAGCTTGAGGGACGCACGGGCGAGCGAGGCGTAGGACCAGGTCGACACGTGCAGGGCGGTCGAGACCGACTCCCACGACGTGTCGAGCACCCCGTTCCCGAGCGCGTCAGCGGGCGCGAAGCCGATGGCGTGCAGGACGCCGTCGAGCCCGTCGACGTGCTCGAGGACGCGTTCCGGCAGTGCGGCGAGGTCGGACTCCGACGTGACGTCCAGCTCGATCACCGGAGGCTCGCCCGGCAGCCTGCGGGCGATCCGGTTCGTCAGGGACAAGGAGCGCCCGAAGCCGGTGAGGACGACCGTGGCGCCCTCCTCGATGGCGAGCCGGGCGACCGAGAACGCGATCGACTTCTCGGTCAGGACGCCCGTCACGAGCAGGCGCTTTCCGGTGAGCAGCATCAGTTCTCCGCGAGGTGTCGGGCGAGCGCCTCCTGGGCGTCGCGAGCGGCGGTCCAGAAGACCCCCGCCTGGGGGTAGACGGCAAGGTCGGCCGAGGGGAGCAGCGCGTGCAGCTCACGGGCGAGGGCGACCGGGTGCAGGGCGTCGGCCTCCTGGCCGATGACGAGAGCGGGCACGCTCCAGGTGCGGAGCTGGGCGCGGTCGTGCACGGGGCGGTCGTCGTACGCCGGTTCGGGGGCGGGCTTCGAGACGAGCTGGAGGGCACGTCGTCGGACGAGCAGCTCGATGCCCCGGCGCGAGCGCACCGACTCGGGGAGCTCGCCGAGCAGGAACTCCGCCGCGCTGTCCGCGTCGCCGTTGGCGATCGCGTCGCCGAGGACCCGCAAGCGCTCCGTGGCGCCGTCGCGGCGCGTGCCGTCGATCGCCGCGGGCAGGACGAAGGCCAGCCGCGCGAAGCGATCGGGGGCACGGGTCAGCGCGCGCAGCAGCGCCCCGGCACCGAGGGACAGCCCCACCGCACGCGTCGCTCCGAACGCGTCGGCGACCGAGAGCAGCGCGTCGGCGAGCAGGTCGTAGTCCCAGCCGTCGGTGAGCGCGTCGGAGTCGCCGTGGCCGGGCAGGTCGAACAGCACCCGCGTGCCGTCGACGCGGGTGGCGAGCGGCCGGGTCTCAGCGACCGAGCCGCCCAGCCCGTGGGCGAACACGGTGACCGGGCCGCCGTCGCCGAGGACGACCACGTGCAGCCCGTCGACGCGCGTGACCGGCGCGAGCGCCAGCGTCATGTGCGGTGCACCTCAGTGCCCCATGCCGAGGCCGCCGTCGACAGGCACGACGGCACCGTTGACGTACGCCGCGGCGTCGGACGCGAGGAAGGCGAGCACAGCAGCAACCTCGTCCGGGTGTGCGGTCCGGCCGGCCGGGATCGAGGCGAGCACCTGCCCCCTTCGCTCGTCCGACAGCTCGGCGGTCATGTCGGTGTCGACGAAGCCGGGTGCCACGACGTTGGCGGTGATGCCCCGCGCCCCGAGCTCGCGGGCCAGCGACCGGGAGAAGCCCACGAGTCCGGCCTTGGAGGCGGCGTACGACGCCTGGCCGGCGCCGCCGGAGAGACCGACCACGGAGGAGACGAAGAGCAGGCGGCCCCAGCGGGCGCGCAGCATCGAGCGCGAGGCCCGCTTCGCCAGCCGGTAGGACGAGGTCAGGTTGGTGTCCAGCACCCGGGTGAACGACTCCTCCGACATGCGCAGGAGCAGCTGGTCCTCGGTGATGCCCGCGTTGGCCACGAGCACCTCCACCGGCCCCTGCGCCTGCTCGACGAGCGAGAACGCGGCCTCGACCTCGGCGCTCACGGTCACGTCGCACTTCACCGTGAGGAAGTCGTCGACCTGACCGTTGCGAGAGGTGACGGCGACGCGGTGACCCGCGTCGGCCAGTGCCCGCGCGGTCGCGAGACCGATGCCCCGGTTGCCGCCGGTCACCAGCACCGAGCGGCTCGTCACTGTGCCCATGGTTCGCTCCGGCTCTCGCTCACTGCGGCCATGGTTCGCTCCGGCTCTCTCTCGCTCCGCAGGCTCCGCGAGCTCGCTTCTCCGCTCACTGCGGCCCGTTCGGGCGTTTGCCGCGCCGGTTGGGAAGGACGGCGAGAGCGGCGAGCAGCGCAGCCCGGGTGTCGGCGGGCTCGATGACCTCGTCGACGGCGCCGCACTCCAGGGCACGGGTCAGTCCGCCGGTGGTGGCCTCGTGCTCGGCGGCGAGCCGCAGCACGAGGGCAGCCCGTGCCGACGGGTCCTTCTCGGCGGCGAGCTCGCGCCGGTTCAGCACCTCCACCGCGGCAGTCGCGCCCATGACGTCGACCTGCGCACCCGGCCAGGCGAACACCCGGTCCGCGCCGAGGCCCTTGGACCCCATGGCGATGAAGGCACCGCCGTACGCCTTGCGGGTGATGACGGTGAGGCGTGGGACCCGGGCCCCCGCATAGGCGTGCAGCAGCTTCGCGCCGCGCCGCAGGACGCCCTCGTCCTCCTGACCGACTCCGGGCAGGTAGCCGGGCACGTCGACGAGGAACACCAGCGGGAGGCCCATGGTGTCGCACCACGTGACGAAGCGGCCGGTCTTGTCTCCGGTCTCGGCGTCGAGGCAGCCGGCCTTGGTCTGGGGGTCGTTGGCGACGACACCGACGGTCCGCCCGCCGAGGCGGCCGAGCATCGTGACGGCACTGGTCGCCCACTCGCGGTGCAGCTCGACGTAGCTGCCGGGATCGAGGACGGCGCGGATCACCGGGCGCACGTCGTACGAGTGCCGTGGGTCACCGGGGACGAGCGAGCCGGGGTCGACGGGCTCCTCCGCGACTGCCGGGCCGTGCTGCGCACCCAGGAGCAGAGCCAGCCGGCGTGCGGCGTAGAGCGCTTCATCGTCAGTGGGGGCGACGAGATGCGCCACCCCACTGATGCGGCCGTGGGTGTCGGGGCCGCCGAGGCGGTCCATGTCGACCTGTTCGCCGGTCACCCGCCGCACGACGTCGGGGCCGGTCACGAACACCCGACCCGACGGTCCCATCACGACGACGTCGGTGAGGGCCGGCCCGTACGCCGCACCCCCTGCAGCAGGGCCGAGGACGACCGAGATCTGCGGGACGCGGCCCGAGGCCCTCGTCTGGGCCGCGAAGACGCGACCGACGGCGTCGAGCGAGCCGACGCCCTCGCGCAGCCGGGCGCCACCCGAGTGCCAGACGCCGATGACGGGTGAGCCACGCAGGTTGCCGATGTCGGTGGCGTCGGAGATGGCGCCGCAGCCCTCGATGCCGAGCGCGCCGCCCTGCACCGTCGGGTCGGTCGCGAACGCGACGACCTCGACCCCGCGGATGGCACCCATCGCGACGGCGACGCCGTCGACCGCCATCAGCACGTCCCAGTCGTCCATCAGCGCGTCGAGCCGCTCGCGGCACGGCGCGGCGATGCCGGCCTTGTCGAGGCCTGCGGTGGGCGTGACGTCGCTCAGCTCGGTCATCGTTGATCACAGCCGCTCACGCGGCTCGCTTCGTTTCTCAGCTCGCCTGGCTCGGTCATCGCGTGAAGACCAGGGACACGTCGTGGCCTCCGAAGCCGAACGAGGTGGACAGGGCGGCGGTGTGCGCGAAACGGCGAGGCACGACGCGCACGGCGTCGACGTCCGCCTCGTCGTCCTGGTCGTCGAGGTTGCGCACGGCGGGGACGACGCCGTCCCGAAGGGCCACCAGCGTCGCGACGGCCTCGACCGCACCGGCGGCACCGAGCAGGTGGCCGGTGCACGACTTCGTGGCGGTGACGGCCGGCCGGTGCGCGCCGAGCGCGAGGCCGAGCGCCCGCGCCTCGGCGATGTCACCGAGGGGGGTCGAGGTGGCGTGGGCGTTGACGTGGCCGATGTCAGTCGCCGTGAGGTCGGCGTCCTGCAGCGCGAGCCGCACCGAGCGCGCTGCGCCGAGGCCGGAGGGGTCGGGGGCGGTGACGTGGTGCGCGTCGGCGGCCATGCCGGCACCGGCGAGCCAGCCGTGGATGCGCGCCCCGCGAGCCCGGGCGTGCGCCGCGGTCTCGAGCACGAGCACCCCGGCGCCCTCGCCGAGCACGAAGCCGTCACGGCCCTTGTCGTACGGACGGGATGCGGCCTCGGGCTCGTCGTGCCGCGTGGACAGCGCGCGCATCTGCGCGAAGCCGGCCATGGGCAGGGGGTGCACGCAGGCCTCCGCGCCACCGACGACGACGACGTCGGCGCGACCGCTGCGCAGCAGCTCCAGCCCGACCGCGACCGCCTCGGCACCGGAGGCGCAAGCGCTCACCGGGGTGTGCACCCCGGCGCGCGCACCGAGCGCCAGCCCGACGGTGGCGGCCGGTCCGTTGGGCATGAGCATCGGTACGACATGCGGGCTCACCGCCCGTGGGCCCTTGGTGCTCAGGACGTCGTTCTGCGCGAGCAGGGTCAGCGCCCCGCCGATGCCGGAGCCGATGACGACCGCGAGGCGCTCGGGCTCGACGGCAGGCTGGCCGGCGTCGTCCCAGGCCTCACGAGCCGCGACGAGCGCGACCTGCTGCACGCGGTCGAGGGTGCGGGCCTCGATGCGCTCGAGCCGCCCCTCGAGGTCCACCGTCGCCGCCAGCCGGGCAGGGAGCGCGTCCCACTGCTCGCCCTCGAGCAGCCGCACCCCGGACCGGCCGCTGAGCAGCCCCTCGGTCAGGGCTGCGACGTCGGGGCCGAGCGGCGTCAGCGCGCCGAGCCCGGTGACAGCGACCGCGGTCACGCCGGGACGCCTGCAGCGGCGATGAAGTCGATCGCGTCGCCGACGGTCTTGAGGTTCTCGAGGGCCTCGTCGGGGATGCGGATGCCGAAGCGCTCCTCGCAGGCCACGACGACCTCGACCATCGTCAGCGAGTCGACCTCGAGGTCGTTCTGGAACGTGGCCTCGCGGGTGACCTTGTCGGCGGTCACGCCGGAGACCTCCTCGAGGACCTCGGCGAGGCCGGCGAGGACGGCGTCCTGGGTGATGCTGGTCATCTGGATCTCTTCTCTGGTTCGGACGGGAGTCGGGCTTGTACGGCGAGCAGGGGGCTCTCGACGTACGAACCCGACTCCCGTGCGGGGTTAGGGGACGTGCACGACCTGGGCGGCGGCCGTGAGGCCGGCGCCGAAGCCGACGAGGAGGGCAGGCGCACCGCTGACGACCTGACCGAGCTCGACCAGTCGGTCGAGGGCGAGGGGCACGGAGGCTGCGCTCGTGTTGCCGCTGTCACGCACGTCTCGGGCGATCGCGACGCTGCCCGGCAGTCCGAGCTTGGCGACGACCGAGTCGGTGATGCGCTCGTTGGCCTGGTGCGGCACGAACGCCGCGAGGTCCTCGAGCGCGATGCCGGCGGCGTCGCAGGCACGACGGCACAGGTCCGGAAGGCGCGTCGTGGCCCAGCGGAAGACCGCGCGGCCCTCCATCGCGAGGCGGCGGGTCCCGTCGATGACGAGCTTGGCGTGCAGGTCGCCGTCGTGGACCCAGACCACCTGCCCGACGAGGTCGGCATCGCTCCGGCTCACGACGACGGCACCGGCTCCGTCACCGAACAGGAACGCCGTACCGCGGTCGTCGGGGTCGACCATCGGCACCAGCTTCTCGGCGCCGATGACGAGCACGTGCTGGGCCGTGCCCGTGCGCACGCTGTCAGATGCGAGGGCGAGAGCGTAGGTGAACCCAGCGCAGCCGGCGCCGATGTCGGTCGCACCCGCGGCCGTGGCACCGAGCCGGTAGGCGATCTCGGGCGAACCGCCCGGGAGCGGCCCGGGCATCGAGCAGCTGGCGAGCATCACGAGGCCGAGGTCCGCCGCGTCGACGCCGGCGGCGGCCAGCGCCTTCGCGCCGGCGGACGTGGCCATGTCGACGACGGACTCGCCGTCGGCAGCGACGCCGCGCGTCACGATGCCGCTGCGCTCGCGGATCCACTCGTCCGTGGAGCCGATGCGCTCGGCGATGGCGAGGTTGTCCACCCGCAGCGCGGGGCGGTGCGCGCCCAGTCCCGTCAGGCGGGCTCCGACAAGCGTCCTCACGCCGGGTCCTTCAGCGCCAGGACCGGTACGCCGGGAAGCGCCCGCTTCACCAGTGCTGTCAACGTGCCGGCGGGCGCGAGCTCGACGACCTGCTCCGGTCCGAGCATCGCGATGGCCTGAAGGCACAGGTCGAAGCGCACCGGCCCGGTGAGCTGGCTTACGAGGCGGTCGAGCAGCGCGCGCCCGTCGGTGAGCACAGAGCCGTCGGCGTTCGCGATGACCGGGACCGAGGCCTCGCGAGGTCGCAGGTCCGCGACCAGGGACGCGAACCCCGGTACGGCGGCAGCCATCGCGGAGGTGTGGAACGCGCCGGCGGTCTCCAGCCGACGGACGCGTGCACCACCGGGAGCGGCAGTGGCGAAGGCCTCGAGAGCCTCGACGGGTCCGCCGTACACCGTCTGGCCCGTGACGTTGACGGTGGCGACCTCGAGCCCTAGCTCGGTAGCGACCTCGCGGGCAGCCACGTCGTCACCGCCGAGCGTGGCGACCATGCCAGTCGGGCGCTCGGCCGCCGCCTTGGCCATGAGGCGACCGCGCTCGGCCGCCAGCGATACCGCCTCGACCTCCGTCAGGACCCCCGCGAGCGCCAACGCACCGAGCTCGCCGACGCTGTGCCCGCACACGACACCGGCCGGGCTGGTGAGGGCCCGCGAGGAGAGCAGGGCGGTCGCCGTGAGCAGCGGCTGGGCGATCGCGGTGTCCCGGATCTCCTCGGCACCGGCGACGCTGCCGAGCTGGACCAGGTCCAGGCCGGCGGCGTCAGACCAGGTGCGGAGGTCGTCCTGCGCCCCGGGCAGCCCGACCCACGGCAGCAGCATGCCGGGGGTCTGGGACCCCTGACCGGGGACGAGGACGGCGTTCATGCTGACCAGCCTCGTGGACCAGTGGCCGGATGAGGGCGGCAGAGTGCGACCGAAAGACGGTCCGAACGTTGTAGGAAACCTACAACGTCTGTGTTCGACCGAGCACAAGCGCGGTAGTGGCAACCTGGGCGTCACGTGGTCGTAGCACGTCGAGGCCGATGAGCTCGCTCACCTTGCGGAGCCGGTACCGGACCGTGTTTGCGTGCACGTACAGCGCTCGGGCTGCCCCCTCGACAGAGCCACCCGCCTCCAAGAACGCAGCCACCGTCTCGAGGAGGTCACCTCCGGCATCTGACAACGGCGTGTGTACATCTTCTACAAGACGACGGCGCGCCGTCTCGTCGCCCATCACGGCTCGCTCCGCCAGCAGGTCCGACGACAGGACCGGCCGCGGGGCGTGCGGCCATGCTGCGACAGCCGACAGCCCGGCGAGCGCCTCGCGCACCGCCGAGCCGGCGGCGGTGAGGTCAGCGACACGCGGGCCGACGACGACAGGACCAGGGGGCAACGCCGCGGCGACCTGCCGGGTGGCCACCTCGGGCTTGCCCTTCCCACCGACGACGACCACGAGCGCTCCCCCGGCCTCGCCCGTGAGGACCATCAGGCCGCTGTGCCTCGCGTGACCGCGAAGGTCCTCCAGCCGCTCCTCGACCGGTCCACCCGGATGGACCGCGACGAGGGCAAGGACCCAGCTGGGCTGACCCCAGCCCAGTGACGTGGCTCGCGACAGGCTCAGCTCCCCCACCTGGTCGCGCGCGATGGCCTCGACGACGTGGGCCTCGAGCCGCGCGTCCCAGGCACCGCGGGCCTCCGCAGCTGCTGCGTACACCTCAGCCGCCGCAAAGGCGACCTCACGCGAGTAGCGCAGGACCGCCTCGAGCAGCTCCTGCTCGTGACCCGGCTCCGCGAGCTGCGGGACCTCGTCCTCGAGCACGCCGACCACGACGCGGATCAGCTGCACGGTCTGCTTGAGGCTCACGGCACGGGCGAGGTCACGCGGCGCGGCGCGGAAGATGTCGGGCTGCGCAGTGGGCGGTGCGGAGGTGTCGCGGAACCAGTCGGTGAAGGCCCCGATGCCGGCCTGCACGACCATTCCGACGTCCGCGCGCTGGGCCGCGGGGAGCGAGGCGAACCACGGCAGGCCCTCCATGCCGCGGACGGCCTCCGTGCTCAGGCGCGAGGACGCCCGGCGGACGCGCTGCCAGGTCGTCGCCACAACGGCAGGCTAGTGCCGCCCGTGAGGCGTCGAGCCGCCGAAGGCAATCCTCAGGTGCGCAGCGCCCGGCTGCGACCGCGGAAGGCGGCGACGACCTCCTCGTCGCGCCGCACCACCACGTCGTACACACCTGACCGGCCGCGCTGCACGAGCTGCTCGGCGCGCGCGACAAGCCGATCGCCGACCGCCACGGGCGCAAGGAACTCCACGTCGGCGCCGGCCGCGACCGTCGTCGCGCCGTGGGTGTTGCACGCGAACGCGAAGGCCGTGTCGGCGAGCAGGAACACATACCCGCCGTGGCAGATCCCGTGCCCGTTCGACATGTCCGGTCGCACGGTCATGGAGGCCGTCGCGCGCCCGGTGTCCACCTCGCTGATCTCGATCCCGAGCGAGCGCGTGGCGAGGTCGTTGGCGAGCATCCGCTGGGCCTGCTCCTGCGCCGTCACGCCCGCACGGTACGCCGGCGCCGCACCTGCATGCAGCAGGCGCGGTGCCGGACGACCTGCGTCAGGGCTGCCTGATGGCCGAGACGTCGAGCTCGAGGACGATCTTGTCACCGACGAGGACGCCACCGGTCTCCAGGCCGGCGTTCCAGCTCACGCCCCAGTCCTTGCGGTTGATCGTGGCGCGTCCCTCGAAGCCGGCCCGCAGGTTGCCGAACGGGTCGGTCTCGGTGCCGGTGAGCTCCCAGGTGACCGTGACGGGCTTGGTGACGCCCTTGAGCGTCAGCTCGCCGTCCAGCTCGAAGGTCGTGTCGTCCAGCACCCGGACCCCGGTGCTGGTGAAGCTGCCCTGGGGGTAGGTCGGCGCGTCGAAGAAGTCGTTGGCGCGCAGGTGCTCGTCGCGCTGGGTGTTGCCGGTGTTGATGCTCGCCACGTCGAAGGTCACGGAGGCGGTGCTCCTGGTCGGGTCGTCGAAGTCCAACAGGGCTGTCCCGTCGACGCTCTCGAACGAGCCGCGGACCTTGGTGATCATCGCGTGCCGGGCGACGAAGCCGAGACGGCTGTGGGTGGGGTCGACCACGTAGGTGCCGGACAGGGTGGTGGTGGGGGCGGTCATCGGGCTCTCCAGGGGGTTGTGGTGGGTGTTCTTGCATGTGCAACCAACCCTGGAAGTTATTTATTGCACGTGCAACAATCGTGAGGACCGTCACACGTCGGTGAAGTGCTCGACGCGCGGGGGCACCGCGAAGTGCGGGCCTACCTCCTCCCGCCACGCGGGGAACGCGGCTGACGCGCGGAACGCCTGGTGAGCCTCGATCGAGTCCCACTCCACCAGGAGCACGAACCTCGTGGGAGTCTCGACCCCCTGCGTCATCCGCACCGAGCGGCAGCCGACGCTGCCAGCGAGGTGCCCGCGACCGCGGAGGAAGGCCTCGCCGAACGCAGCCTCCGCACCCGGCGCGACGTCGATCAGTGCCACCTCGAGGACCATCCCTAGAGGAAAGCAGCCGTCGTTCCGCCCAGCGGCATGGGGTCGATGCCCAGCTTGCGGTGGTCCCACGAGCGGGTCCTCGTCACGTCGACGCGCACCGCGACCCGCTTGTTGAGCATGATCTCGACGAAGGGCCGCATCTCCTCGGAGTACGGGCCGGTATACCTCTCCCAGATGCTCACGCCCACCTGCCACAGCGCGTCCGGGTCGTCGACGATCACGCCCTGCCCCTCGAAGGAGACGCCCTTGAGCGTGTCGTAGGTGTGGCCGCTCTCGATGAGCACGCTCATCCGGCCGTCGCGGCGCAGGTTGACCGCCTTCTGTGACTTGGCCTTCGTCTCGAACCACAGCTGGCCGTCGATGATCGCGTACCACATGGCGACCAGGTGCGGCTGCCCGTCGGCGCCGACCGTGGCCATCGTCGCTGTGCGCGACTGAGCCACGAACGCGGTGATCTCGTCATCGGTCAGGTGGATCTGGCTGCGCTGGTTCGTCCCCATGCGCGGACCCTAACAGGAACACGTTCTAGTGCAGGGGCGCTGTCGCACCGAGCAACCGAACCCGCAGCAACGCGGCCTCCGCGGCGAAAGCCGACTGCTGCTCGACGTACGAGCGCCGGCCTTGCGGCGTCTCGATCGCCACCGGGTCGAGACCCAGCTCGGACAGGTCGTACGGCGAGGCACGCATGTCCAGAGACCGCACCCGTCGGGCGAGATCGAAGCAGTCGGCCACCAGCTCTGACGGGATCCAGGGCGAGAGCTTGTAGGACCACTTGTAGAGGTCCATGTTCGCGTGCAGGCACCCGGGCTGCTCGAGCTGCGCCTGCGCCTCCCGCGTGGGCTGCAGCAGGTTCAGCGGGCGGGCGGGTGGCGTGAAGAACCGGAACGCGTCATGGTGCGAGCAGCGCAGCCCGAGCTCGTCGACGACCGCGTCCGTGCCCCCCTGCCCGAGCCGCAGCGGCCAGTCCTCGTGTCGCCGCTCCCCCCGGTAGGTCATCGCCCACTCGTGCAGCCCGAAGCAGCCCAGCTGGGGCGGACGCGACGCGGTGCGCACCAGCAGGTCCGTCACGAACGCCGCCGTACGGCGGGCTCGATCAGTGACCGGGCCGAGCACCGCGCCCGCTGCGGAGCCGACGTACGGCGCGTCCACCGGGTGCTCCGCCAGCACGACGCCTGCCCCCGGACTCCACCGCCGCAACCGACCCGGGCGGTGCGAGTAGTAGGTGAACAGGAAGTCCTCGACCGGGTGCCTGCGGCCGCCGGCCGCGCGCTCGCGGTGGCCGGCCGTCCAGACGTCGACCCGCGCCTCGTGCGCCGCCCGCCGGGCTCGCCAGGTCTCAGGGGCGAGAACCTCGGGCACGTCCTCATTCTGGCCGACGCGCGACGGTCCTGACGCCGATGTCTCACCTAGGGGCAGGCAGGAGACGTGTCACCGCCCTCGAACGAGACAACAGACGCCGACCGCACCATGACCCTCGGACGGCGTGACAGCCACCAGACCGCGGCGCCGCCGCAGTCGCCAGCCGAAGGACACCCGCTCATGCGCGTCCGCGCCCTCAGCACGCTCGCCCTCCTGTCTCTGGCCGCCGTCGGCGTCCAGACCGCATCCGCGGGCGACCCGAGCACCGCCGGGAACAAGCTCCAGTGCTTCGACGGCACCCAGGACGGCTACAGCGGCTCCTGCTCCCTCGACGGCCGCAGCGCCACGCTGACCAACCCGGTGGGCGGCTACTCCGGCGTGTACGTCGCACGCACCAATCTCGCGGGCAAGCGCCTCGCGGACGTCAACCAGCTCGCCTTCTCCTACGCCGGCGCCACCTCCGGGGGCAGCCCGCGCATCACGCTGCCGGCCGACATCGACGGTGACGGGACGTGGGAGGACTTCATCTCCGCGGACGCCGTCACCTGCAACGACGGGGCGGGCACCGTCGACGTCATCAACGACGCCGACTGCGCGATCAGCTTCAACGGAGGCAGCGGCGCGCCCGCCGTCGGCTGGGCGGCCTTCGTGGCCGCGAACCCGGGTGTGCGCGTCGCGACCGACGCCATCCCGTTCGTCATCGCCGACCAGGCCGGCACCGTCACGGTCAGCAACGTGCGCATCGGCCGCGGCCCGGCTCGCGCCGCCAAGTAGGCAATCGCACGCGACGGAATGTGCGGGCACATTCGGCTCGTGCCGTCCTCGCAACCTGAATGTGGCGGCACATTCCGTCCACTGAGCCCCTCTAGACGGACAGCAGGACGGACGAGCCGTGGCCGAACAGGCCCTGGTTGGCGGTGATGCCCACGCGGGCGCCCTCGACCTGGCGCCCCTCGGCCTGGCCGCGCAGCTGCCAGGTGACCTCGCAGACCTGGGCGAGGGCCTGCGCAGGGACGGCCTCGCCGAAGCAGGCCAGGCCGCCGCTGGGGTTCACCGGGACCCGTCCCCCGATCGTGGTGTCGCCGCTGCGGATCAGCGACTCCGCCTCACCCGGCTTGCAGAGGCCGATGTTCTCGTACCAGTCCAGCTCGAGGGCGGTCGCCAGGTCGTAGACCTCGGCGAGCGAGACGTCCTCGGGCCCGATTCCGGCCTCCTCGTACGCCGCGTGGGCGATCGAGTCCTTGAAGCCGCGCTCGGGCGCGGGCACGGCTGACGTCGCGTCGGTGCTCATGTTGGGCATCTCGATGACCGTCTGCGGGAAGACGGGTGTCACGGTGCTGATGGCGCGCACGCGCACGGGGTCGGCGATGCCGTGCCGGCGGGCGTAGTCCATCGACGTCAGCACCACGGCCGCGCCACCGTCCGAGGTCGCGCAGATGTCCAGCAGGTGCAGCGGGTCGGAGACGACCGGGCTCGCCAGCACCTCCTCGAGCGCGACCGCCTTGCGATAGCGCGCGTACGGGTTCGCGACGCCGTGCCGGGAGTTCTTCACCTTGACGGCGGCGAAGTCCTCGGCGGTCGCTCCGTACAGGTCCATGCGCCGCCTGGCGTAGAGCGCGAAGTACGCCGGGTTCGTCATGCCGAGCAAGCGGAAGCGCAGCCAGTCGGGGTCGTCGTACCGCTCCCCCGCGTTGGGCGCCAGGAAGCCCTTCGGAGTGGTGTCGGCGCCGACGACGAGCGCGACGTCGCACATCCCGGCGAGGATGCGGGCCCGTGCGGTGTCCAGCGCCTGCGCACCGGTCGCGCAGGCGGCGTACGACGTCGCGACGCGGGCGCCGTTCCAGCCCAGCGCCTGGGCGAAGGTCGCGCCGGCGACGTACCCGCCGTACCCGTTGCGGACGGTCTCACCGCCGACGATCAGGCCCACGTCCTGCCAGTCGACGGCAGCATCGGCGAGCGCGGCACGGGCAGCAGCGACGCCGTACTCGACGAAGGGGCGCCCCCACTTGCCCCAGGGGTGCATCCCAACCCCCAGGACCGCGACGTCGTTGCTCATCCGCTCACCGGCTTCCAGCGCCAGATGGTCCGCTCGCCCGAGGCGTCGGTGTAGAGCGGCTCGACGACCAGCTCCACCTCCGTGCCGACCGCGAGGTCACGCACGCCGAAGCCGCTGGCCACCTGGCCGAGGACGACGAGGCCCTCGGGCAGCTCCACAGCCGCAAGAGCGAACGGCTCGTAGGGGTCCGTGGACGGGATGTACGGAGGAGGTGGTTGGTACTGCGCATCGGTGTAGGACCAGACGCGTCCCCGGCGCGACAGCGGGAGCTCCACGAACTGCTCCCCCGCGCACGCCGGGTTGCGGCAGAAGCCGTCGGCGCGGGGGAAGAAGACCGTGCCGCACGTGGTGCAGCGCGAACCCATCAACGCGGGCTCCGCGCCAGTCGTGAACCAGCCCTCGATCGCAGGTGTTGCCATGCCGCTCCCTGAAAAAGTGGAACCTGTTCTACATCATGGCACGGCCCTGAACACGCGACGAGCCGCGACCCGAGGGTCGCGGCTCGTCATGACGTGTGGGGTTAGCGGAAGACGTCCTTGACCTTCTCGCCGGCCTGCTTCAGGTCGCCCTTGGCCTCGTCACGCTTGCCCTCGGCCTGGAGCTGCTCGTTGTCGGTGGCCTCGCCGGCGTGCTGCTTGGCCTGTCCCTTGAGCTCTTCCACCTTGTTCGAGAGCTTGTCGGTCGCACCCATGACGGGCTCCTTCCATCGGGTCAGTCGGTCGACAAGGAGCCTGCCCATCCGTCCACGCGGAACACCTCCTGCGAGGTGTGTCACCTCAGCGCTGGCCTGGCGTGCGGTCCCGCGAACCTGGCTCCTGCGACAGGCGCATCAACCGCCACCGCGCAGGTCGTTCAGCGGGATGTCAGGATCCGCGAGAACCCCCTCGTCCACCTCCCAGCCGGTGGTGATGATGGCCTTGAGGTCGTCCACGACGTCCCACACGTTCACTGTCAACGCCGCCGTCACCCGACCATCGCGATGGTAGAAGGCCAGGAACTGCAAGCCCTCGCGGTCACCGCGCACGGTCACGCTGTCGTCGCGACCGGCGAGCCCGACGTACTCCATGCCCAGGTCGTACTGGTCGGAGTAGAAGTACGGCAGCCGGTCGTACACCTCCGGCTCGCCCACCGCGTTGCGTCCGGCCGCGGCGCCCTGGTTCAGGGCGTTCGCCCAGTGCTCGACCCGCACGTGCCGGCCGTATCGCGGGTGGAAGGCGCTGGCCACGTCGCCCGTGGCCAGCACGCCCGGTACGGCGGTCTGCAACCGCTCGTCGACCACGACACCGTTGTCCACGGCCAGGCCCGCCGCCTCTGCCAGCTCGGTGTTGGGCAAGGCGCCCACGCCGACCACCACGACGTCGGCGGCCTCGGTGGAGCCGTCAGCGAGCACGACGCCGTCGACGCGGCCCGATCCGCGCAGCGACGCGACGCCGACGCCCATGCGGAGCTGCACGCCGTGGGCCTTGTGCAGCTGGGCGAACGACGCCCCCACCTCCGGACCGAGGACGCCGTGCAAGGGCGTGGGCATCGGGTCCACGACGACGACGTCGGCCCCTAGCTGGCGGAGGGAGGCCGCGACCTCGGAACCGATCCAGCCGCCCCCGACCACGGCCACCCGGCCGGCGCTCCGGGCTGCCTCCGCCAACCGCACCGAGTCCTCGACGGTGCGCAGGTAGTGCACTCCCTCGAGGTCGGCGCCAGGTATGCCCAGACGACGAGGCCGGGCGCCGGTCGCGAGCACCAGCCGGTCGTACGGCACCACCTCGTCACCCACGTGCACGGTGCGGTCCGCGAGGTCGAGCCCGGTGACCCGTTCACCCGTCCGCAGCTCGATGCGCTGCTCGTCGTAGAACCCCTCGGGGTGCACCCGCGCCGACTCCGGCGGCTTCTCGCCCTTCAGCACCTGCTTGGAGAGCGGGGGGCGTTCGTAGGGAGGCGAGTGCTCCTCACCGACGAGCAGCACCCTCCCTGCGAACCCTGTCGCGCGCGCCGCCTCCGCGGCCTTCGCCCCTGCCAGACCTGCACCGACCACGACGAGAGTCATGCCCCTGTCGTACACCGGGCGCCGGAGTCCTGCTACTGCTGCGCGCGGCTCCCGACCTGCTGCGACCCGGCACGGTGCAAGGCGACGAGCTGCTCGTAGTGCTGCGCGTTCGCCCGGATGAGGACGAGCTCGTCGTCGGTCGTCGCCCGCCGTACCCGACCGGGAGCCCCTACGACGAGGGACCGCGGCGGGACGACCGTGCCTGCCGGGACAAGCGCACCCGCCGCCACCATCGAGCCGGCGCCGATGACGGCGCCGTTCATGACGACGGCGCCCATGCCCACCAGCACGTCCTGCTCGACCCGACAGCCGTGCAGCACCGCGCGGTGGCCCACTGTGACGCCAGGGCCGATCTCGAGGTGAAAGCCCGGGTCGGTGTGCAACACGGAACCGTCCTGGATGTTCGAGCCCGCGCCGATCGTGATGCGGTCTCCCTCCGCACGGACGACGGTGGCGTACCAGACGCTCGCACGCTCGCCGAGCTCGACCCGCCCGGCCAGCACGGCACCGGGGGCAACCCAGCAGGTGGGGTCCAGCTGTGGCGCGTCGTCTCCGAGGGTGATCAGCACCGCCGCACCCTAGTGCCGGCCCGTCGATCGCTTGGCGCGCAGGCGGGCGTTCTCCGCCTCGAGGTCGAGGACCATGCTCACACCGGCCAGGTTCAGTCCCCCAGCAAGGAGCTCGCCGATGCGCTGCAGCCTCTCCAGGTCGCGCGTGCTGTAGCGACGCGTGCCTCCGTCGGTGCGCTGCGGCTGGATCAGGCCGCGCGACTCGTACGTCCGCAGCGCCTGCGCTCCCATGCCCAGGATCTCGGCGGCCACGGAGATCCCGTAGAGACCCCGCGTGGGATCAGGTCGCGCAAGCTCCACGGATCGCTCCTCGGTCGGGTCTTGTCATCAACATCCCAGTTGTGGTACAGAAAATCTACATCCTCCAGACCAGATTTGGAGGAGCGCACAGACCGAGACCTGGAGGTGGATGATGCTGATGCGCACTGACCCCTTCCGCGAGCTGGACCGACTTAGCCAGCAGCTCTTCGGCACGAACGGGACCGCCACCAGGCCGTCGGCCATGCCGATGGACGCGTGGCGCGAGGGCGACACGTTCGTGGTGGAGTTCGACCTCCCCGGCGTGAACCCCGACACGATCGACCTCGACGTCGAGCGCAACGTCATCACGGTCCGGGCCGAGCGGCCGCTGCCTACGACTGACGACGTCGAGGTGCTCGCGGCCGAGCGCCCGCGCGGGGTCTTCAACCGGCAGCTCGTCCTCGGCGACAACCTCGACACCGAGCACATCGCCGCCGGCTACGACGCCGGCGTGCTCAGCCTTCGCATTCCTGTCGCGGAGCAGGCCAAGCCGCGACGCATCGTGGTGAGCACGAAGGAGGGACGCACCGCTATCAACGCCTGAGGGCGACGGCCGCCGGGTTCGCGCCCCGCGGGCCCGGCGGTCGCTCTCAGCTGCGGCGCAGCTCCGCCCAGACCCGCTTGCCGTCGACGGTCGTGTCGTAGCCCCAGGTGCGGGAGAGGTCCTCCACGATCGCAACCCCCCGGCCGCCCAGCGCCTCAGGTGCCGGGTCGCGCACCTCCGGGAACTCGCTCCCCACGTCCTCGACGCCGATCTGGACCTGGCCGCCCTGGGAGACCAGGGTGACGCGGAACGCGGACTCCGAGTGCCGCACCGCGTTGGTGGCGAGCTCTGACAGGACCAGCGCCGCATCCCCCACCAGCTCGGGCTCGCCCCACGCCTGCAGCCTGCCGGCCACGAACCGCCGGGCCGCGCCGACTGCGGCAGCGACCGGGACGAAGACCGCCGAGTCACGGTAGGTCACCGTGTCCTGGGCGTAGCTCTCCGGATCGTGCACGACCGTGTGGGCGGAGCAGATGCCGGTGGTGCTGGTCAGGGCCTGGTCCTGCAGGCAGTGCAGCGGATAGGCGCACAGCAGGGCAGTTCCCCCTTTCGCGAGCACCTCGTTCCACAACCCCTCGAGCTGCACCGCTGCGGCGGCGGCGCCGCGCTCGCACAGCAGCGCCACCATCTCACCGAAGACGCGCGCCCCGGGGCCTGCTCCACCCAGCAGGTCGCGGACCACGGCGTAGAACAGCTCACGATCGGGGAGGCCCTCGAGCAGGAACCGCCCGAGCGTGGCGTCGGCGTCGCGCAGCACCAAGCAGCCGGCGCGCTCCAGCGCCACCGGGTCGAGCCCCCGCCGTACCAGCTCTGCGACAAGAGCGGCGCGGTGCTCCGGCGTCGCGACCACCACGGCGCGCCCTCCCACGGTCAAGGCAGGGGCGAGAAAGGCCGTGACCTGAGGCACGAGCTGGGAGTCGTGGTCGTAGAAGGTCACGACGTGCTCCCGCGCTGGGGCGGATGCTGGCACGAGCCAAGGGTACGACGCGCGAAGGTCGCGCTGCGGAGCCGCCACGCAAGCGTGGCGCGGCCGCGTCACCTCTCGTTCAAAAACGCCAGGGGTGGGCATGCTGTGCTCGGAGCCTCGTGGCTCCGAGCACACGATGCTGCGCCGCGAAGGGGAGGGGGTTGTGGACACGACCCTGCACGAGCTCTCCCTCGGCATGGAGCCCGATGCGGTCTCGCGGGCTCGCAAGTTCACCCAGGCCGCGCTCTCACGCATGCCCGAGAGCACCGTGGGCGACGCCGAGCTCGTCGTCACCGAGCTCGTCACGAACGCGATCCTCCACGGGCGGCCACCCGTCACCGTGCGGGTCGCCGACCACGATCGCGGTGCGCGGGTGGAGGTCATCGACCACGGGGCGCGCCCACCGGTCCGCATGCGCGACGCGGGCCACTCCATGACCGGCCGCGGGCTCGCCCTGGTCGCCGCGCTGACCAGTGAGTGGGGCGTCTCGCAGGTCGAGGGGGGCAAGGTGATCTGGGCCGAGATCCCGATCGGCGGCACCGAGACCGCCGGGCCCCACCCGACGCCCTTCGACCTCGACGGCATGCTCATCGGCTGGGAGGAGGCAAGGAGCACCTCCGACTGGTTCACCGTCGAGCTCGGTGACGTGCCCACCGACCTGCTGCTCGAAGCCAAGTCGCACGTGGACAACCTGGTGCGCGAGTTCGTGCTCGCCTCGTCCGACGACACGGGGGTTCGACCGACGTGGCTCGACCGGTTGGTGCAATCGGTCGTCCAGGACTTCTCGATCGCCCGCACCCAGATCAAGGAGCAGGCGCTCGCGGCCGCGGGCAAGGGTGCCGCGATGACGCACCTGAGCCTGCACCTACCCCCGACCGCCGCGGAGGCGGGTACCCGCTACCTCAGCGCGCTTGACGAGGCCGACCGCTACGCACGCAGCGCCCGCCTGCTGACCCTGGAGGCGCCGGCGGTCCACAAGGTCTTCCGCCGGTGGTACGTCGAGGCCCTGGTGGACCAGCTGCGCCGCCAGGTCGCCGGCGAGAAGCCCGGCAGGCCCCCGACGTTCGCCGAGCGCCTCGCGGAGGAGTTCACCCGGATCGCCCCGCTGCAGGAGGTCGCCACCCGACTGGCAATGCTGCAGCGCGTCACCGCCGACCTTGCCGCCGCAGCGACGGTCGGCGACGTAGCCCAGGCCGTCGTCGCCAACTCCCTGGAGATCCTGCGCGCGGACGTCGCGGTCGTGTACCTGCTCGGCGATGACGGGATGCTGCGGGCGGCGCACCGCGACGGCGTGGGGGACGAGATGCTCGCCCGCGAGTTCCAGGCGTTCTCCATCGACGACGACCTGCCCGGCGGCAACGTGCTGCGCAGCGGCGAGCCGCTGGTCTTCCGCAGCCGCACCGACCTCGCGGCGCGGTACCCCCACCTCGCCGGGAGCTATCCGGAGGAGATGCGCCTGCTGGTGGCGCCGCTCATCGTCGGTCGGCACCAGCTCGGCGTGCTGGCGCTGCGGTTCATCGGGTCAGGGCTGGTGCACGAGGACTCCCAGCTGACCATGCTCACGACGCTGGCGGGCGTCACCGCGCAAGCGCTGGAACGCGCCATGGCCATGTCCGAGGCCGGGCTCGCGGCCGACAAGCTCGCACTGCTGGCCGAGGCCTCCGTCGTCCTCAGCAGCAGCCTTGACCACCGCGCCGTGCTGCAGGCTCTCGCCGACCTGGTCGTGCCCACCCTCGCCGACTGGTGCGTCATCCAGCTGCTCGAAGACGGGCGCATCCGAACCGTCGGGATCACCCACACGGACCCGGCCAGGACGAGCTGGGCACGCTCGCTGCAGGACCGCTACCCGGCGGACTCCACCGCTGCTCAGGGCGCCGCGCAGGTCATCCGTACAGGGACCAGCGAGCTCTACGCCGACATCCCCCGCGAGCTCCTCGAACGCTCCGCGGTCACCGCGGAGCACCTCGAGCTCATCGAGGGCCTTGGCATGACAAGCGCCCTGGTAGTTCCCCTGGCGGGACGCGGCGGCGTCATCGGCGCGCTCTCGATGATCCACGCGGAGTCCGGCCGGCGGTTCGGCGCGCACGACGTCCCGCTGGCGGAGGACATCGCCCGGCGGGCCGCTGTCGCTGTGGAGACGGCACACGCCTTCCGCGAGCAGTCCACCCGGTTGGCCGACGTGATGCGTGTCGCGGAGGCGGCGCAGCACGCGATCCTGGCCAGGCCTCCGAAGCAGGTCGGCGCGATCGCCCTGGCGGGCCGCTACATCAGCGCTGCCGCGGAGGCACTCGTCGGGGGCGACCTCTACGAGACCATCGCGCGGCCTGGCGCGGTGCGGCTGCTCATCGGCGATGTGCGCGGCAAGGGCCTGGAAGCCGTGCGCGTCGCCACCATCGTGCTGGGCGAGTTCCGCGCCGCCGCAGCCGACCTGGACGACCTGGTGCTGGTCGCGCAGCAGATCGACCGCCGGGTGCGCACCTACCTCGAGGACGAGGACTTCGTCACGGCTCTCATCGCCGACATCAACGACGACGGCACCTTCACCCTCGTCAGCTGCGGACACCCACCGCCGCTGCTCGCCTCGCAGACGGGGGTGCACGAGGTGCTGTGCGCGACGACCGTGCCCCTCGGCCTCGGCGTGGAGCCGTTCTTGGTGAGCGGCACGCTGCGTGCCGGCGAGCGGCTGCTGCTGTACACCGACGGCCTCGTCGAGGCACGCGACACCAGGGGCGGGTTCGTGGACCTCATGGAGGTGACCTCCCCGCTCGCAGGTGCACCGCTTGAGGACGTGCTCGACCAGATCCTCAGCGAGGTGCGCCGGCGTACAGGAGGTCCGCTGAGCGACGACCTCGCGCTGCTCGTCGCGGAGTACTGCGGGAAGGGCTGAGTCAGCCGCCCTGCCGAAACGCCCGTACGACGGGGGCCAGCTCGGTCGGCGTGCAGCCGTGGAGGATGACCCCGTCGCATCCGAGGGCGAGCTGACCGCGGACAGCATCGGCGCACTGCTCGGGGGTGCCCGTGGCGCTGGCCGCGAACCACTCCTCGGGCAGCAGCGAGCCGGCGTGCTGCAGCTGCTCGGTCGTCGCGGTCATGTCGAGGCCCGGGATGCTGCGCACCGTCTCGTCGGCGAGGAAGCGCTCCAGCACGGAGTGATCCCAGCCGTTGGTCCGCACCAGCAGCTCGCCGTACCCCTGCAGGTAGGTGCCCAGCCGGCCGACGGTCTTCTTCAGCCGCAGCTCCTCCGGGATGCCGTCGGGGATCGTGGCGAAGCACGACCACACGCGGATCTCCTTGCCTGCCTTCGCCGCCGCGTTCTTGGCGACGTCGACGCAGTGCGCCGTGACCTCGTCGGTGAAGTACGTGTGCAGCACGACATCGTCGAACAACCTGCCTGCGAGCTCCAGCGTGCGGTCACCGAAGGCGACCAGGCACATCGGCAGGTGCTCGTCGAGCGTTCCGTCGAGGTGCAGCACCGGCGAGCCCGGATGGTCGAAGACGACCTCGCCGCGGAAGAGGCGGCGCATGAGGACGGCGAAGTCCTCCAGCTGCTGCGTGGTGACGCGGTCGATGCCGTAGGCGTCCTGCATCGCGACGACCCCGCGGCCGAGTCCCAGCGTGAAGCGCCCGCCGGTGAGCGACTGCATGGTGCGCGCGAAGCCGGCCGTCACCATCGGGTGCCGCGTGTTGTGGTTCGTCGCAGCCGTGACGATGCGAATCCGCTCGCTCGCCGCACCGGCGGCGCCGCACAGCACCGCGGCCTCCTTCTTGTTGTAGCGCTCGCTGATGAACGCCGCGTCCAGGCCGAGGTCCTCCGCCAGCCGCACCTCCTCCACGAGGTCGCGCGAGGTCTCCGGCTGTCCGGCGAGCAGGTAGCAGCCCAGCACTAGAGCACCTCCAGGTCACGGATGGCGGCGCAGGCGCGCTCGACCATGGCGAGCATCATGCGACCGCCCCGCTCGGTCTGGGTGGTGAACGCCCAGCCCAGCGTGGCGATGAGCAGCGTGTGCAGCTGTCCTGCGCGGTAGTCCTCCTCGCAGGCGGCGAGCGAGTAGCCGTCGACCGCAAGGGCCGCGTGGTACACCGACACCGCCTCGGCCTCGACATCACGCCGGGCAGCGGGACTCACGCTCGTCGTGACCCAGTAGGCGAGGTCGCGGCCGGGAAGCCCCACGGTGAGGGTCTGCCAGTCGACGACCTTGATGCCACCGTCGGGATGGAGCATCAGGTTGTCCAGCCGGTAGTCGCCGTGCAGGAGGGCGAAGCGCTCGGGGGTCTGCATCAGCCAGTCGGGCACGGCTTTCGGGAACGCGTCGAGCGTGTCGCGGTCGGCGCTGCTCATCCGGTCGCCGAGCGTCGCGAGGAACGTGTCCGTCGCCAGCCGCACCAGCTCGCCCATGCCGGCGGCGGAGTCCTCGGTCGCCAGCGGCATCGTGAGCACGTCGAGGTCCTTCCAGGTGTGGTCGCACCACCGCGGGCCGTGCAGCCCGGCCAGGGCGCGGGCACCGGTCAGCACCACCTCGCGCGTGGTGCCGCCGATCTGGTCACCCTGCACAGCGGGGGCGAGGTCCTCCATCAGCAGCACGATCTGCGTCGCGTCGTCGCTGAGCGCTGCGGCGTAGACCTGCGGCACCGGGACGTCGACGGTGCCGGCGATCCGCTCGTAGAACGCGAACTCGGCGCGGTACCCGTGCGCGACGCGCTGCCGCACCTGGGGGTCCTCCGCGCCCGTCTTCGCGACGAACGTGGCCGGTAGCGCGACCGGCCCGCCGTACGTGACGGCCAGGCGGTGGCTCGACCCGGTCTGGCCGGTGCCCACCGGCGTCACCTCGACACCGGTGACATCGGCTCCGAGTGCCTCCGACAGCCAGTCGGCGGTGAGCCCCGCGATGCCGTCGGGGACCCGGGTCACGAGCAGCTCGCAGCAGCGGTCACCGCGGCAGCATGCCCGTGCACTGGACAGGTGTCCAGTGTGCCTCAGTCTCCGAGCAGCAGCACCTCGGCCCACCGGGCCTCCATGCCGCGGCTGAAGGCCACCAGCAGCACCTGCTCCACGGCGGTGCGCGCGCTGCGCAGGGCGTCGACGGAGATGCGTGCGGCCTCGTCGGCCGGGTAGCCGTACACGCCGGTCGAGATCGAGGGGAACGCCACCGAGCGGGCACCGACCTCGTCCGCGCAAGCGAGAGCGGACGCGTACGCCGAGGCGAGTGTCGGCGCGTCCTGCGGGCCGGCGTAGATCGGACCCACGGCGTGGATCACCCAGCGCACGGTCGGGAGGCCGAAGGCGGGAGTCACCACGGCGGAGCCGGCCGGGCAGGGCGCCAGCGCTCGACAGGCCTCGAGCAGCTGCGGTCCGGCCGCTGCGTGCACGGCGCCGTCGACGCCGCCGCCGCCGACCAGCTCGGTGTTGGCAGCGGTGACCAGGGCGTCCACCTGCTGCACGGTGATGTCCCCGCGGACCAGCGTGATCTCCATTGCGCGCGACGCTACTCGCGGCGCGAGGACTCCGCAGCAGTGCCGGCGTTCCCGGAGAACGACAGGACCACCTTGCCGTAGCGCTCCGAGTGACCGAGACGCGCGTAGGCACGGGCGATGTCCTCCAGGTCGAAGACGCTGTCGACGACCGGTGCCCACGTCGCGCCGTCCAGGTGATCAAGAAGCGCGGCGAAGTCACGTGGACTGCCCATCGAGGAGCCGAGGACCGAGAGCTGGCGCCAGTACACGGTCTGCACGGGCAACGTTGCCTCGGAGCTGCCCTTCTGACCGATCGTGACCATCCGACCGCCGGGTCGCAGTGCCCGGGACAGCGCGGGCCAGTGCGCGCCCGTCGAGTCCACGACGAGATCAGCCGCGCCGTCTACCGCCCTGACGAGGTCCCCGGCGAGATCGCTGCTGGTCCGCAGGACACCACCTGAGGCGCCGAGGGCGCACGCCCGGTCCAGCTTGTCCTGGTCGGAGCTCACGGCGATGACGCGGGCTCCGACGGCGTGTCCGATCTGAACAGCCAGGCTCCCGACCCCGCTGGATGCCGCGGTGACGATCATCGTCTCGCCGGCACGCAGTGCCCCACGGCTCATGACAGCACGCCATGCCGTGAGGCCGGCGAGCGGAAGAGCCGCAGCCTCGTCCCACGTCAGCCTGCCCGGGCGGGGGAACACGTTCTCCGCCGGGACCGCAACCAGCTCGGCATGCGTTCCCTGCGTCGGGTAGCCCAGGATCTCGTAGTCGGCGGACTGGACGTCATCACCCGCTCCCCACCACAGCGAGGGCAGCACGACGACCTCGTCGCCGACGCTGACGCCTGATACGCCCTCACCTGTCTCGACCACGATGCCGGCTGCGTCCGACCCGATGACGGCATCGCGGGGGAGCTCGGTTCGCTCATCGACGGTCATCTGGTCCAGCTGGTTCAGCGAGGCCCGCATGACACGCACCACGACCCAGCCCGGCATGGCCTCCGGGTTCGCCCAGTCCGTGACGTCGATCGCCTCCTTGCGGCCGTCGGTTCTCAGAACGGCTGCCCGCATGACATACCTCCATGGTGTTGGGACGTGCCTTGACTTCCGTCACGCTGCACAGGGGAGGGACCGACTCGGCGAGGTCAGCCGACGCGGGCCGCCGACGACTCCACCTCGAGGCCCGCCCCTACCCAGTCCTCGATGCCGTCGGAGTACTTGCGGACGTTGGTGTACCCGAGCCTCGTCAGGCGGTTGGCGACCGCCTGACTGTTGCCGCACGCAGGGTTCGAGCAGTAGGTGACGATGCTCGCTCCCTTGTCGGGAAGCAGGTTGTGCGCCTGCTGGTCGACATCGGTCGCCACCAGGTTGATCGCTCCAGGCAGGTGCTGCTGGTCGTAGTAGGCGGCAGGCAGCGCGTCGACGACGGTGACTGTCCCGGCCGCCATGGCGCGACGGAGCTCGTTGCGGGTGATCAGTGCGGTCATGGTGCTCATCTCCTGTGTGGGTGTTGTAGGACGGGTGGGCTAGAAGGTCTTGCCGGCGTCGTGCGCAGTGGCATGCGCCACCGCCCGACCGGCTTCGGCGTCACCGGTCGCGAGATTGGGTCGGAACTGGATGCTGGTGATGTCGTCGATCCCGGCCCACCGGAGCCAGGCGTCGAAGTACGGCGCCTGGAAGTCGGTGCCGAAGGACGGTGGCCGTCCTGCGCCGTAGACGGCACTCGTGTAGACCACGGCCGCCTTCTTGCCGGTCAGGAGTCCGGTGTACCCGTGTTCCGGGTCGAAGCCGAACACCATGCCCGGCTGGCTGACGACGTCGATGAACTGCTTGAGGACGTAGGGGATCCCGTGGTTCCACATCGGAACGCTGAACAGGTACTCGTCGGCACTGGCGAACCGCTCGTAGGTGGCGCGGGCGGCCTGCCAGGCTGCGGCGTGCTCCCCTTCGGGCTCCTGGCCGGCGAACACTGACATCTTGGCGCCTGCGGCGGCGGGGCCGAACTGCGGCAGCGTGCCGTCCCACAGGTCGAAGGTCTCGACGACGACCTCGGGCCGCACGTCGCGGACAGCGTCCAGGAACGTCTCGGCGATGGACAGGGACTCCGAGGCAGCGCCCCGGGGCGAGGCTGAGATGTGCAGCAGGTGCGTCATGCGGACCTCCGATTGATTGTGTGCGTCTGCACGCACTATACATATCAGTGCGCGCGCACGCAACTACGCCTACACTCGTGGCATGGACAAGAGCCGAAGGGACCTGTCGACGAGCGCCTGGGGGGCACTGCTGCAGGTGCATGCCGCTCTGGTGCCGGTGCTCGACAAGCGGCTTCAGCTGGAGACCGGGCTGGCGCTGAGCTGGTACGACGTGCTGCTCGAGCTTTCCGCTGCGCCGGAGCGTCGGCTGCGCATGAGCGACCTGGGAGAGCGCGTGGTGCTGAGCCGCACCCGGGTGAGCCGACTGGTTGAGGACCTCGTCGCCGCAGGCCTTGTCAGCCGTGAGGTGAACCCGGCTGATGCCCGGTCCGCCTACGCCGTCCTGACGCCGCAGGGTCTTGCGCGCTTCCGACAGGCGGCCCCCGTCTACCTCAGGGGGATCGACGAGCACTTTGCCGAGCAGCTCAGCGACAGCGAGCTCAGGACGATCGCACGGGCGCTGGGCCGGGTGCTCGACGCCAACTCGGCGTAGCACCAGCCTGCTGGCCTCGA
>DATLCV010000123.1:0-8066 GCA_035526225.1 Mycobacteriales bacterium
CATGGCCGGGCGGTCGTCGGGCTCGATCTCCTGCAGCGCGCGGGCGATGCCGAGGCGCAGTGCACCGGCCTGGCCGGAGATGCCGCCGCCGTGCAGCCGCGCGATGACGTCGTACTGCTCGGACTTCTCGAGCAGGACGAACGGCTCGTTGATCGCCTGCTGGTGCACCTTGTTCGGGAAGTACTCCTCGAGGGTGCGGCCGTTCAGCTTGTACTGCCCGGTGCCCGGCACGAGGCGCACACGGACGATGGCCTCCTTGCGGCGGCCGACGGTCTGAATGAGCTCTGCGGTCACTGCGACACCTGGATGATCTCGAAGGGCACCGGCTTCTGGGCCTGGTGCGGGTGGGTCGGGCCGGCGTAGACCTTCAGCTTCGACAGCATCTGACGGCCCAGCGTGTTGTGCGGGAGCATGCCCTTGATCGCCTTCTCGATGATCCGCTCGGGGCGGGTCGCGAGGACGTCGGCGTACGAGACGCTCTTGAGGCCGCCCGGGTAGCCCGAGTGGCGGTGCACGCGGGACTGCGCGGCCTTGTTGCCCGTCATCACGATCTTGGCGGCGTTGATGACGATGACGAAGTCACCGGTGTCCAGGTGCGGTGCGTACGTCGGCTTGTGCTTGCCGCGCAGCAGCGTGGCGGCCTGGGTCGCGAGGCGACCCAGCACGACGTCGTCGGCGTCGATGACGTGCCACTGGCGGGTCACGTCAGCCGGCTTTGGCTGGTACGTACGCACGTGAAGCTCTTCTCTGGAGATCATGAGTGGCACGCGCCTCACCCACGTCCGGGGAGCCGCGCAGCGCAACAGCCCACAACACTACCGGAGAGCGCGCCCTGCTCCAAAAGCGTCGGTACGCCGGTCAGCGGCGCATCCGATGCAGGTCCCGGCCGTCGATCCCGCCCCCCGGCGTGGTCTCCCCGGTGAGGACGAAGCCGAGCGTGAGGTAGGCGCGTCGGGCGCGCTCGTTGTCCACGTGCACGTCGAGCGTGAGCGGCGCGGGAGCAGCCCAGGCCGCGACCTCGTCGACCAGCAGGCGCAGCACCTCCCCACCGCGCGCCGCCGGGCGGACGTAGACAGCGAACAGGATCGGCAGCCCGGCGTCGCTCACGAACCCGCCCGCCATGCCGACAGCCTCGTCGCCGTCGAACGCCATCACGCGCACTCCCGGGTTGGGCGGGTGGTTGATGCGTTCCTCCCACTCCTCGTCGCTGCGCAGGACCGCGTCGGCGTGCAGCTCGCCGAACCCGATCGGGGTGTCGGCCAGCGCCTCGAGCCGCAGGTCGCGCCAGGCCCGCCAGTCCGCGTCGGTCAGGACCTCAACGCGCACGGACGACCCTTCCCTCGTCCCACACGGGCTCGTCGGCCTCGTAGACGTTGCCGTCCGAGCCGAAGACCAGGAAGCGGTCGAAGCCGCGGGCGAACCACCGGTCGTGGGTCACGGCGAGCACCGTGCCCTCGAACCCTGACAGGCCGTCCTCGAGCGCCTCGGCCGAGGCCAGGTCGAGGTTGTCCGTCGGCTCGTCGAGCAGCAGCAGCGTGGCGCCGCCGAGCTCGAGCATCAGCACCTGGAACCTCGCCTGCTGCCCCCCGCTGAGGGACTCGAAGCGCTGGTCGGCCTGCTCGCTCAGCTCGTAGCGGCGCAGCACCCCGATGGCCGCCCCACGGTCCAGACCCCTCCGGGCGTCGTCGCCGCGGTGCAGCACCTCGACGAGCGTCTTCCCGTGCAGCTCCGGCTGGTCGTGGGTCTGGGCGAACCAACCGGGCACGACGCGGGCCCCGAGGCGGGCCACCCCCGTGTGCTTCACGGTCCCTGATATCGAGTCGCCGGCGAGCAACCGCAGGAAGTGCGACTTGCCGCTGCCGTTGGAGCCCAGCACCGCCACCCGCTCGCCGTAGAAGACCTCGAGGTCGAAGGGCTTCATCAGCCCGGTGAGCTCGAGCCTGTCCGCCGTGACGGCCCGAACGCCGGTGCGCCCGCCGCGCAGCCGCATGCTGACCTTCTGGTCGACGACCTGCTCCGGGGGCGCGCCGGCCTGCTCGAACTTCTCCAGGCGCGTCTGCATGGCGCGGTAGCGCGAGGCCATGTCGGGACTGATCTTCGCCTGCTCGCGCAGGGTGATGACCAGCTGCTTGAGCCGCGCGTGCTCCTCGTCCCAGCGCTTGTGCAGCTCCTCGAGCCGCTCGCGTCGCGCCTGTCGAGCGTCGTGGTAGGTCGCGAACCCGCCGCCGTGCACCCAGGTCCCGTGAGCCTCGACCGTGACCACCCGGTTGGCGACGTTGGCCAGCAGCTCCCGGTCGTGGCTGACGAACAGCACCGTCTTCTGGCTCTCCGACAGCGCCGCTTCGAGCCACCGCTTGCCGGGCACGTCCAGGTAGTTGTCGGGCTCGTCGAGCAGCAGCACCTGGTCCGGGCCGCGCAGCAGTGCCTCCAGCGCAAGCCGCTTCTGCTCACCGCCGGACAGGGTGTGGAGCTTGCGGTACATCGCCTTCTCATACGGCATGCCGAGCGCGGAGGTGGTGCAGACGTCCCACTGGACCTCGGCGTCGTACCCGTGCGCGTCGCCCCAGTCGGCGAGCGCCTGCGCGTACTTCATCTGGGTCTTCTCGTCGTCGTGCTCCATCATCGCGAGCTCGGCCTTCTCGAGCTTGCGGCCGGCGTCACGGACGCCGGGTGGCGCGAGGTCGAGCAGCAGGTCACGCACCTCGGTGTCGTCGCGGATCGATCCGATGAACTGGCGCATCACGCCGAGCCCGCCATCACGCGCCACCGCTCCGGCGCTGGGGACCAGATCGCCGGCGACGATCCGCAGCAGTGTGGTCTTGCCGGTGCCGTTGGCACCGACCAGCGCCGTCTTGCTGCCCTCCCCCACGCGGAAGCTCGCGTCGGCGAACAGCACCCTGCCGTCGGGCAGGACGTAGGACACCCCCTGCACGTCCACATAACCCATGTCGCCATGGTCCCGCATCAGGACGAGCGCTTTTCGCTCTTCGACCGACACCCGCGGGTTCACCGGCCTGGTACGCCACCGTGGACTGACGACTCGGCTCTGCACGCGTGGGCTGGAGGAGTTGTCAGGCCGCGATCGAGTCCCGACGCGCTGGTGACCTGACAAGTTCCTCGAGCCGGCCGTCGCTCAGTCGAGGCAGAACTCGTTGCCCTCGACGTCCTGCATCACGATGCACGACTCGTCGACGCCGTCGGCGGCCAGGAGACGGACGCGCACCGCACCGAGCGGGAGCAGGCGGGCGCACTCGGCCTCCAACGCAGCCAGACGCTCTGCTCCCACGAGCCCGGTGCCGACGCGGACGTCGAGGTGCACCCGGTTCTTGACCCCCTTGCCCTCAGGAACGCGCTGGAAGAACAGCCGGGGGCCCACACCCGCAGGGTCGACGCAGGCGAACGCCGAGCCCTGGTGCTCAGCCGGAAGCGAGCGGTCGAAGTCGTCCCACGACGCGAACCCCTCCGGTGGCGGCGGGACGACGTAGCCCAGCACCTCGCACCAGAAGCGCGCCACGCGCTCGGGCACCGCGCAGTCGAAGGTGACTTGGAACTGCTTGACCGACGCCATCGCTCCACCATAGGAGGGCGTGTGCTGCGCACCCGGCCTGCCCGCCCACGGCGACCGCGTGGTGAGGCCCCGGCGGCCCTCCAGTGGTGCCCCGGGCGATCCGATGTCACGAGGGTGACCGACGCCTTCGCGGCTTCCTCCGCCGCCGCCCCCGCGCCTGCCGCGTGGTACCCCGACCCGAGCACTCCGGGGCAGCTGCGCTGGTTCGACGGCGTCCAGTGGACCGGTCATGTCCACCCCGCGGCCCCACCCCAGTACGGGACCGTGCCGCCCTGGGGTGCTGCGCCGGCTGAGCGCAACCGGTCGATGGAGGCCCTCCTCCCCGTCAACCGATCCGGGCTGGCCATCGCTGCCGGCTACGCGGGGCTGTTCGCGATCCTCATCGTCTGCGCCCCGATCGCGCTCGTGCTGGGCGTGCTCGCACTGCGCGACCTGAGGAACAGGCCCACCGTCGGAGGGCGCGGCCGGGCGTGGTTCGGCGTCGTCGCCGGCGGACTTGGCACGCTCGTCCTGATCGGCGCGATGATCGCGTAGCGGCGCTGCGCGTAGCGAAACCGGTCGGCGGGTACACCCTCCGCATGCGGGTGACTTGTGGACGTGCTGGGAGCAGCTGGCGGTGCCGCCGGTGAACCCCCTCGTGCTCCTGGCCGCGCTGCTCGTGATCCCGGGCCTGATCCTGCTCGCGCTGCTCATGGAGTGGCTCGAGCAGACCTTCGCGCAACGCGTGGCCGCCGACGACATCGCACGGCTGCTCGCGGACGAGCTTGAGATCGAGCAGCTGGAGGCGAGCGTCGCTCTCGCCGCGGAGCCGCTCTTCTTCTCACCCCGATCCGGCTGACGTCTCTGCGCTGCGCAGGTTGCGAGTGACCTGCTGGCGGGCCGCGAGCTCGTCATCTGGCGGGTACTCGACGTGCTCCAGGCACAGCCCGTACGGCGGGGCAACCGCAACCTCCGAAGCGCGCGCGCCGAGGGCCAGCAGCGAGCCCGGCCACTGCACCGGCCGGCGGGCCTCGCCGACGGCGAGCAGCGCCCCGACGAGCGAGCGCACCATCGAGTGGCAGAACGCATCGGCCCGCACCGTCGCGATGAGCACCCCCGAGCTGTCCCGCTCCCAGTCCAGCTGGAGCAGGGTGCGGACGGTCGTGGCCCCCTCGCGGCGCCGGCAGAACGCGGCGAAGTCGTGAAGGCCCAGCAGGTGCAGGGAGGCCGCCTGCAGCGCGACGAGGTCGAGCGGTCGCGGCCAGACGAGGGTGTCGTGCCGGCGCATCGGGTCGACCGCCTCAGGGGTGTCCGCCACGCGGTAGGTGTAGGTCCGCGCCAAGCCGGAGAACCGCGCGTCGAAGCCGTCCGGCGCGGCGCCGACCCGCCGTACGCGGACGTCGTGGGGCAGCAGGCCGTTGAGCCGTCGCAGGAGCAGCGGGTCGTGCGCCAGCTGCGCGGGCAGGTCTACGTGCGCGACCTGCCCGCGTGCGTGCACGCCGGCGTCGGTGCGGCCCGCGACGGTCACGCGCGGCAGGTCCTCGCGCCTGGCAAGGGTGCGCAGCGCCGTCTCGAGCTCGCCCTGGACGGTCCGCGTCTGGTGCTGGAAGGCCCAGCCCGCGAAGTCCGTGCCGTCGTAGGACAGGTCCAGGCGGACACGCACGAGCCCGCCCTCCCCGGTGGGGAGAGCGGGCTCGTGGGACGTGCTGGTTACTTCTCGCCCTCGGCGTCGTCGGTCGCGGTCTCCTCGGCCGGAGCCTCGGGAGTGGCCTCCTCGGCCGGACCGGTCGCACCGGCCGCGACCTCCTCGGCGGGAGCCTCGACCTCGGAGTCGGCCGCGGGTGCCGTCTCAGGAGCGGGCTTGTCGTCGGTGGGCTCCTGCGGAACGTCAGGGGTCTCCGCGACCGGCTCACCGACCTCGGGCTCCTGGGCCTGCGGCGCCTCAGCCGTCTCGGCCTCCGTCTCGACGACGGTCTCGGCAGGCGCCTCGTCGGCGGCCACGGACTCCTCGGCTGCGGCGACCTCGTCCGCTGCAGCAGCCTCGGCGGCGACAGCGGCCGCGGTCGGGGACTCGCTGGCGAGCTCCTCAGCCGCCTCGCGGGTGGCACCGGTGGGGGCCTTCTTCGGCGCGGACTTCGTGCCGCGGGCGCGCTCGGCTTCGCCGACCGCCTGCTGCGCGACGGTCAGCGCCTCGACGAGCTCGATGATCGCCATGGGCGCGTTGTCGCCCTTGCGCGGGCCGAGCTTGACGATGCGGGTGTAGCCGCCGGGGCGGTTCTCGTAGCGCGGGCCGATCTCGTCGAACAGCGTGTGCACGACGCTCTTGTCGTTCAGGCGCTTGAGCACCTGGCGACGGGCGTGCAGGTCACCGCGCTTGGCAAAGGTGATGAGGTGCTCGGCGTACGGGCGCAGCCGCTTGGCCTTGGCCTCGGTGGTGGTGATCCGGCCGTGCTCGAACAGCGCCTCGGCGAGGTTCGCCAGCATGTGCCGCTCGTGCGCGGGGCTGCCACCCATCCGGGGGCCCTTGGTGGGCGTAGGCATCGCGTTCTCCTGTCAGATGCGGGGAGCTGCCTCCGTGGAGGGCTCCCGTGGGGGCGGTACCGCGGTCGCGGTGTCCCTGTCTGCCATGTGCTGCTTGCTCGTGCTGGGTCCGTGCGGGTCGAGCGGGTCGTGCACCCGGTACGGCGGCGGGCCGCCGTACCGGGGTGTGTCCTAGTACTGCTCGGTCTCGGTCCAGGTGCCGCCGGTCTCGTCGCCCTCGGTGAAGGTGACGAAGTCGTCGCCGTAGCTCTGCGCGATCTGCGACGGGTCGAACCCGGGAGGGCTGTCCTTGAGGCCGAGCCCCATCTGGGCCAGCTTGACCTTGACCTCGTCGATCGACTTGCTGCCGAAGTTGCGGATGTCGAGCAGGTCCGCCTCCGAGCGCGAGACGAGCTCGCCCACGGTGTGGATGCCCTCCCGCTTGAGGCAGTTGTAGGAGCGGACGGTGAGGTCCATCTCCTCGATCGGCAGGGCCAGGTCGGCGGCGAGCGCGGCGTCCGTCGGGGACGGGCCGATGTCGATGCCCTCGGCCGTCTCGTTGAGCTCCTGGGCGAGGCCGAACAGGCCCACCAGGGTCTTGCCGGCGCTGGCGACGGCGTCACGCGGGCTCATCGAGTTCTTGGTCTCGACGTCCAGGATCAGCTTGTCGAAGTCAGTGCGCTGCTCCACACGGGTGGCCTCGACCTTGTAGGTCACCTTGAGCACCGGGCTGTAGATGGAGTCGACCGGGATGCGGCCGATCTCCTGGCCCACCTGCTTGTTCTGCACGGCGGAGACGTAGCCCCGGCCGCGCTCGACGGTGAGCTCGATCTCGAGCCGACCCTTGCCGTTGAGCGTGGCGAGGTGCAGCTCGGGGTTGTGCACCTCGACACCGGACGGAGGCGCGATGTCGGCGGCCGTGACGGCGCCAGGGCCCTGCTTGCGCAGGTACATGACGACCGGCTCGTCGCTCTCCGAGGAGACGACGAGCTCCTTGAGGTTGAGGATCAGGTCGGTCACGTCCTCCTTCACGCCCGGAACGGTCGTGAACTCGTGGAGGACGCCGTCGATGCGGATCGAGGTGACCGCAGCGCCGGGGATGGAGCTGAGCAAAGTGCGACGGATCGAGTTGCCGAGCGTGTAGCCGAAGCCCGGCTCGAGGGGCTCGAGCACGAAGCGCGACCGGCGCTCGGTGACGACCTCTTCGGTCAGGGTCGGGCGCTGTGCGATGAGCACAATCTGTCCTTCCGGGACGTTCCGCGACGTCCGCCATATGACGTCGCGTGGTGTGCGCTGGGTGGCGAGGCCTGCGCAGTGGGGAATGTGCTGGAGGTGCGTCCGGAGGGGCGTGGGCCCCGCCGTACGCGGGGTGCTACTTCGAGTAGAGCTCGACGATCAGCTGCTCCTGCACCGGCGTGTCGATCACCTGCCGGGTCGGGAGGTTGTGCACCAGAACGCGCATCTGGGTGGAGATGACCTCCATCCACGGCGGCGTCCCTCGGTCTCCGGCCGTCTCGCGAGCGATGACGTACGGCGTGAGGTCGCGGCTCTTGGGCCGGATCTCCACGATGTCGTTGGCGCTCACGCGGTACGACGGGATGTCGACCTTCTTGCCGTTGACGAGCACGTGGCCGTGGCGCACGGCCTGGCGCGCGTGGTCCCGCGAGGTGCTGAAGCCCGCGCGGTAGACGACGTTGTCGAGGCGGCTCTCGAGGATGACGAGCAGGTTCTCGCCAGTCTTGCCGGAGCGCTTGTTCGCCTCCTCGTAGTAGCCGCGGAACTGCTTCTCGAGCACGCCGTAGATGCGCGCGCACTTCTGCTTCTCGCGCATCTGCAGCAGGTACTCGGAGTCCTTCGTGCGACCGCGGCCGTGCTCACCCGGGGGGTAGGGACGGATCTCGATCGGGCACTTCGGGGACTCGCACTTGCTGCCCTTGAGGAACAGCTTCATCTTCTCGCGGCGGCAGCGCCTGCAGTCCGCACCGGTGTAACGGGCCAT
>DATLCV010000016.1:0-34729 GCA_035526225.1 Mycobacteriales bacterium
GAGTGGATGATGCACGGGCACCTGCAGGACCGCGTCGGGATGGCGCTGGTGCTCGAGGTCGCCGACCGGCTCACCATGCAGGAGCTCGCGATCGCGGAGTGGCAGGCGGCCAGTCCCGTCTACACCCGCCGCATCCGCGCCGCGATGGGCATCGAGGGCGACGGCGTCGACGCCGTCTTCAAGGCGCTGCAGCTCGACGTCGGCGCACCCCACGAGTTCCTCGACTTCCGCTTCGTGCTGCACGACCGGGACCACGGGGAGTTCTGGCTCGCGCACTGCGGAGCGCTGATGGACGTCGAGCCGATGGGCGAGCAGTTCGTGCACGGCATGTGCCACGCCATCGAGGACCCGACGTTCGACGCGACGGCGGGCGCGACGAACCCGCTCGTCCAGGTGCGTCCGCTGCACCGGCCGCCGCGGGTGCCCGAGGATCGCGCGCCGCACTGCGCCTGGCGGGTGGACGTCGTCCCGACCGCCGAGGCCGTCACCCCCTCTCCCCTTGAGCAGCGGGTCGCCGCGTCGCAGGCCGCTCAGCTGCGTGTCCCGTCGTACCCGGACACGGGCGACGGCGGGATGCCGGACCTAGGCGGGGCGTTCGACCCCGGCTTCGTGCTGGAGGACCTCAGCACCGCGGCGCAGCGGGTCACCCTCGACGAGTTCGCCACGCAGAGCCACCTGTTGCTGCGCGCGTTCCTGCTCGCCGGCACCAACCGCCTCGGTGCGGACGTCGCCGCCGCGATGCTGCCCCGGCTCGTACGCGGCTGGTGCGGGCTGACCGCCCAGCGACTGCAACGCGCCTTCGACCTCCCCCCGACCGCGGACGGGGTCGTGTCGCTGCTCGCGCTGCACCCGGCGCTGGCCCCCGTCGCGTACACCGGGGCGCACGTCGTGCTCGAGGACGACCGGCACGTGCGGCTCTCTCTCGGGGCGGGCGACGGCGACGCCGGCACCTGGCTGAGCCTGCCGGAGCGCGGGCGGCTGCTCGCGGAGGTCCTTCAGGCCGCCGTGCCGCAGGTGCGGGTGCACGAGGACGGCGCCGACCTGCTCGTCGTCGTCGACCCGCAGACCGAGGCGGCACGCCCCGCCCCCGAGCTCGCCGTGGCGCACTTCAGCACCGGTGCCGGGTTCCGCTTCGGAGCGAGGCCCTTGCCTGGTGCCGCCGACCGGACTACCGTCTAGACACATGTCCAGTCCGTTGCCGGAGACGCCGCGCCGACTGCTGTCGGGCCGCAACGCCGAGACCACCGCCCGACTGCTCGAGGCGGCTGTCGCAACCGTCGCGACCAGCGGGTACGACGGGCTCACGGTCCGCAACGTCGCCCGTACCGCCGGCGTCTCCCCCGCCACGGCCTACACGTACTTCGGGAGCAAGGAGCACCTGCTCGCCAGCGTCTTCTGGAGCCGGGTCGCGGCACTGCCCCCGCTCGACGTCCCCGGCAGGTCGACGGTCGCGCAGCGCGTGGAAGCCGCCTTGGGCCCGGTGGCCATGCTCGTCGCGGACGAGCCCGAGCTCGCGGCCGGCGTCACCACGGCGCTGCTCGCGCACGACCCGGACGTCACCCATCTCCGCGAGCAGATCGGGCAGCTGTTCGCCCAACGGCTGGGCGCCGCCCTCGGACCGAACGTGCCCGCGACCTCCCAGCTCGGCCTCACGATGGCCTTCACCGGCGGCCTGCTCACCGCGGGCATGGGCCTGCTCGACTACCGGGCCGTCGCGCCGATGGTCGCCGAGCTCGCCACCCGCGTGGGCGGCAAGAGGTGACCACCGTGGCGCGGGTCTTCGACCCCTACGACTACGCCTGGCACGAGGACCCCTACCCGACCTACGCGTGGCTGCGGGAGGAGGCGCCGCTCTACCGCAACGACGCGCTGGGCTTCTGGGCGCTGTCGCGCCACGAGGACGTCCTGAACGGCTTCCGCGACGCCGACACCTTCTCCAGCGCAGACGGGGTGTCCCTCGACCCGGCGGCCACCGGACCCCACGCGTCGAAGGTCATGTCGTTCCTCGCCATGGACGACCCGCGGCACTTCCGGATGCGCCAGCTCGTGAGCAAGGGCTTCACCCCGCGGCGGGTGCGAGAGCTGGAGGAGCGTGTCCGGGAGATCACCCGCGAGCACCTCGACACGGCGCTGTCGTCCGACAGCTTCGACTTCATCGACGACCTCGCGGCCAAGGTGCCGATGGACGTCGTCTCCGAGCTGCTCGGCGTCCCGCCCCAGGACCGTGCCGAGCTCCGCCGGCTTGCCGACCTCGTGGTCCACCGGGAGGACGGCGTGCTCGACGTCCCGCCGGTCGCGGCTGACGCCTCGCTGCAGCTGATCGTCTACTACCTCGAGCTCATCGCAGAGCGGCGTCGGCAGCGCCGCGGCGACCTCACCTCAGCGCTGCTCGACGTCGAGCTCGACGGCGAGCACCTCACCGATGACGAGCTGTGCGCCTTCTTGTTCTTGATGGTCGTTGCGGGCAACGAGACCACCACCAAGCTCCTCGGCAACGCGTGGTTCTGGGCCCATGAGCACCAGGCCGCTCACCAGCGGGTGCTCAACGATCCGCACGCCGTCCCCTTGTGGGTGGACGAGACCCTTCGCTACGACGCCTCCAGCCAGGTCCTGGCCCGCACGGCGACCCGCGACGTGCCCGTGCACGACGGCGTGATCCCGGCCGGCGGCAGGGTGCTGCTGCTCGTGGGCTCGGGGAACCGCGACCCACGCGTCTTCCCCGACCCCGACGCCTACGACCTCGACCGCGACACCTCCGCGCTGCTCAGCTTCGGCAACGGTGGCCACTTCTGCCTGGGCGCCTCGCTCGCCCGCCTGGAGGCGCGGGTCGTGCTCGAGGAGCTGCTCGGGAAGGTGGCCGGCTGGGAGCTCGACACCGAGCGCTCCCCTCGGGTGCACTCGGTGAACGTGCGTGGCTTCGCGCACCTGCCCACCACGGTCGTACGTCGATGAGCGCCGCCGACCGCCCGGTCGTCGTCACCGGCGCCTCGTCCGGCATCGGTGAGGCGACCGCGCGCGTGCTGGCCGAGGCAGGCCACCCCGTGGTGCTCGGCGCGCGCCGGCTCGAACGCTGCGAGAAGGTCGCGGCCGAGATCGCCGAGCAGGGCGGCCGCGCCGTCGCCCTGCCCCTCGACCTCGCCGACACCGCCTCGCGAGACGCCTTCGTACGACGGGCCGCCGAGGCGTTCGGCGACGTCGAGGTGCTCGTCTCCAACGCCGGGGCACAACGGCCGGCGAAGACACTGGAGGCCACCGAGCAGGACCTGCTCGACCACTTGCAGGTCAACCTCATCGGGGCGCACGCCCTGGTGCGCGCCTTCGGCCCGGGCATGGTCGAGCGTGGTCACGGCGACCTGGTCTTCGTCACCTCCGAGGTGGTCAGGGCCCCCCGCCCGGGCGTCTCGCCGTACGTCACCTCGAAGTTCGCGGTCGAGGGGATGATCGCGGCCCTGCAGATGGAGCTCGAGGGCACCGGCGTGCGCGTCAGCACCATCCGACCGGGCCAGACCCTGACCGAGATGGGCTGGGACTGGGACCAGCAGGTCACCGACGAGATCCTGCGCTCGTGGCAGCACTGGGGACTCGCGCGGCACCCCGCCTTCCTACCGGCGAGCGGGATCGCCGCAGCGGTCGCAGCCGCGGTCGGCGCCCCGCCCGGCGTGACCTTCACCGTCCTCGAGGTGGAGCCGGTGGCTCCTGTGAAGGGTGAGCGATGACGACGACAGCTGCACGTCCGCAACGCGTCTCAGGCGGTGACCACGAGCACGGTCACCTGGAGGAGCTGCGCACCGACCCGATCGGCCTGCTGCGCCGGGTGCGGGCCGAGTGCGGCGAGGTCGGGTCGTTCGACCTTGCCGGCCGCACGGTCGTGATGGTGTCGGGCCCGGAGGTCAACGAGTGGTACTTCCGCCGTCCGGACGACGTGCTCGACCAGGCCGCGGCGTACCCCTTCATGAAACCCATCTTCGGCGAGGGCGTGGTCTTCGACGCGCCGCCGGAACGCCGCGCGGAGATGCTGCGGAGCACCGCCCTGCAAGGGCACCAGATGGTCGGCCACGCGGAGGTCATCGCGGCCGAGGCCGAGGCCGCTGTCGCCGGCTGGACCGCGCCGCACACCATCGACCTGCTCGACTTCTTCGCCGAGCTGACGATCTACACGTCCTCGTCCTGCCTCATCGGCAAGAAGTTCCGGTCGCAGCTCGACAACCGCTTCGCCGAGCTCTACCACGACCTCGAACGCGGCACCGATGCGCTGGCGTTCGTCGATCCCTACGCCGACCTCGAGAGCTTCCGTCGCCGCGACGCAGCCAGGGTCGAGATGGTGTCGCTCGTCGAGGGCATCATGGCCGGTCGCTCGGGAGCCGCCGGCGACGATCGTGACCTGCTCGATGTGCTCATCACCCTCACCGAGGAGGACGGCACGAAGCGGTTCTCGGCCGACGAGATCACCGGGATGTTCATCTCGATGATGTTCGCGGGGCACCACACGACATCGGGTACGGCGGCCTGGACCCTCATCGAGCTGCTGCGGCACCCCGAGTGGATGGCCAAGGTCGTGGCCGAGCTCGACGCCCTCTACGCCGACGGCTCGTCCGTGAGCTTCCAGGCCCTGCGGGAGATCCCGTTCCTCGACGCGTGCGTGAAGGAGACGCTGCGGCTGCATCCCCCGTTGATCCTGCTGCTCAGGGTCGCGCAGGAGGACCTCGAGCTGAACGGTGTCGCGATCCGGGCCGGGGAGCTCGTGGGTGCCACGCCCGCGGTGTCCAACCGGCTGCCCGAGGTGTTCACCGACGCCGAGGAGTTCCGGCCCGAGCGCTACCTGGACCCGCGGTTCGAGGACACCAGCAACCCCTGGACGTGGATCCCCTTCGGCGCCGGCAAGCACCGCTGTGTCGGGGCGGCGTTCGCCCAGATGCAGCTGAAGGCGATCTTCTCCGTGCTGCTGCGGAGCTTCGAGTTCGAGATGGCCCAGTCGTCGGACACCTACCGCAACGACTTCAGCAAGATGGTCGTGCAGCTCCAGCAGCCGTGCGAGGTGCACGTGCGGCCGAGGGGCGTCGCATGACCCGCGTCGTCGTCGCAGACCCTGACATGTGCCAGGGCCACTCCATGTGCGTGCTCGAGGACGCCGGCCTGTTCCACGTGCCCAAGCACGGGACGGTCCAGATCGCGCGCCCCGAGGTCACCCCCGACACCGAGGCGGCCGTGCTGGCTGCCATCCGCCACTGCCCCACGCAGGCCCTGTCGATCGAGGAGAGCTGATGGCCGACCGCGCCGAGATGGAGGCGTTCTGGGAGCGCTGGCTGGAGGACAACCGCCTGTGCGAGGCCAAGCGCGACTGGCAGCCGCTGGCGGACTTCTACGCCGAGGACGCGACGTACGGCTGGAACTGCGGGCCGAAGGACGAGTTCATGGCCGTCGGTCGTGAGCAGATCCGCGAGCTCGCCCTGGGGCTGGAGATGCGCGGCCTCGAGGGGTGGACCTACCCGTACCAGGTCGTGATGATCGACGAGAAGCAGGGGATGATCATCGGCTTCTGGAAGCAGGTGTCCTCACAGACCCGCGAGGACGGGTCGCACTACGTCGTGCCCGGCCTGGGTGCCTCGTGGTTCGGCTACGCCGACGGCCTGTTCACCTGGCAGCGCGACTTCTACGACCACCTCAACGCCGGCACCTTGTTCCTCGAGATGGCCGGCAACGGCCAGCTCTCGCCGGGGATGACCGAGCGCATCGAGAACGGCATGAAGGGCATCCGGGAGCCCGGCCACCACAAGCCGTCGGAGCTGCCCGAACCGCTCTGGCCCAACGACGCGGGACGGATCTGATGCTGGACGACGAGCGGCTGCTCATTGACGGAGACCTGGTTCCCGCTTCCGGGGGTCGCGTCTTCGAGGACCTCAACCCGGCCACGGAGGAGGTGCTCGGCCTCGCTCCCGACGCGAGCGCCGAGGACATGGATCGCGCCATCGCTGCCGCCCGCAGGGCCTTCGACACGACGGGCTGGGCGACCGACCCGGGGTTCCGCGCCCGCTGCCTGCGCCAGCTGCACCAGGCGTTCGTCAAGCACTCCGACGAGCTGCGCGCGCTCACCGTCGCCGAGGTGGGCGCCCCGGTCATGCTCACCCACGGAGCGCAGCTCGACAGCCCGGTCGCCGGCCTCGACTACGTCGCCGGCCTCGCCGAGAGCTACGAGTGGGAGCAGGACCTGGGGGTCGCCGACGTCATGGGCATCGCCAGCCGGCGCTTCACCCGTCGGGTGCCGGCCGGCGTCATCGGGGCCATCACGCCGTGGAACTTCCCGCACCAGCTCAACCTCGCGAAGGTCGGGCCCGCCCTGGCGGCCGGGTGCACGGTTGTCCTCAAGGCCGCGCCGGACACGCCGGCCTGCGCCACCCGCCTCGGCCGTCTCGTGGCGGAGGAGACGGAGATCCCACCCGGCGTGCTCAACGTCATCACCTCCACCGACCACCAGCTGGGCGCCCAGCTGTCGTCCGACCCCCGTGTGGACCTCGTCAGCTTCACCGGCTCGACGGCCACCGGCCGGTCGGTCATGGTCAGCGCGGCGGCCACCCTCAAGCGCGTCTTCCTCGAGCTCGGCGGCAAGTCCGCCTTCATCGCCCTGGACGACGACAAGCTCACCGAGGCCATGGGCTTCGCGGGCTTCTCGGGCGTCGCGCACGCCGGTCAGGGCTGCGCGCTGACGACGCGGGTGCTCATCCCGCGCAACCGGTTCGACGAGGGCGTCGAGGCCTTGGCGTCGACCCTGGCGATGCTGCCCGCGGGCGACCCGGCCGACCCCGGCACGATGTGCGGACCGGTGATCTCGGCGCGGCAGCGTGACCGCATCGAGGGGTTCCTGACGCGGGCCAAGGAGGCGGGTGCGACGTTCGCCACCGGCGGCAGCCGTCCGGACCGAGACCGCGGCTTCTGGGTCCAGCCCACCCTCGTGGTCGGCGTGGACAACCAGGCCGAGATCGCCCGCCAGGAGGTGTTCGGCCCGGTCCTCACCGCCATCCCCTACGACGACGAGGACGACGCCGTGCGCATTGCCAACGACAGTGACTACGGGCTCTCCGGGGCGGTGTACGGCGCCGACCTCGAACGCGCCAAGGCCGTCGCCGGCCGCCTCCGCACCGGCACCGTCGGCGTGAACGGGGCTCAGTGGTTCGGCGCGGACTCACCCTTCGGGGGGTTCAAGCAGTCGGGGATCGGCCGAGAGATGGGGTTGCCCGGCTTCGAGGAGTACACCGAGATCACCACGACGGCGGTGCCGGCATGACGCGCTTCGAGAACAAGGTCGCGATCGTCACCGGCGCGGCGCAGGGGATCGGCGAGGCCTACGCGACAGCGCTCGCCCAGGGTGGCGCCTCGGTCGTCGTGGCCGACATCAACGTCGAGCTCGCGAGCACCGTCGCGGAGAAGATCGTGGCCGACGGTGGGACCGCGAGAGCGGTGCGCGTCGACGTCTCCGACCCCGAGTCCACGACGGCGATGGCCGCTTTCGCCAAGGAAGAGCTCGGGGGCATCGACCTGCTGGTCAACAACGCCGCCATCTACGGCGACATGGAGTTCAACACCCTCACCGGCGTGGACTGGGACTACTACAAGCGGTTCATGTCGGTGAACATGGACGGCGTCCTGCTCTGCACCCGCGCCTGCGCGAGCAGCATGCGCAAGCGCGGTGGCGGTGCCATCGTCAACCAGAGCTCCACCGCAGCCTGGCTCTACGCCTCGTTCTACGGCCTTGCGAAGGTGGGCGTGAACGGCCTGACCCAGCAGCTCGCGCACGAGCTCGGCGGTCAGGGCATCCGCGTCAACGCCATCGCTCCCGGCCCCATCGACACCGAGGCGACCCGTCGTACAGCAGGGGACCTCATCGACCCGATCGTCGCGAGCCTGGCCCTCAAGCGGGTCGGCACGCCGGACGACCTCGTGGGCGCGTGCCTGTTCCTGCTGTCGGAGGAGGCTCGTTGGATCACCGGGCAGATCATCAACGTCGACGGCGGTCAGGTGTTCCGCAGTTGATCGGCTTCGTCGGGCTGGGCAACATCGGCGGCGCCATGGCCGCACGGCTCGACCCTGCCGACCTGCTGGTGCACGACGTGCGCGAGGAGGCCGCGACAGCCCTCGTCGAGCGCGGGGCGCGGTTCGCGACGCTGAAGGAGCTGGCCGTCGAGTGCGACGTCATCTCCGTCGTGGTGCTCACCGACGCACAGGTCCGTGACGTCGTGGGGCAGCTGCTCGAGCACGCCACCGCGGGCACGGTCATCGCCGTCCACTCCACCATCGAGACCCGTACGGCGGGCGAGCTGGCCTCGACGGCTCCCCCTGGGGTGCACGTGCTGGACGCCCCGGTGTCCGGCGGCGCGATCGGCGCGGCGGACGGTCGGCTCGCGGTGATGGTCGGGGGCGAGCGGGAGGCCTACGAGAAGGCCAAGCCCGTCTTCGCGCACTGGGCCTCGCTCGTGCTGCACATGGGTCCCGCCGGCGCAGGCACCCAGACCAAGCTCGCCCGCAACCTGCTGACCTTCGCGAGCTTCGTGGTCGCTGCCGAGGCCTCCTCGCTGGCCGAGAGCTGCGGGCTCGACCTGGGAAAGCTCGCCGCCGTCGTGCGGCACAGCGACGCGGTGACCGGTGGCCCGTCGGCGGTCATGATCCGACGCACGACCGGGCCGTTCGCCGATGAC
This sequence comes from Mycobacteriales bacterium, assembly GCA_035526225.1. GTDB lineage: Bacteria > Actinomycetota > Actinomycetes > Mycobacteriales > SCTD01 > RYN-111. The sequence continues at coordinate 8,688 of DATLCV010000016.1, forward strand.
GACGGGCTGCGGACCGTGTTCGAGCACACCCGCACCCTCGGCGAGAAGGACCTGGCGCTGGCGCTCGCCCTCGGCGCGTCCCGCGACGTGGAGCTGCCGTTCGCGCGGCTCGCCCTGGACCACCTGGCCGCCGCCCTCGGCGTCCCTCACGAGGAGCTCACATGACGGACAAGCGCGCACGGGGCATGGAGACGATGGCCGAGGTCTACGCCTGGGGCCAGGTGCCCGACGTACCCGGTGAGTTCTTCCGGGTCACCGCGGAGCACCTGTTCGGTGATGTCTGGAACCGCGAGGGACTGACGGTGCGCGAGCGGCGCCTCATGCTGCTCGGCGTCATCGCTGCTCTCGGCGAGACCGCGGTGCTGCCGGTGCAGCTCGACGCCGCGCTCGCCCGCGACGAGCTCACCCCCGACCAGCTCAGGGAGACCGCGGTCTTCCTCGCCCACTACGTCGGGTGGCCGCGCGCGGCCGCGTTCAACAACGTCGTCGAAGACCGGATCCGCAACCACAAGGGCAAGGGCACGCAGCAGGACTTCCCCGGTCCCCCATCGAAGAGGGACTGACCAGACAAGGAGCGTGCGCATGCGCACCACCCAGCGACTCGTCCTGGCACTGCTCGCCGGTGCTCTCGCCTCCTCCGCGTGCGGAGCGCGCCTGACCTCCGACCAGCGGGCCGATGCGCTCGCCCAGGGCGGCAGCACGGGCGGCGCGGTCGACCCCGGTGGCTCGACCGGTCTGCCGGCGGCCGAGGGAGCGACGGGTGCGGTGAGCGGACCGGTCAACGGGTCCACCGGCGGCACGACGACCGGCACCACCGGCACGGCCGCGACCACAGGCACCGGTACGACGGGCAGCACCACTGGCGGGCAGGTCAGCAGCGACTGGTCGAAGGTGCCGGCCGGCGGCAACGGCGGAGCGACCGACGTCGGCGTCACGGCGACCACCATCACGGTCGCGAACGTCAGCGACGTGACCGGCGCCGTACCCGGGCTTTTCGAGGACGCGCGCTTCGCCGTGCAGGCCTACGTGAAGTACTTCAACGCGCGCTACCCGGGCGGCATCTACGGGCGCCGGCTCGCGGTGCAGGCGCTGGACTCCCAGCTCGACACGGGGGCGGCCCGCAGCGCGAGCATCCAGGCCTGCAACGACACCTTCGCCGGCGTGGGCTCCATCTCCGCCTTCGACCAGGGCGCTGCGCCGGTCATCGCCGCCTGCAAGTCGAAGGGGGGCTACTACCCCGACATCCGTGGACTCGCCACGACCGACCAGATGAAGGCCGTGCCGAACGCGCACCCGATGAACGCCGCCGGCGTGGGCGACCAGCGCAGCTTCGGGCAGTACGGCTGGCTGGCCTCGAAGTTCCCTCAGGCGATCAAGAAGGCGGTCTTCGTCTACTCCGACGGAGAGGTGACCCGGCAGAACGCCAAGCAGGACATGGAGGCCACCACCAACATCTACGGCTTCACCTGGGTCGACGAGATCCCGGTCGCCACCACGGAGACCAACTACGCGCCGGCGGCGCAGCAGATCAAGAACGCCGGCGCCGAGTACGTCACCTTCGTGGGCGCCTACCAGCAGGCTGCGAACCTCGCCAAGGCGATGGCGCAGTTCCAGTTCAAGCCGACGGTCTACATGCCCACCGTCACGGCGTACACGCCGAACTTCCTGACCCAGTCCGGTACGGCGGTCGACGGCGGCAACGTCTACCTCGCCATGCCGACGTCGTTGCTCGAGGAGCGGTCGGGCAACCCCGAGCTGAGCCTGTACGCCCAGTGGCTTCAGCAGGTGAAGCCCGGTGCGCTCCCCACGTCGCTGGGTCAGTTCGCCTGGGGTGCCGCCGCGCTGTTCGTCCAGGAGACGATCAAGGTCGGGCCGAGCCTCACGCGCGGCGCGTTGCTGGCGCGGTTGAAGGGGGTGCACGCGTTCTCGCCGAACCACATGTACCCGGACCAGGACGTGGGCGGCCGGCGGATGTCGGACTGCGTGGTCGTCGCGACCATCACCAACCACCAGTTCGTGCGCTACCTGCCTGCCGCCGGGTTCCGCTGCCAGGACGGCGTCTACAACCTCAACACCAAGAAGCGCGTCGCCGGCTACCCGAAGTAGGGCTCAGGCGAGAGCAGGCTCGTTCAGCCGCTGCAGCGCGTCGTACGCGGCGTACTTGTAGGCCTCGCACAGCGTCGGCACGTTGAACGTCGTGGTGATGAAGTAGTCGATGGTGTCGCCGTGCTTGAGCACGGCCTGGCCCAGGTGGATCGCCTCCGTGGCCGCCTCGCCCAGGATGTGCACGCCGAGCAGCCGCCGGCTGCTCCGGTCGACGACCAGCTTCACCAGGCCCTCGGTGGCACCACTGATGTTCGCCCGTGAGTTGCTCTCGAAGCTCGCCCGCCCTGCGACGTAGTCCTCGCCCAGAGCCGCCGCTGCCTGCTCGGTCAGCCCCACCGAGGCGATCTCCGGGATCGAGTAGACCCCGGTCGGTGGTGAGGGGTCGACCATCGTCTGCGACGGGACGCCGATGGCGGCCGCCGCGGCGACGCGGCCCTGCTCCATGGCCGTGGAGGCCAACGCCGGCGGGCCGATGACGTCGCCGGCGGCGTACACCCCTGGGGCCGTCGTTCGGAACGAGGCGTCCACGACGATGCGACCGCGCTCGTCGACGGCGACGCCGGCGGCCGCGAGGTCCAGTTCCTCGGTGTTGCCGCTGCGCCCGGAGGCGACGAGCACCTTGTCCGGCCGCAGCTCGCTGCCGTCGGTGAGCCCGACCCGCAGCCCCTCGGCGTCCCGAGAGATGCCGGCGATGCCGGTGCGCAGGCGCAGCTCCATCCCCATCTCGGCGAACGCCCGGCCGAGCAGCTCGCTCAGCTCGGCGTCGACGTAGGTCAGCAGCCGCTCGCCGCGGTCGACGACCGTCACGTGCGCGCCGAGAGCGGTGAAGATCGAGGCGTGCTCGCAGCCGATGGCGCCGCCACCGACCACGACGACGCTGCGCGGCGGGTCCTCGATGCCCAGCACCCCCTCGGCGTCGAGGACGTCCGGGTCGTCGAAGGGCACGCCCGGCGGGTGGTAGGGCCGCGACCCCGTGGCGATGAGGACAGCGGCACCCTGCAGCCGTCGCTCGCCGTGCGGCGTGGTCACCAGGACGACCCCGCCCCCGGCGAGGCGCGCCTGGCCGTGCACCAGGTCGACGTGGTGCCGGTCCACGATGTTGTGGCGCACCTGGCGCGCCATCGTGTCGATGACGTCGTTGGTCCGGCTGCGCAGCGCGGCGTAGGTCTTCGCCGGGTCGAGCTCGACGCTGACGCCGTAGATGTCGCGCTTGCGGAAGCCGGTGACGTAGAGCGCCGCCTCGCGCAGCGTCTTGGTCGGGATCATGCCGACGTGGGTCACTGCCACGCCGCCGGTGAGCTCGTTCTGCTCGACGACCGCGACCCGCCGACCGAAGTACGCCGCCTGCACGGCGGCCTTCTCACCGGCCGGGCCGGTGCCGATCACCACCAGGTCGTAGTGCTCCATCGCGCTGGTCCCCATGGCTCCGGCGCCGCGTAGGGCGCCGCCCCCTCCCCAGGCGATGGTGCCGCGCGCGTCCGGGGTGCGCAATCCCGGGCAGAGCCGGCGGTCGGGTTCGAACCGACGACCTACCGCTTACAAGGCGGTTGCGCTACCGCTGCGCCACGCCGGCCAGGCGTTTGGCACCAGGGTAGAGGGCAGCGCCTCGCGCTACTCGTGAGTAACATTGCCGGCATGACCGACTACGACGCCATCAGGGCGCTCATGCCGCAGCTGGTCCCGTTCGTCGCCACCCTCAAGATCGAGTACGGCGAGCTCGACGCGACGACGGCCGTCTGCGTCCTGCGGGACGAGCCCGCGTTCCACAACCACGTGGGCGGCCTGCACGCCGGCGCGATGTTCACGCTCGCCGAGACGGCCTCCGGCGCGCTCGTCATCGGCAACTTCGAAGACCTGATCGCCACCGGCGTCACGCCGCTCGCCGCTACGGCCACCATCGACTACACGAAGCTGGCCAAGGGCGACGTCACGGCGACGGCCGTGCTGGCCCGGCCCGCCGAGGAGATCCGCGCAGAGCTCGCCGAGACGGGCCGCACCACGCAGTTCCCGGTGCAGGTCGCGCTGGCCACCGCCGACGGCGAGACCGCCCGCATGACGATCAGCTGGGCACTGCGCCCACCACGCTGACCACCCGCCGCACCTGCTTGTCTACGGGAACCGCCGCTCAGGCGCGCACCCTGGCGCCGTCAGCCGGCGGGTTGCGTAGACAAGCGGTCGAGCGGTCGAGCGGTCGGGGCGCCGGCGTCAGCCGGCGTCGGCGACCTCGCGCGCACGCAGGTGGCCCTCGAGCTTCTTCTTGATGCGCTGCAGGGCGTTGTCGATCGACTTCACGTGGCGCTGCAGGCGCTCGGCGATCTCCTGGTAGCTCTTGCCCTCGACGTACAGGCGCAGGACCTCGGTCTCGAGGTCGGACAGCACCGCGTCGAAGTGCTGCTGCAGCGCGCGGATGCGCTCGGCGCTGATGACCAGGTCGGCCGGGTCGCTGATCGCGACGGTCGGGATGACGTCGCCGAGCACGCGCTCGCCACCGTCGTCGTCGCCGCCCACGGGCCGGTGGAAGCTCACGTAGTTGTTGAGCGGGCCGTGCTTCTGCCGGGTCGCGGTCTTGATCGCGGTGATGATCTGCCGGGTGACGCACAGCTCGGCGAAGGCACGGAAGCTGCTCTGCATGTCGGGGTTGAAGTCACGGACGGCCTTGTACAGGCCGATCATGCCCTCCTGGACGATGTCCTCGCGGTCGGCGCCGACGAGGAAGTACGACCGGGCCTTCACGCGGGCGAACGCGCGGTACTTGTTGAGCAGCAGCGACAGGGCCTCGTCGTCACCGGTGCGGGAGGCCATCACCAGCTCGTCGTCGCTGCGCTCGTCAGCGCTGCGCCAGCGGGCGCTGCTGCCGTGCAGGTCGCGGTCGAGCTGAGCGACCATCGTCTCGGCCTGGCTGATCTCCTGCGCGAGCGAGGCGGCGAGCTCGGCCTCGATCTCGGCCTGCAGGTCCGGGTCGATCGCGGCCTCGGGCTCGGCCGGCGCGGGGACGACGGTGAGGGTCGTGCTCGGGCGCTGAGACCGACCGCGCACTCGCTCACCTGCCTTGGGGAGATGGCCCACGCGGGTGGCGTCGACCGTCGGCGCGCCCGAGGGGTTGTCCCGGACGAACAGCTGGCTTGTTCTCGTCGGCTTAGTTGCCGTCGGAAACGTATTCACCAGTGTTGCACCTCACAACGAGCAGGTCGAGGGTGAGTTACGGCTCTGTCTCCCTGTGTAGAGCCCAGGGAGACGTGTCCGGTTCACCCCGTTCTGCGGCGTCGTGCGACCTCTGCGAGGGTGACCGCAGCCGCGATCCCGGCGTTGAGCGACTCCGTCATGCCGCTCATCGGGATGCTCACGGTCAGGTCGCACGTCTCCGCGACGAGCCGACCCAGGCCGTCCCCCTCGGAGCCGACGACCACGACGAGGGGGCTGGTGGCGACCTCGAGGTCGTCCAGGCTGACGCTGCCCCCGGCCGCGAGCCCGACCACGAACAGCCCTGCCTCCTTGTACGCCGTGAGCGTCCGCGCGAGGTTCGTGCACCGCGCCACGGGCAGCCGAGCGGCAGCGCCGGCGCTCGTGCGCCAGGCCGCGGCGGTCATCCCTGCGCTGCGGCGCTCGGGCAGCAGCACGCCCTGCGCCCCGAACGCTGCCGCGCTGCGCACGACAGCCCCGAGGTTGCGGGGGTCGGTCACGCCGTCGAGCGCGACGACCAGCGGCTGGGGGGCCTCTAGCGCGCGGGCCAGCAGGTCGTCCGGGTGCAAGTACACGTACGGCGGGACCTGCAGCGCCAGCCCCTGGTGGACCATGCCACCGGTCATCTTGTCCAGCTGCGCGCGGCTCATCTCCAGGATGGGCAGCCCGGCCTTGCCGGCGATGGCGACGGCCTCGGTCATGCGCTCGTCGTTGTCCGCGCCGTGCGCGATGTACAGCGCCGAGGAGGGGACCTTGGCGCGAAGAGCCTCGACGACCGGGTTGCGCCCGACGACGGTCTCCGGCATGTCGGGGTTGGGCTTGCTGCCGCGCGCCTTGGCCGGCGCCACGGCCCGGCCGGACCGCACCGGGGCGCCCTTCGCGGGCGCCTTGCCCGGGGTGGCAGCCTTCTTCGCCGCGGCCGCCGCCCGGCGGGCGGCCGGGTGCCCCTTGCGGATCTCGGCCGGCGGCGTAGGGCCCTTGCCCTCGAGCCGGCGCTTGGCCTGGCCGCCGGAGCCGACGGCCGCTCCCTTGCGGTGGCTGCCCGGCTTGTTCCCGCGGCCGCCCTGCCCGCCTCCCTTGACGCTCACGCGAGCCTCCAACGGACGCCCGCCGGGGTGTCCTCCAGGACGATCCCGGCCGCGGTGAGCCGGTCGCGCAGACCGTCGGCCTGCTCCCAGTCCTTGCGCTCTCGCGCAGCTGCCCGGGCCTCCACGGCCAGCGCCACCAGGGCGTCCACGACACCGGTCAGCTCGCCCCCGCCGGACCGCGGCCAGTCCCGCACCGGGTCCAGGCACAGCACGCCGAGCATCCGGCGTACGACGGCCAGGGTGGCTGCGAGCGCGGGGATCTCCCGCTCGGCGAGCAGGGCGTTGCCGGCACGGATGCCGTTGTGCACGGCCGCGAGCGCCTGCGGCACGCCGAGGTCGTCGTCGAGGGCGGCGGCGAACTCCGCCCAGCTCGCCTTGCTCAGCGCCTCGTCGACGGGGGCGTCGCCCACGGCCTCGGCGGCGTTGCGGACGAAGGTCTCGACCCGGGCGTAGGCCGCGGTCGCGTCCGCGACGACCTGGTCCGACCACTCGATCGTCGACCGGTAGTGGGCGGCGCCGAGGGCGTACCGCAGCACCGGCGGCGGCACGGTCGCGAGGGCGTCCACCACCGTGACGCTGTTGCCGAGGCTCTTGCTCATCTTCTCGCCGCCGGCGGCCGTCACCAGGCCGTGGTGCACCCAGGTGGTGGCGAAGCCGTGGCCGGCCGCGGTCGACTGCGCGTTCTCGTTCTCGTGGTGCGGGAAGACCAGGTCCAGGCCCCCGCTGTGGATGTCGAAGGTCTCGCCGAGGTACTCCACGGCCATCGCCGAGCACTCGATGTGCCAGCCAGGCCGGCCGTCGCCCCAGGGGGACGGCCAGCTCGGCTCGCCCGGCTTGGCGCCCTTCCAGAGGGCGAAGTCGACGGCCTCCCGCTTCAGCGAGTCGTCCGCCTCCCCTTGCCGGAGGTTGTCGACCGCCTGGTGACTGAGCTCGCCGTACGTCGGGACGGACCGCACCGACAGGTAGACGTCACCGCCGCTGGCGTAGGCGTTGCCCCGGGCGATCAGGTGCTCGATGAGCGCGACGATCTGCGGCAGGTGCCCGGTGACCGTCGGCTCGACCGTGGGCGGCAGCACGCGCACCGCGTCGTAGGCCTCGCGGAAGGCGCGGGTCATCCGCGCGCTCAGCGCCCACCACGGCTCGTCGTTCTTGGCCGCGTCGTTGATGATCTTGTCGTCCACGTCGGTCACGTTGCGGACGAACGTGACCGTCAGCCCGCTCTCGAGCAGCCAGCGGTGCAGCACGTCGATCGCGACGCCGCTCCGCAGGTGCCCCACGTGGGGCGCAGCCTGGACGGTGGGCCCGCAGACGTACAGACCCACGTGCCCCTCGCGCTGCAGCGCGAGCGGACGCACCTGGCGGGTGCGGGTGTCGTACAGGCGCAGGCTCACCGACCCAGGCTATCGGCCGGTACGACGGGCCGGCCGCCGTCGACGGTCAGCGGCTGAGCACAGCGGTGGCGATCGCAGCACGGCCCTCGCCGCGCCCGGTCAGGCCCAGGCCGTCTGTGGTGGTCGCCGACACGCTCGCTGCAGCGCCGCCGAGCGCGGCCGACAGCGCCGCCTCCGCCTCGGCCCGGCGTGGACCGAGGCGTGGGGTGTTGCCGATCACCTGGACCGCGACGTTGCCGATGCCCCAGCCCGCATCGGTCAGCAGCCGCAGCACCTCGCCGAGCAGCACCGCACCCGACGCACCTGCCCACTCGGGGCGGTCCGTGCCGAACACCGCGCCCAGGTCGCCAAGGCCCGCTGCCGACAGCAACGCGTCGCACACGGCGTGGGCCGCGACGTCACCGTCGGAGTGGCCCTCGCACCCGGGGGCGTCCGCCCACTCCAGGCAGGCCACCCAGCAGGGGCGCTGCGCCGACAGCGGGTGCACGTCGGTCCCGATCCCGACCCTGGTCTGCACGGTCACCCTCCCTCGACGCCGAGGTGCTGCTGGCGGACTAGGAGGGCCTCAGCGACGAGCAGGTCGAAGGGGGTCGTGACCTTGAACGCCTCGGCGGCGCCCGGCACGGTCAGCACCTGCACACCGCAGGCCTCGACCATCGCGGCGTCGTCGGTCACCTGCACGTGCGAGGCGTGGGCCTTCTCCAGGACCACGCGGGTGAAGCCCTGCGGGGTCTGGACGGCACGCAGCTCCCCGCGGTCCACCGTCTCCAGGACCACCTCGCCCGCCACGCGCTTCACCGTGTCGGCGACGTGCAGCACGGGCACCACGGCACTGGCTCCGGCGCGCAGCGCCCCGACCACGGCCTCCACCACGGACACCGGCACGAGCGCACGCGCTGCGTCGTGCACCAGTACGAGGTCGACCTCTTCCGGCAGCGCCTCGAGGCCGAGGCGCACCGAGTCCTGGCGCTGCGCGCCGCCGGCCACGACGGTGGCGTCGAGCCCGGTGAGCAGCGCGATCACCTCTGCCACCTGGTCCGGCGGCGCGGCCACGACGACGGGTCCCACGGACGGGCACTCGCGCAGTCGCCGTACGGCGTGCAGCAGCAGGGGCTCACCCGCGAGCAGGCGCAGCGCCTTGGGCGCACCCGGGCCGAGGCGGGTGCCGGCGCCCGCGGCCGGGACGACGACGCCGACGGTCACCGGGAGGCGCGCCGGCGGGGCGCCTCGCCGCTGACCCGGCCGAAGACGAGACGCCCGTTGGCCGTCGTGACGACGCTGGTCACCGTGACCGGGACCTCCTTGCCGATCCGCTCCCGCGCGCTCTCGACGACGACCATGGAGCCGTCGTCGAGGTAGCCGATCGCCTGACCGGTTTCCTTGCCGGGCTTGAGCAGCAGCACCGGCACGTCCTCACCGGCCGTGACCGGGGGACGCAGCGCGAGCGCCAGGGCGTGCAGGTTGAGCACCTTCACGCCTGCGAGGGACGCCGCCTTGGCGAGGTTGGTGTCGAGCGTGAGCAGCGCAGCGCTCTCGTCGAGGCAGATGCGCACGAGCTTGCCGTCCACCTCGGGTACGGCGGGCAGGTCGGCCTCGAGGACCACCAGGTCCACCCCGGGCTCCCGCTTGAGGGCCTCGAGCACCTCCAGGCCCTTGCGCCCGCGAGCCCGGCGCAGGTCGTCGCCCGCGTCGGCGAGCCCCTGCAGCTCCGCCAGCACCGGGGACGGCACGAGGAAGCGGCCGTGCAGGAAACCCGACCGCACGACGTCCAGCACCCGACCGTCGACGGCCACCGAGCTGTCGACGACGCGCGGCAGCGCAGAAGCAGCGGTGGGGCGTGGCCCCAGGCCGGCGCGCTGGCCGAACATGCCCAGGATGCCGTCGCGCTTGCTCGCACCGACGAGGAAGCCGACGTAGCCGAGGGCGACGCAGACGAAGGCGAACAGCGGGAAGGCGAGGTAGGCCTGGCGCAGGAAGAACACCGGCCACGCGGTCCCGGCCGCGAGCAGCACGCCGCCGATCGTGCCGAGCGCCCCGGCGACGAGCTCCTCCGCCGACGTCTCGTGCAGCGAGGTGCGGGTGCGCTCCGCCGTACTCGCCGTCGTGCGACCGAGCACCCCGCCGATGACGTACCCCAGCCCCGAGCCCAGGATGAGGCCGATGGCGGTGCCGTTGAGAGCGCCGAGGACCTTCGTGTCGCTCTCCACGCCGGCGCCGATCTGGTAACCGGCACCGGCGAAGAACATCACGACCAGGAAGCGCAGGCCCTCGAGCACGATCGCCGGCGGGCGGCGGGAAGCACTGCGCCGGGGCTCGCTCATGCGAAACCCCGGCGCGTGGTCATGCAGTGACTGTAGGGGCGCAGACTCGAGGTCGCGCCACCCTCAGGAGGCGAGGACCTCGTCGAGGATGGCCTCGGCCTTGTCCTCGTTCGTCCCCTCGGCGAGCGCGAGCTCGCTGACGAGGATCTGGCGAGCCTTGCTCAGCATCCGCTTCTCGCCGGCAGACAGCCCGCGCTCGCGGTCACGCCGCCAGAGGTCGCGGACGACCTCGCCGACCTTGTTGATGTCGCCCGAGGCGAGCTTCTCGAGGTTGGCCTTGTAACGCCGCGACCAGTTGGTCGGCTCCTCGACGGCCGGTGCGCGCAGGACCTCGAAGACCTTGTCGAGCCCGGCCTGGCCGACCACGTCGCGCACGCCGACGATCTCGGCGTTGTCCGCAGGGACCCGCACGGTGAGGTCGCCCTGAGCGACCTTCAGCACGAGGTAGATCTTCTCTTCGCCCTTGATGGTCCGCGTCTCGATCGCCTCGATGAGAGCAGCGCCGTGGTGCGGGTAGACGACAGTCTCGCCGACCTTGAACGTCACGTGGTGGTCCTTCCCTCGACCTCCAGACTACCACGCGACGGCGACCTCCTGAGGGCGCCCTTGGGGGCAAAGCCGCAGGTCAGAGGCCATGCAGGTGCGGTGCACGGGTCTTGACAGAACCCCCGACGAGGTGCTTCAGCGGCGCCGCAGCAACGTCGCGCAGAGGGTGAGCCCCGGCCCGAACGCCATCGCGACCGCGTAGTCACCGGCGTCCACCTGCACCTGCTCCAGGACCAGCAGGACGGTCGCGCTGGAGCAGTTGCCCGCTCCGTCCAGCACGGCGTACGACGGGGCGGTCTGCTCCTCGGACAGCCCGAGCGCCTCGGCGACCACCTCCACGATCCGCCGTCCGCCCGGGTGCACTGCCCAGCCCCGCACCTGCTCCATGGCGAGCCCATGACGCTCGAGCAGCTCCTCGACGACGGGGCGCGCGTGCACGGCCAGCACGTCGGGGACCCTGGGTGACAGGCCCATCACGAAGCCGAGGTCCGTGACGTCCCACGTCATGTGGTCGGCGGTGCCGACGTCGGTCCGCGCAACCGCGTCCAGGACCTCCCAGCCCTGCCCACCGGGCTCCAGGACCAGCGCGGCAGCGGCGTCGGCGAACAGGGCGTGCGCGACCATCTGCTGCAGGTCCTGCGACGTCGGCTCGCCGCGCCGCGCCGTCTCGGTGGACGGCTGGACGTGCAGCGACGTCAGCTCCACGCAGAGCAGCACGGCCGGCTTCTGCCGGGCCACCACGAAGTCCGCGGCCGCCCCCAGCGCGGGCAGCGCGGCGTAGCACCCCATGTGGCCGACGTGCAGCCGTTGCACCGACGCGGCCATCCCGGTGTCACGCGCGACGAGGATGTCGACGCCGGGCGTGGCGTAGCCGGTGCAGCTCGCGACCACGAAGCCGCCGACGTCCGCGGGGTCGAGGCCGGCAGCCGCGAGCGCCTTGCCCACGGCCTCACCACCGAGCGGCACCGCCTCCTGGACGAACCTCTCCATCCGGGCGGCCGTGCCCCACGAGGAGACGTCCTCCACGAGCGGGTTGACCACGCCGTGCCGGGTCGTGATGCCGGAGTGGGCCCACACCGCACGGGCCACCCGCGCGTCCGCGTAGTGCTCCCGGAAGTAGCCGTCCCACAGCGCCTGCTGGCCCATCGGCGCGGGCAGCGCGTGGCCGTGCCCCGTGACGATCGCGGTCATGCCGCTTTTCGCCCCCAGCCCTGGAACAGGCCGGCGGTCGACCGCGTCGTCCGCATCCGCACGTCCTGCCTCCTTCCCAGCAACCAGAGCACGTAGTCCGGCACCGAGGGTCGCAGACCGGCCAGCTCGAGCTCGACGCCCTGCGCCGCGCACAGGTCCCTCAGCCGCTGCCGGTCGACGTACAGGGCAGGGTCGTGCAGCCGCTTCGGGGGGCCGGCGGGGATCCGCTCACCCACGGTGATGGAGGAGAACCGCCCGAACCAGGTGTCGGCGATCGTGTCGAGCACCAGGGTGCCGCCGGGGCGCAGCACGCGACAGGCCTCGCGCACCGCGGCATCGAGGTCGGTGACGTGCTCCAGCACCTCACCCGCCACGACCACGTCGGCGACGGCGTCCCGCAGCGGCAGGCGCAGGACGTCGGCGCGCACCGGCGTGACCCCGTGCTCGCGCGCCAGGCGCAGCGCGCCCTCGGACAGGTCGAGCCCCACGTGCCGGTAGCCCTGCACGTGCGGGGCGAGCAACCCGCCGCCGCACGCGAGGTCCACGAGGAGCCCCGTGCCCGCGGGGATCCGGGTGGCGCGCGCCGCGGCGATCCAGTGGAGCATCGCGAAGCCGCCGCGCGGCGCCCACCACTCGTCGACGAGGTCGTCGTACTGCCTCGGGTCGTTCCGTGGGAGGGTCCGCACGTGCCCACCCTCTCCTGGCTCGTGCGGGCTTGTCATCCCGAGCCGACGGCGGCGGTCACCGTCCTCACGGCGACCTTGGTCGGCGCGAGCGGCGGCAACCCGTTGCTCGCAGGCGTCGCCGTGCTCTCCGGCCAGCTGTCCGTCGGGTGGAGCAACGACTGGGTCGACGCCGCCAGGGACCAGGCCGTGGGCAGGCAGGACAAGCCGGTGGTGCAGGGCCTGCCCGTCACGACGGTGCGGCGGGCCGCGCTGCTCGCCCTGGTCGCGTGCGTCCCGCTCTCTCTCCTCATGGGCCGGTACGCCGGAGCCGCCCACCTCGTGGCGGTCGCGTCCGCCTGGTCGTACAACGCCCGGTTGAAGTCGACCGTGCTGTCCTTCGCGCCGTACGCGCTGTCCTTCGGGCTCCTCCCCTCGGTGGTGACCCTGACCGTGCCTGGCCACCCGACCGCGCCGTGGTGGGCCACCGCGGCCGGCGCGCTGCTGGGCATCGGCGCCCACGGGGCCAACGTGCTCCCCGACCTCGACGACGACCGGGCCACCGGCGTCCGCGGCCTCCCCCAGCGGCTCGGCCGCACGGCCACCAGTGCGCTGTCCGGGCTGGCGCTGCTGGGCGCCACGGTGCTGCTCGCGGTCGGGCCGGGCGCCTCCCCGCTGGGGTGGGCGGCGGTCGCGGCTGCTGCGGGAGTCTTCACCACCGGGCTCGTGCTCGGACGGCGACCTGGTTCCCGGGCGCCCTTCCTCGCGGTGATCGCGGTGGCGCTCGTGGACGTCGGGCTGCTGCTCGCACGCGGCGGCTCGCTGGCGTCATGAGCGAGACTGGTCGGGTGCAACGTCGTTGGGGGACAGCTGCCCTCGCCCTGCTCGCCCTGTCCGCGGTCGCCTCGTGCGGTCGGGGCGGGGACGCGCTCAGCGGGCCGAGCCCGACGCCCGTCGCCTACCACGGGGTCGAGCCCAAGCCGGTCCCGACCCGGCCCTCCTGGGTGCTCACCGACACCAACGGGAAGCGGTACGACTTCCGGGCGCAGACCGACGGACACCCGACCTTCGTCTACTTCGGCTACACCAACTGCCCCGACGAGTGCCCGACGGCGATGGCCGACATCGCCGCCGCACTGCGCAAGACGACGCCCGCCGTCCGGGCCGAGGTGCGCGTCGTGTTCGTCACCACCGACGTCCGCCGGGACACGGCCCCGGTGCTCCGTCGCTGGCTCGACCAGTTCTCCGACGAGTTCGTCGGGGTGCTCGGCACGCAGGCCGAGGTCGACGCGGCGCAGGAGGCCACCGGCATCACTCCGGCCTTCCCCGACGGGGTCGTCCCGACGCTCCCCGGCCGTCCCGACGACCACGTGCACAAGCCCGGCACGGCCGCGCACGAGCACTTCGGGCCGCTTGGATACGCTGTCACGCACTCTGCGGTGATCTTCGCGTACGACGCGGCAGACCGCCTCCCGGTCGTCTACCCGGGCGGCGTGACGCCGTCGGACATCGTCGCCGACCTGCCCGTGCTCGCCCACCCGTAGGACAACCCGAACGAGGAGCTCAGCGTGAGCCGCCGCCCCGTTTCCGCCCTCGCCCTCGCCCTCCTCACCAGCGCCGCGCTGCTCACCGGCTGCGGGACCGGCCTCGAGGCGCGCACCTACCAGGAGGTCGGTCGCGAGGACGGTGCCGCCGCGAGCGTCGGCGGCCGCAGCGGCATCGCCATCCGGCACCTGCACGTGGCGCCGCCCTCGTCCGGGCAGGTCCTCGAGGCGGGGGCCACGGCGCTCGTCGTCGGCGGGCTCGTCAACAACGGCCCCTCCGCGGACGCGCTCGTCGGCGCGGCCAGCGACGTCGCCGGTGCGGTGACCCTGCTCGTCGACGGCAGCCCGACCACCGAGGTGGCCCTCCCCGCCAAGGGTGCGGCGCCCCAGAGCTGGGCGCTGGCGCTGACCGGCCTCAACCGCGGCCTCCCGCCGGCCACGTACGTCACCGTGACGCTCGAGTTCGCGCACGCGGGCCGCGTCACGCTGCAGGTCCCCGTGCACGCAGGCGACCAGGGCCTGGACGACCGTGAAGAGGCGCAGGACCCCTACGAGGCCGAGTAGTCCCCGCGCGGCTGCCCCGGTCTGACAGGGGCGGCCGCTAGCGTCCGGTCCATGGCCTTCCCGGACCCCGTCGCGCATGACTAGGACCGCTGCCCGGGAGCGGGCGTCGCACCGCTGCTCGGAGTGCGGCACCGCCGTCGCCAAGTGGGTCGGCCAGTGCCCGGAGTGCCAGGCCTGGGGCACGATCGCCGAGGCCGGGCCCGCCCGCGTGCGCGCCGTCGCAGGCCCCGTGTCCTCGCCCGCGCTGCTCATCACCCACGTCGACGCCGCGCAAGCGCAGTCCCGGCCCACGGGCGAGGCCGAGCTCGACCGCGTGCTCGGGGGCGGCCTCGTGCCGGGCGCCGTCGTGCTGCTCGCCGGCGAGCCGGGCGCCGGCAAGTCGACCCTGTCCCTGGCCCTGGCCGCGCGGTGCGCGGGACCCGGCTCCCCGGTCCTGTACGTCACCGGTGAGGAGTCTGCTGCGCAGGTGCGCTTGCGAGCCGGGCGCACAGGTGCGCTCACCGAGGGCCTGTGGGTCGCCGCCGAGACCGACCTGTCAGCCGTGCTGGCCCACGTCGACGCCGTGCAGCCCGCCCTGCTCATCGTCGACAGCGTCCAGACCATCGCCGCCACCGACGTCGACGGCACCGCCGGCGGCGTCACGCAGGTGCGCGCCGTCGCGGCCGCCCTCATCGCTGTGGCCAAGGACCGCGGCATCGCCACCGTCCTCGTCGGTCACGTCACCAAGGACGGGAGCATCGCCGGACCCCGGCTGCTCGAGCACCTCGTCGACGTCGTGCTCCACTTCGAGGGGGACCGCCACAGCACGCTGCGGCTGCTCCGGGCCGTCAAGAACCGGTACGGCGCAGCCGACGAGATCGGCTGCTTCCAGATGACCGAGACCGGGATCGAGGGGCTCGCGGACCCGAGCGGGCTGTTCCTGTCCCGTGGCGACGCGCCCGTCCCGGGCACCTGCGTCACCGTCACCCTGGAGGGCCGGCGGCCGCTGCTCGCCGAGGTGCAGGCGCTGGTGACCGACCCGAGCAAGGAGAACAGCCCGCGACGCGCGGTGTCCGGCCTGGAGTCCGGCCGGGTGGCCATGGTGCTGGCCGTCGCCGAGAAGCGTGCCGGTGCCAAGGACCTGGGCAAGAAGGACGTGCACACCGCCACCGTCGGCGGCGTCGACGTGAGCGACCCGGCCGCCGACCTGGCCCTGCTGCTCGCCCTGCAGAGCGCCATCCGCGAGCACCCCGTCCCGGGCGGCCTGGTCGCCATCGGCGAGGTCGGCCTGTCCGGCGAGATCCGACCAGTGCTCGGGGTGCCGCGCCGCCTCGCGGAGGCCGCCCGCCTGGGCTTCACCTGCGCCGTGGTGCCGCTCGGCAGCGGCGCGGCACCTGACGGCATGCAGGTCATGGAGGTCCCTGACGTGGACGCCGCGCTGCGGGCGGTGCGGTCGCTGGCGGGGCGAGCCCGCCGTACGGTGCCTCGCCCGTGACCGAGACGTGATCTTGGCGGAACGCGACCGCGCCGCCGTGCGTCTCTAGACTTCGGACGACCCCGGGACGAGGAGCGCGCGTGGCGAGCACGGATGACCTGCTGCGCACCACGCTGACGCAGGTCGCCCCCGGCACCGAGCTGCGGGACGGCCTCGAGCGCATCCTGCGCGGCAACACCGGAGCGCTCATCGTGCTCGGGCACGACCGGCTCGTCGACTCGCTGTGCACCGGCGGCTTCGACCTCGACGTGGACTTCTCCGCGACGCGACTGCGCGAGCTGTCGAAGATGGACGGCGCGGTCGTGCTCACCAGCGACCTGTCGAAGATCGTCAAGGCCGGCGTGCAGCTCGTGCCCGACTCGAAGATCGAGACGACGGAGACCGGCACCCGGCACCGCACCGCCGAGCGCGTCGCGAAGCAGACCGGCCACCCGATCATCAGCGTGAGCCAGTCGATGCGGATCATCGCGCTGTACATCGACAGCCGCCGCTACGTCCTCGACGACACCTCCTCGATCCTGAGCCGCGCCAACCAGGCCCTCGCGACGCTGGAGCGGTACAAGCTCCGGCTCGACGAGGTGTCCGGCACCCTGTCGGCGCTGGAGATCGAGGACCTCGTCACGGTGCGCGACGCGATCGCGGTGAGCCAGCGGCTGGAGATGGTGCGGCGGATCTCCACCGAGATCGAGGGCTACGTCGTCGAGCTGGGCACCGACGGCCGGCTGCTCATCCTGCAGCTCAACGAGCTGATGGCCGGCGTCGAGACCGAGCGCGAGCTGATCGTGCGCGACTACCTGCCGCCCGGCGTCGGGCGCAAGGCCCGCAAGCTCGAGGACGCGCTCACCGACCTCGACGCGCTCTCGCCGTCGGACCTGCTCGACCTCACGCCCATCGCGCGCGCGCTCGGCTACAGCCTCAGCGTCGACCAGCTCGACCAGGCCGTGAGCCCGCGCGGCTACCGGCTGCTGGCCAAGGTGCCGCGGCTGCCGAACCTCGTGGTCGACCGCCTCATCGAGCACTTCGGCGGGCTCCAGAAGCTGCTCGCCGCGGGCATCGACGACCTGCAAGCCGTCGAGGGCGTCGGCGAGACCCGCGCCCGCTCGGTCCGTGAGGGCCTGTCCCGCCTGGCGGAGTCCAGCATCCTCGAGCGGTACGTCTAGCGCGTCGTCCTCCACGAGTTGTCAGGCCAGGAGCGAGTCCCGGCTCATCCACGGCCTGACAACACGCAGAGGGCTGCGTGGGAGCGACAGCTGTCAGCTCGTGAGCGAGTTCCGACTCGCTGACGGCCTGACAACTGGGCGCAAGGTCAGGCGGCGAGTCGGAGCGGGTCGAGGCCGCAGGCGCGCCGGAGCTGGTTCCCGACGGTCAGCTCGTCGAGGTAGAGCGCAGAGCTTGGGAACCGCAGCACGCGCTCACCGCTGATCACGATCTCGTTCAGCCGCTGCATGTCGGCCCAGTACGTCGAGACCAGAAGGTGCAGCGCCCCGTCCACCTCCACCAGCACCGATGGGCCACCCGGAGCGCTCACGCGGGCGTCGACGTAGCGACGCCGCCCGGCGCCGTCCACGCGCACCACCTGCCGCTCCTGCAGCACCAATCCATAGCGGTCGCACAGGCGGCCCAGATCGACCTCCGTCAGGGCCTGCGCGCCGCCTCCGATGTCGTGAAGCACGGTCCTCATCAGCCGTACGTGCCTGATCCGACCGGCAGCGGAGAGCTCGGCGATGAGCCTCGGCGCGACCGACTTCTTCTGCTGCACGACGGCCGCGAGCAGACCGCACGCCTGTCGCGCGTCGCGCGTCCACGTCGCAGCGTCGATCGCGGATCGCTCGACGGGCGTCCGCCGCGGCTCTCGCACGGGATGGACGTGCGCGGGGAGGAAGCGCCGGGACTCGTGCACCTTCAGCACCAGGCCTGTCGGGAGCTCGGGGGTGGCTCCTCGACGTACGAGCACCTCCACTGCCTCCGAGGACCAGCCGGTGATCCCCCATGCGGCCAGTGCCGTCCTGCCAGCCAGCGGCCCGACCGCCAGGGCCGCCACCCACCACTGCTGCCGCTGCGTCAACGGGCCGTTGTGAAGCACGTACACCGTGGACGTCGGTGCCTGCCACCGGCGAGCCGCGACCTGCGCGGCCAGCTTCCCAGGGGTCAGCCCGACGTCCAGGAGCTGCCGGCGGGTGAAGACGTCCGGCTGGTCAGGGAGGGGGCGCAGGCGCATCGCGGGAGCATCCCGCCGTACCTGCTGGCCAGAGCGGCGATCCACAGGACCAGTTGTCAGGCGCTCAGCGATCCCCAACTCGTCCACGGCCTGACACAGGTGACGACGGGCACCGAACTCGACAGCTGTCAGGTCTTCGTCGACTGCCCGCTCGCCTTGGGCCTGACAACTCGGGGAGGCGAGCGGCTAGCCCGCGTGCGCTCTCGCGGCGTCGACCATGGCCGAGAGGTCCACCAAGAAGACGGGGCCGGACACGCCGCGCAGGACCTGCTGCACGTACGCCGGGAGCTCAACCCCCGCGGCACCGCCCTCACCGAGCTCGTCGGCACCCACCACGGCGGTGACCCGGTCGACGGCGATGCCCACGGGGGTGTCCTCGCCGTCCATGACGAGCACGTCGCCGCGGCCCTCCTTGCCCGCGGCAGACCGCAGGTCCAGGACGGGCAGCGCGGTGCCACGCAGGTCGAGCACACCGGCGAGTGGCGGGGTCATGCCGGGCAGGTCGGCGAGCCCCTCGAGGCGCACCACCTCGCGGATGACCGACAGCGGCGTGGCGTACTCCCGCTCGCCGAGCACGAAGGTCACCAGCTGCGTCATCGTCGTGTCTCCTCGCAGGGCCTGGGCCAGGGGTGCGCTCATCCGACGCCCTCGACCTTCTCGCCGGTGTACCGGCGCTCGAGCTGCCGGCACAGCTGAGCCAGCTCCCGCACGCTACGCCCACCGAGCTCCTCGGCCGTGGCATCACCGGGGGCCATGCCCAGGGTGTCCGCGGCCGCGGCGTACTCGCGGGCCGACGCGGCGCGGTCGCCGAGCCGGTCCAGCACACCCGCCAGCAGGAAGTGCGCGAAGCCCATCTGCGGCTCGAGGTAGACGGCCTTGCGCAGCTCGACGAGGGCGCGGTCGTCGTCACCAAGGTCGACCAGCGCGAGGCCGCGCAGGTAGAACGCCTCACCGCGCAGCGGCTCCACCGCCACGGCCTCCTCTGCGAGGCTCGACGCCTCGTCGTACCGCCCCTTGGCGAGGGCGGCGCGGGTGCGGACGACGAGGTCGTCCGCGGAGGGCAGAGCAGGAGCGGCCTGAGGAGCGGATGGCGCCTTCGCGGTCTTCTCCGCCCGCCGCGGGCGCAGCCTGCGCTCCGCGGGCTTGGGCTCCTCAGCGGTGCGGCGGTCCGGCAGCACTGCGCGCCGCTCCTCGCTGTGCCCGTCGAGGCGCCGGTAGACGAACGCCGCGGACTCCCCGGTGCCGAGCGAGACGAGGCGGAAGTCCTCGCTCACCTGCCAGAGCGTCTCCGAGTGCCCCAGGAACAGGTAGCCGCCGTCGCGCAGGCACATGTGCAGGCGCTTCATCAGCTCGCGGGTGGTCTCACGGGAGAAGTAGATGGTGACGTTGCGGCACAGCACGAGGTCGATGCGCTCGTTGGACGGGAAGGGCACCGGCTCCGTGACGAGGTTGTGGTGCCGGAACTCGACGAGGTCCCGCACCTCCTGCCGCACGAGGTAGCTGCCGTCGTCCTGGACGGTGAAGAAGCGGGCGAGCTCCTCAGGGCTGGCGTTCATGACGGCACGAGCGCCGTAGCGGGCGGCGCGGGCGGCGCCGAGCGCACGCTGCGAGACGTCGGTGGCGAGCACCTTGACGTCCCAGCCGTCCCCCGCCGGCAACAGCTCGCGAAGGCTCATCGCGATGCTGTACGGCTCCTCGCCGGTCGAGCAGCCGGCGCTCCAGATCCGCAGTCGGCGGCCGTTGGCCTCGGCGTGCCGCAGCAGCTCCGGCAGCACGTGCTGGCGCAGCGCGCGCACCTGCGGCGGGTTCCGGAAGAAGTGGGTCTCCTGGATGGTCACCTCGTCGACGAGGCGCTGTCGCTCCGCCGGGTCCTGCAGCGAGGTCAGGTACGCCGAGACGTCCCGTGCACCGGTCTCCCTGAGGCGCTCGGCGATCGAGTAGGACATGGACTCGCGGCGGGTCTCGTCGAAGACCAGCCCGGCGACGTCCGACAGCAGTCGGCGCAGGGCGTCGAACTGCTCGCCGGTGAGCGTGACCTTCATGTCCGCCCCAGCAGGCCCAGCAGCACTGGCGTGACCTCGTCGACGGCCACCTGGCGGTCGACGGCGTCGAGGGCGAGCGCAGCCGCCGGCATGCCGTACACGGTGCTGGTCGCCTCGTCCTGGCCCAAGGTGGCCGCGCCCCGGTCGCGCATGGCCTTCAGGCCCGCGGCACCGTCGCGACCCATGCCGGTGAGCAGCACACCGATCGCGTCCGGACCGAGGGCGTCCGCGATGCTCGCGAAGCACTGGTCGATGCCGGGCACGTGGAACTGGGTCGGCTCCGGCGGCACGCACAGCACCCGGAGCCGGTCGTCCTGGACGAGCAGGTTGCTGCCGCTCGGCGCGATGGTGATCACACCGGGCATGAGGCGCTGCCCGCTGGCTCCCTGGACGACGGGGAGCGGGACGAGCTGGTCGAGCCACGCCACGAGGCCGGGGATGAAGCCCTCGGCCATGTGCTGCACGACCAGCACGGCTTGTTCCAGGTCGGCCGGGAAGGCCTTGAGCACGGTGTGCAGGGCCTGCGGGCCACCGGTGGAGGCGCCGATCGCGATGAGCTTGACGCCCTTGCGCACCTCGGCCTCGTCGACCGCGAACGGCCGCGCCGCGAGATCGCCGCCGACCTGCGGCAGAGCGGACACCGGGATCCCGCGGGAGCGGAGCTTGCCCCGAGGGTGGGTGATGACCCGGACGCGGGCGGCCACGCGCAGCCGCTTGCGCACCTGGTCGGCGTAGTCGTCGAGCGAGGTCGTGTCCTGCGGACCTGGCTTGGCCAGGACGTCGACCGCACCGGCGGCGAGGGCCTCGAGCGCGTTGGCGCTCTCCACGCCGCCCACGTGCGCGCTGTAGACGAGGATCGGCGTCGGGCTCGCGGCCATGATCCGCTCGATCGCCTCGATGCCGCTCATCACGGGCAGGTCCAGGTCCATGAGCACTGCGGCCGGGCGGAGCCGGGCGACGAGGGCGACGGCCTCCTTGCCGTTGCGCGCCTCGCCCACGACGGTCAGGTCGGCCGCGGCCTCGACCGCGGCACGCAGGAAGCGGCGCTGCACCGGCGAGTCGTCGACGACGACGATCCGGGTGAGGTCGGTGGTGACGGGGGCGGTCACGGAGCGAGGCCCTCCAGCGCGGCCACGAGGGCGGGCAGGTCGGTGGCCTCCACGCCCTCGAGCAGCTGGTCCTCGACCGCACGGGCGAGAAGGCTCACCTCGCGCTCCCCCACGACCCAGGCACTGCTGGCGAGGGCGTGTGCAGCATGGAGCACGGCCTGCGGATCGGCACTGCGCAGGGGCGGGAGCCTGAGCGCGACCTCGGTGCCGAACGCCTCGCGCAGCGAGCGCGTGACGTCCTCGGGCAGCGCGCCGCGCGCCCCCTCTCCACCCACGTCACGACCTCTGTCCCGAGGCCCGCGCTGGTAGGGGCCTGTAGGGGCTTGTGTCGTCCCCTTTTGCCTGGTGCTTGAGCCTGCTCAGCCGGTCAGGCGGAACACGTTCGAGGCCGAGCGCAGCGTGCCGATGCGGGCGCGCACTGTGTAGGTGCCGGGACGGGCCTCCGGGTGGCTGGCCGGGCAGCCACGTGCCGACCGCTTCCCCGACCACGACACGGTCGACTCCAGGCTTCCGCCAGGCTGCAGGCGCTGCACCGAGACCGAGGTGTCGGTGCCGCAGTCGTCGCTGGACCAGATCCGGTCCGTGCCGCTGTAGACCAGCACCTCCAGGGCGCCGCCGCCGAGGTCCCGGCGACAGGCGGCCTTGCTCGTGTTGGTCACCGTCACGGTGAACCGGACGCTGCTGCCGGCCGGAGCCGTCGAGGGGACCGCCGCCGCCGTGAGGCCCAGCGCCCGGTCGCCGCAGGTGACCGGACCCGCCGCACGCGTCGGGGAGGGCCGGGGGCTGGGGCCGGTCGTCGCGGTCACCGATGGCGCGGGCGAGCCGCTGTCGCGGGGGCGTGGCGTCGGGTCGTCCCCGGCGCAGGACTTCACCAGCAGGAGCAGGACGACGATGCCCGCCAGCAGCACGAGGCGCCGACGCCAGTACGTCGACGCCGGCAGCGGTCCGACCGGGTGCAGCACCATCACCCCGACCCTAGGGGCCGTACGTGCCAGGATCGCAGTGCCATGCCCGAACCGCACTGGGTCACCGACCTCACGCGCTGGTACTCAGGCGCCGCCCGTGACCTGCCGTGGCGCCGCCCGGGCACCTCGCCGTACGCCGTGCTCGTCAGCGAGGTGATGCTGCAGCAGACCCCGGTCGCGCGGGTCGTGCCGGCGTACGAGGCCTGGTTGGCCCGCTGGCCCACTCCCGCGGCGCTCGCCGCCGACTCGCCCGGCGAGGCGGTGCGGATGTGGGGCCGGCTCGGGTACCCCAGACGGGCGTTGCGCCTGCACGAGGCGAGCAAGGCGTGCGTCAGCCGGTACGGCGGGCAGCTGCCCACCACGGTCCCCGAGCTCCTCACGCTGCCAGGCGTCGGGGACTACACGGCGCGGGCAGTGGCGGCCTTCGCGCTCGGCCAGCGGCACCCGGTCGTCGACACCAACGTCCGCCGCGTGGTGGCCCGCGTCGTGGAGGGCGTCGCGGACGCCCCCGTGACCAGGCGCGACCTCGACCTCGTCGCCTCCCTGCTCCCGGCAGGGGACGAGGAGGCGGCCACTGCCTCGATCGCGTTCATGGAGCTCGGTGCGCTGGTGTGCACCGCTCGGGCTCCCCGGTGCGGGGTCTGCCCGGTGCGCGACGCCTGCTGCTGGAGGGCTGCCGGCTCACCGGCCCTGACGACGCCGGTGAGGCGGCCGCAGGCCTACGCCGGCACCGACCGCCAGGTGCGCGGGCGGCTCCTGAGCGTGCTCCGCGACACCGCCGGGCCGGTCGATGCCACGGTCCTCGCATCGGCCTGGGACGAGCCCGTGCAGCGGGCGCGCGCCCTCGACGGCCTCGTCGCCGACGGCCTCGTCGACCCGCTGCCGGACGGGCGCTACGCCTTGCCGCGTGCCTGACGCACCGCGTCGGGCAGCGAGACGAGGTCGTCCTTGCACAGGTAGCCGTCGACGCCGGGGTGGCCCTCGACCTCCTGCTCGGTCGCCGCGGTGCACAGCAGCACGGTTGCTGCGGGTGCCAGCTGCTTGAAGGCCGGAGCCGCCTCGACGCCCGTCAGGACGCCTTCCAACCGGTTGTCCAGCAGGACGAGGTCGGGCTCCAGCTCGGGGACCAGCAGCAAGGCCTCCTCGGCGGAGGCCGCCGAGCCGACGAGCGCGAGGTCGGGCTCGATCTCGAGGAGGACGGCGATGCCCTCGCGCACAGCGGGCTCGTCCTCCACGAGAAGGACGCGGCACACCTGGTGCGGGACGGGAGGCTGCTCCTCGAGCTCTGTCATGTTTGCAGCATTCCCCTGCCGCACCCGGTCGACCCTCGGACTCCCGGGGACGAAAGGGAGGAGCCCGGCACGCCGTGCGGCGTGCCGGGCTCCATCGCCCTGAGGACCTGCCTAGGACTCGGACTCGGCCGAGCCGGCGAGCTCGGTCGGCGGCGCGTCGGGGACGGTGACCGGCTTGGGCTCCCCGCGGAAGGTGAACGCCTGCTCCGCGCCCTCGCCCTCGACGTCGACCACCACGATCTCGCCGGGCTTCAGCGTGCCGAACAGGATCTGCTCCGACAGGCTGTCCTCGATCTCGCGCTGGATGGTGCGCCGCAGCGGCCGCGCTCCGAGGACGGGGTCGTACCCCTTCGTCGCGAGCAGCATCTTGGCAGCGCTCGTGACCTCCAGGCCCATGTCCTTGTTGCGCAGCTGCGCGTCGACCCGGTTGAGCATGAGGTCGACGATCGTGACGATCTCCTCCTGCGTGAGCTGGTGGAAGACGACGATGTCGTCGATGCGGTTGAGGAACTCCGGCCGGAAGTGCTGCTTGAGCTCCTCCTGCACCTTGTTCTTCATCCGCTCGTAGGCGCCCTGGGTGTCGTTGTCCTTCTGGAAGCCCAGGTTGAAGCCCTTGCCGATGTCGCGGGTGCCGAGGTTGGACGTCATGATCAGCACGGTGTTCTTGAAGTCCACGACCCGACCCTGCGAGTCGGTCAGTCGACCGTCCTCGAGGATCTGCAGCAGCGTGTTGAACACGTCGGGGTGGGCCTTCTCGACCTCGTCGAAGAGCACGACGCTGAAGGGCTTGCGGCGCACCTTCTCGGTGAGCTGGCCGCCCTCGTCGTACCCGACGTAACCGGGAGGCGAGCCGACGAGCCGGCTGACCGTGTGCTTCTCCATGAACTCGCTCATGTCGAGCGTGATCAGGCTGTCCTCGTCGCCGAACAAGAACTCTGCCAGGGTCTTCGCCAGCTCGGTCTTCCCGACGCCGCTCGGCCCCGCGAAGATGAACGAGCCGCCGGGCCGCTTCGGGTCCTTCAGGCCGGCCCTGGTACGGCGGATGGCCTGGCTGACGGCCTTGATGGCCTGCTCCTGGCCGATGACGCGGCGGTGGAGCTCGTCCTCCATGCGCAGCAGGCGGGAGGTCTCCTCCTCGGTCAGCTTGAAGACCGGGATGCCGGTCCAGATCGCCAGGACCTCGGCGATCTGCTCGTCGTCGACCTCGGCCACGACATCCATGTCGCCGGCCTTCCACTCCTTCTCGCGCTGCGCCTTCTCGCCCAGGAGGGTCTTCTCCTTGTCGCGCAGCGACGCGGCCTTCTCGAAGTCCTGCGCGTCGATCGCGCTCTCCTTCTCCCGGCGCACGTTGGCGATCTTCTCGTCGAACTCGCGCAGGTCCGGCGGCGCGGTCATCCGGCGGATGCGCATCCGGGAGCCGGCCTCGTCGATGAGGTCGATCGCCTTGTCGGGCAGGAAGCGGTCGCTGATGTAGCGGTCGGCCAGCGTGGCCGCCGCGACCAGCGCCGCGTCGGTGATGGAGATGCGGTGGTGCGCTTCGTAGCGGTCGCGCAGGCCCTTGAGGATCTCGATGGTGTGCGCGAGCGACGGCTCGCCGACCTGGATCGGCTGGAAGCGACGCTCCAGCGCGGCGTCCTTCTCCAGGTGCTTGCGGTACTCGTCGAGCGTCGTCGCCCCGATCGTCTGCAGCTCGCCGCGGGCCAGCATCGGCTTGAGGATGCTGGCGGCGTCGATCGCGCCCTCGGCGGCCCCCGCGCCGACGAGGGTGTGCAGCTCGTCGATGAACAGGATGATGTCGCCGCGGGTGCGGATCTCCTTGAGGACCTTCTTCAGCCGCTCCTCGAAGTCACCGCGGTAGCGGCTGCCGGCCACCAGCGCGCCCAGGTCGAGGGTGTAGAGCTGCTTGTCCTTCAGCGTCTCGGGCACCTCGCCCTTGACGATGGCCTGCGCCAGCCCCTCGACGACGGCGGTCTTGCCGACGCCGGGCTCCCCGATCAGGACCGGGTTGTTCTTGGTCCGGCGGGACAGGACCTGCATGACCCGCTCGATCTCCTTCTCGCGCCCGATGACCGGGTCGAGCTTGCCCTCGCGGGCGGCCTGCGTGAGGTTGCGGCCGAACTGGTCGAGGACGAGCGATGTCGACGGGGTGCCCTCGGCCGGACCGCCCGCAGCGGTGGGCTCCTTGCCCTGGTAGCCCGAGAGCAGCTGGATGACCTGCTGGCGGACGCGGTTGAGATCGGCGCCCAGCTTCACGAGCACCTGGGCGGCGACGCCCTCGCCCTCGCGGATCAGGCCGAGCAGGATGTGCTCGGTGCCGATGTAGTTGTGGCCGAGCTGCAGCGCTTCGCG
>DATLCV010000029.1:0-12665 GCA_035526225.1 Mycobacteriales bacterium
CCGGGAGTGGGACGACCTGCTCGCCCGCGACGTCGACGGCGTGCTCGTCAACCAGATGAACACCACCCCGGACGGGCAGTTCCAGACCTACTCCACCGAGCCCGGCGCCTACACCCGCGAGAAGTTCTTCGGCGGCGACCCGCGGCTGCGCAAGATGGTCGAGCACCTCACCGACGACCAGATCCGCAACCTGCCCCGTGGCGGTCACGACTACCGCAAGGTCTACACGGCCTTCCACCACGCGGTCGCGCACGTCGGCCAACCGACCGTGATCCTCGCCCACACGATCAAGGGCTGGACCCTCGGCAAGGACTTCGAGGGCCGCAACTCCACCCACCAGATGAAGAAGCTTACCGTCGAGGAGCTCAAGGAGCTGCGCGACCGGCTGCACATCGACATCAGCGACAAGGCCCTCGACAGCGGCCTGCCGCCGTACTTCCACCCTGGACCGCACAGCGCCGAGATCGAGTACATGCGGGAGCGGCGGGAGGCGCTCGGCGGCTCGATCCCGCGCCGGGTGGTGCGGCCCAAGGCGCTGACGCTGCCGTCGAGCAGCGTGTACGACGAGATGAAGGCCGGCTCGGGCAAGCAGCCGGTGGCCACGACGATGGCCTTCGTCCGCCTGCTCAAGGACCTCATGAAGGACAAGGGCATCGGCGACCGCTTCGTGCCGGTGATCCCCGACGAGGCGCGGACCTTCGGCATGGACGCGATGTTCCCGACGGCCAAGATCTACAGCCCGCACGGCCAGCGGTACGACGCCGTCGACCGCGAGCTCCTGCTGTCCTACAAGGAGTCCGTGCAGGGCCAGATCCTGCACGAGGGAATCACCGAGGCCGGCTCGATGGCCTCCACGATCGCGGCGGGCACGTCGTACGCCACGCACGGCGAGCCGATGATCCCGATCTACATCTTCTACTCGATGTTCGGCTTCCAGCGGACCGCCGACCAGGTCTGGCAGATGGCCGACCAGCTCGGCCGCGGCTTCCTGCTCGGCGCCACGGCCGGCCGCACCACGCTGAACGGCGAGGGCCTGCAGCACCAGGACGGCCACTCCCTGCTGCTCGCCTCGACCAACCCCGCGGTCGTCTCCTACGACCCGGCGTACGCCTACGAGCTCGGCTTCGTCGTCGAGGACGGCCTGCGGCGCATGTACGGCGAGACGCAGGAAGACGTCCTCTACTACCTGACGGTCTACAACGAGCCCTATCCGCAGCCCGCCATCCCCGACATCCCGCAGCTGCGCGAAGGCGTGCTGCGCGGCATGTACCGGCTGAGCAAGTCCGCCTCCCCGCAGGCACAGGTGCTCGCGAGCGGCATCACGGTTCGCCTCGCGCTGCAGGCGCAGGAGCTGCTCAAGACCGACTGGGGAGTCGACGCCGACGTCTGGTCCGTCACGAGCTGGAACGAGCTGCGACGCGACGCGCTGGCGTGCGAGGAGCACGCCCTGCTGCACCCGGATGAGCCGGCACGGACGCCGTTCGTCAAGGAGCAGCTGCTCGCGACGAGCGGTCCTGTCGTCGCGGTGAGCGACTGGATGCGTGCCGTGCCCGATCAGGTCAGCCGGTGGGTCCCCTCCGACTACACCTCGCTGGGCACCGACGGCTTCGGTCGCTCCGACACCCGCGCCGCGCTGCGGCGGCACTTCCACATCGACGCCGAGTCGATCGCGGTGTCGGTGCTCACCGAGCTCGCCCGTCGCGGCGAGGTGCCGGCCGACGTGCCGACGAAGGCCGTCGAGCGCTACCACCTGCGGGACGAGCGCGTGAAGCCCTCCACTCCCGAGCTCGGCGCCACCTGATCTTGCCGGTGGGGGGACCGCTCGCTACCTTCCCGCACAACGGGGAGAGGTGAGGGGTGGAGCGATCCGGGGTGGTCGGCAACCGGTGGGTGCTCGGTGGAGCGATGCTCTACCTGCTGGAGTGGGTGGCGATCATCCCCGCGGGTGACAGCGGCCCCGCCGACCCCGGCTCCAACCGCAGTGAGGTCCTGAAGCTGTATCAGGACCACCCGCGCGCCGTGCTGCTCATCACGACGTGGTGCGCGGTGGTGTTGCTCGGCCGGGTACTCATCATGACTGGCCTTCGGCAGTCCCTGCGGACCGCAGCCGCGGCCACACCGCTCACCGACCTCGCGGTCGGGGCGATGACGGTCAGCGTCGCGATGGAGCTGCTCAGCCTCGTGTCCGTGGGCACGGCCCAGGTCCTCGCGGAGCAGGGCGGTCAGGACGACCTCGTCGCCGCCCTCGACACTGCCGCAGCCATCGGGTGGCTGTGCGTGTTCGGGCCGCTCGGCGTGTCCGTCGCCTGCGCCGCCTGGTCCTCCCTGCGCTCGCGTGCCTTCCCCGCCTGGATCCCCTGGGTCGGCCTCGCGAGCGGCGCACTCCTCGTCGCTGGTTCGGTCCTCGGTGGCCCGGGCTACCTGGAGGACGGGACCCTCCGCGACCTCAGCAGCCTCGGCATGATCGGCGTGCCCCTGTTCTGGCTGTGGATGCTCGCGACGGGCATCTTCCTGTGGCGCAGGACGCCGCGCGGCGGCGAGGCGTCACCCGGCACCTAGACCCGCCAGACGAGCGCCTGGGAAGTGCCGGCGCCGGTGAGCTCCACGGATTCGTCGAGCCGCGCGCTGTCGCCGACGGCGAGAGCTGTCCCCTCGAGCTCGACCTGGCCGTAGGTCACCAGCACGAACGACGAGCCGGCCACCCCCGCGGTCTGCCCGGCTTCCAGCACATGGGGTACGGGGCGCGGGTCTGCCGTACCCGGGAGGAACCAGGCCTGCACGAAGCGGACCGGCGCATCGGTGTCGTTGCGCTCGTCGTGCTCGACCCCGGGTCCGGCCGGGAGCAAGTACGAGCCCGTCGGCCGCACCTCCTGCTCCTCGCCGGTGACGTGGGTGAGGGTCCCCGACAGGACCGTCGTCACGATGTCGACGCCCGCGTGCCGGTGCGGTCCGAAGCCCGCTCCGGGTTCGAGCTCGAACTCGTTGCAGGCCAGCATCCGCCCGAAGGACAGGTTCACCGGGTCGTAGTGCTCGCCGTACGAGAAGCAGAAGCGACCCAC
Source organism: Mycobacteriales bacterium (assembly GCA_035526225.1). Taxonomy (GTDB): domain Bacteria; phylum Actinomycetota; class Actinomycetes; order Mycobacteriales; family SCTD01; genus RYN-111. Next base: position 3,060 of record DATLCV010000029.1, read on the forward strand.
CCATCCGTCGCCGTATGAGACAAACCGGGCGGCGCTGCGTTGAAGTGCCGCCGTCATGGGGGATCCTCTCTGAGAGCGTGGGAGGAAGTGTGCGGGTTCGCCGGGTTGTCGCCCTCGCGGTGGTCGTGCTGCTGCCGGGGCTGCCGAGCCACGGTGCCACCCCGCGGCAGCGCATCGTCACCGTCTCCTACGCGGTGCCGATGGGCGAGACCACCGGGCGCGGTGCCTGGCTGTTCGGCGCGCCGACGGCGTCGGACACCGCCCAGGCGGACGAGCACAAGGTCACCGTGAGCGCGACGGACAGGGGCGGTCCGGTCGCGCTGGCCATCACGCGCACCATGAACGGCACCAGGACCGAGGCGGTCGCCTGCGCACCCATGCTCATCTCGGTGAGCAGGGGCACCCAGATCTCCGCCACGCCGCTCGTCGGGCGCTGCCCGGACGGGACCGTGTCCGCGCCGATCGGCGGTCAGGTCACGCTGGCCTTCCACAAGCGCAGGGTCACGCGCAGCCTCCCTGCCGTTGTGCGCGCCGGGGCGCCGCCGTCGATGCGATGGGCCGTCCTCATCGGGATCACGGACTACGCGGGCAGCACGCACTCCACCGTGGGAGGGACCGGGGACGTCGTCGCGATCCGCAAGGCGCTGCTGCAAGCCGGGTGGCGCGACGACCACATCCTCATCGTCAAGAACGGCCAGGCGAGCGCTCAGGGGATCCGGTCGGCCTTCGCGTGGCTCGCGCAGCGCAGCACGCCGCGCACGTTCTCGCTGTTCCACTTCAGCGGCCACGTCTGCATCGCGAGCCGCGGGCCGTGCCCCAGCGGCCACACGTACCTCTGGGCGGCGGACAACCGCTTCGTCCCCGAGACCGAGGTGCGGTCGATGATGCGGAGGGTCCGCGGGTACAGCTGGCTCGACGTCGCCGGCTGCGAGGCGGGAGCGTTCGACCTGCACGCCTCCAACCGGCTGTTCACCGGCTCCAGCAAGGCGACGGAGACGTCGTACGAGAGCCCGGACTGGAGGATGTCCTACTGGTCCGGTCTCGTCTGGGACCGCGGGTTCTCCCAGGGCTTCGCGGACAACAAGGGCATCGCCCGACGGGCAACCATCGGCGAGATGGTCTCGTACGGCCGCGAGCGGGCACCCGTGCTCACGCAGAAGGGCGAGCGGGGGCCGCAGCACCCCGTCGTCGCGGGCGGCAGCGGGAGCTGGACGCTCTACGCCCCGCCCGGCGGCTGAGCGGTCCACGCCAGAAGGTCCTCGACGGACCGCGTGTTGACGACGCGATCGGCCGTGACGCCGGTGAGGTGGGCCCGCTCGCACCCCAGCTCCTGCCAGGACAGCTGTCCGGGGGCGTGCGCGTCGGTGTCGATGGCCACGTCACAGCCCGCCTCGAGCGCGAGCCGGAGCAGGCGCTTGGGCGGGTCCAGGCGCTCCGGGCGGCTGTTCACCTCCACCGCGACGCCGAACTGAGCGCACGCGGCGAAGACGATCTCCGCGTCGAACTCGGACTCCGGGCGGTTCTTGGTCTTGGTCCGCATGCGCCCGGTGCAGTGCCCGAGCACGTCGGTGTGCGGGTTGCTCACGGCAGCGACCATCCGCGGCGTCATGTCGGCCGACGGCATCCGCAGCTTGCTGTGCACGCTCGCGACGACGAGGTCGAGCTGTGCCAGCAGCTCCGGCTCCTGGTCGAGCGAGCCGTCCTCGTTGATGTCGCACTCGATGCCGGTCAGCAGCCGGAACGGCGGCGCGCCCTCGGCCGCCTCCTGCTCGAAGACGTCGTTGAGCGCCCGCACCACCTCCAGCTGCTCGCGGAGCCGGTCCGGGCTCAGGCCGCGGGCGACGGTGAGCCGGGGTGAGTGGTCGGTGAGCACCACCCACTCGTGGCCGAGGTCTCGTGCCGCCCGCGCCATCTCCTCGATCGGCGAGCCGCCGTCGCTCCAGTCCGAGTGCGTGTGGCAGTCGCCCTTGAGCGCCTGCCGGAGAGCCGCCGCCCCCTCGCTGACCGGGAGGGTGCCCAGGGTCTGCACCCGCCGCAGGTAGTTCGGCTCCTCGCCGGCCAGTGACTCGGTCACGACAAGGGCGGTGACCTTCCCGATGCCCTTGAGCTCCTCGAGCGTGCCGGCGCCGGCCCGCGCCTCGAGCTCACCCCGACCGACCTGGTCGACGGCGGCTGCGGCCGTACGGAACGCCTTCACCCGGTACGACGGCTCCAGCGCACGCTCGAGGCAGAACGCGATCGACCTCAGGTCCTTCGCCGGCTCCCGCACACCCCCGATCCTCCCGCCCCTTCGGCTTGTCTGCGCAACACACCGCCCGACAGCGGGGTCCGTGGCGTCTGAGCGGCGAGCTGCGTAGACAAGCGGGAGGGAGGGGCGGGTCAGACGACCTGGTGGAGGAAGGTGACAGGGGCGCCCTCGCCGGCGAGCCGGTAGGGCTCCAGCTCGTCGTCCCAGGCGCTGCCCAGCAGCGCGTCGATGCCGTGCGCGAGCTGAGGGCCCTGCGCGGTCGCCAGCAGGTGGCGGAGCCGGTCCTCGCCCACGACCAGGTCGCCGTTCGCGCTGATCCCGCTCCGGAAGGCACCGAGGCTGGGCGTCACGGCGTACCGCTCCCCGTCGTGCCCGGCACTGGCGTGCTCTGTCACCTCGTAGCGAAGCACCGCCCACCCGCGCAGCGCGGCCGCGAGCCGTCCCGCCGTACCGGGCTTGCCGCGCCAGGTGCACTCGGCCCGCAGCGCCGTGGGGTCGGCGGGCTGCGCGGTCCAGGACAGGGACACGCGCGTGCCGAGCTCGCTCGCCACCGCCCACTCGACGTGCGGGCACAGCGCAGGCGGGCTGGAGTGGACGTACAGCACTCCCTGCGTGGCAGCCATCACGGTTCCTCCCGGGTCGAGGTGTGCCTTCCCCAGCAACCTCGTCGGGCGTCGAACACGTGCGCGGTCACAGCGTGCCACACGAGCGTGTCACACCGCTACCACCGGCCCCATCTGTCACAGCAGGGGCTGATCAGAGCAGGGTGGCGCTCACTCCCCGTGGCGGGCGCGACCGGCAGCCTGCCGGTCCAGGGCCCACGTCACGTGCGTGACGACGAGGCTGCCGCGCCCGAGGTCGCGGACGAACAGCGAGTGGCTGCCGTCGGCAGCGCGGTGGACCTCGCGGCCCCAGGTCGCGCGGTCCTCACCGACGCTCGGCGTGGACGCCGTCGTCGCGCCGACCGTCGACGTGCTGTCGAGGTGCGCGTAGACGCTTTCGAGCATCGCGTAGTCGTGGCTGTTGGGGTGCGTGCTCGTCGTCGAGCCTGCGTTGGCCCCGGTGTTGGAGAAGTAGTCCATGCAGGTGTTCTGCGAGGAGCCGTCCTCGCTGGTGTGGCCCAGCCCGAAGGTGTGCCCGACCTCCTGGCACATCACGTGCAGCTTCTCGTTCGGGTTGTTGTACTTGCTGGTGCTGAAGTAGGAGTCGTTCATCTTCGCGGTGCCCGACGTGATGTGCGTGCCGCCGGTGATGGTGATGGTCGCGAGCCCGAGCCAGCCGTTGCTGCCGTAGGCCGCGTTGCACACCTGGACGGTGCCGGCGACGGCGCGGCACTTGCGTGCGGTGGTGCCCCCGGTGCCCTCCACCAGGTTCATGACGCTCGAGGCGCCCCAGTCGGTGACGCTGGTGTCGAGCGCGGCGTCCCAACCGCTCGTGACGTTGTTCCCGACGGTGAGCGTGAACGGGTTCGCCGTACGGGCCCAGTGATAGCTGCCCCAGGCGTGCGTCGCATCAGCGGGGGCGGTCAGGGACAGGCCTGCCAGGGTGGCTGCGGAGGTCGTGGCGGCGAGCAGAAGGGCGGAGCGGCTGCGCATCGACGAGTCCTTCGGAAGGGTGCTGCGAGGGGTGACGGGCCATGGTGACACCCCACGCCGCTCCCGGACATGAGCAGATGTGGTCATAACGCCGCGGTTAGGGTCGCGCGAGCCAGGCCTCCACGCCGTCCAGCATGCGGTCCCGGACCGCGGGAGGCGCCGTCGAGGCCAGCACGGAGCAGCGCGCGAGGTCGGCGAGCTCGGCGTCGTCGGCACCCAGGACGGCGTAGTTCTGGAGCAAGCCGGCCTGGAAGACCAGCGGGTCGTCGGCGCCCACCGCGACCGGCACGCCGGCCGCGCGCAGGGTCCGCCACGGCGAGTCGGACACCGAGCGGTGCACTCGGAGCTGGGCATTGGACACCGGGTTGACCTCGCAGGCGACCTGGCGCTCGGCGAGCAGCTCGACCACCCGCGGGTCCTCGACAGCGCGCACGCCGTGCCCGAGACGGGTCGCGCCGAGCCGCTCGACGGCTAGCCGCACCGAGCCCGCACCGCGCAGCTCCCCCGCGTGCGGTACGGCGATCAGGCCGGCGTCGCGGGCGAGGCGGAACGCCTTCTCGAAGTCGCGGGTGTCGCCTCGCGTCTCGTCGTTCGACAGCCCGAAGCCGACGACTCCCCTGCCGGCGAACCGGCGTGCGACGCGGGCGTGGGTCTCGGCGTCGCCGGGGTGGCGCGTCCGGTTCGCGGCGATGACGAGGCCCGTGCCGACGCGGTGCTCGGCGCCGGCCGTGGCGAGGGCGTCGAGCACCACCTCCACCACCGCCTGCAGGCCACCGAGGCGAGGCGCGTACGTCGAGGGGTCGACCTGCAGCTCCAGCCAGCCCACCCCGTCGCGGGCCTGGTCCTCGACGATCTCGGCGACGACCCGGCGTACCTCGTCGGGGCCGCGCAGCAGGTTGCGGGCCTGGTCGTACAGGCGCTGGAAGCGCAGCCAGCCGCGCAGACCGGTGGCGTCGAGGTCGACCGACCCGGGCTCCAGCAGGCCGTGCGGCAGGGAGACACCCTGCTCCTGGGCCAGCTCGACGAGGGTGTCGTGCCGCATTCCCCCGGTCAGGTGCAGGTGCAGGTGCGCCTTGGGCAGCGCCTGCAGGGATCCCATGCGACCTATGTTGTCAGCGCCGTGTCGCAGGCTGTGGCGCTCCACCCCCGTGGGACGATGAGCGCTCCCCCGCAAGAGCTGATCAAGGAGTCGTGTGTCCAGCGCCACCCCCGAGCCCACGCCCTCGGGAAACGCCTACACCGCCAAGGACCTGTCGGTCCTCGAGGGCCTGGAGGCGGTCCGCAAGCGACCGGGGATGTACATCGGCTCGACCGACTCCAAGGGCCTCACCCACCTCGTCTACGAGATCGTCGACAACGCTGTCGACGAGGCGCTGGCAGGGCACTGCGGCCGCATCGAGGTCGTGCTGCACGACGACGGCTCGATCGAGGTGCACGACGACGGCCGCGGCATCCCCGTCGACGTGAACGCCAAGACCGGCCTGACCGGCGTGGAGCTGGTGCTCACCAAGCTGCACGCGGGCGGCAAGTTCGGCGGGGGCGGGTACAAGACCTCCGGCGGTCTGCACGGCGTCGGCGCCTCGGTCGTCAACGCGCTGTCGGTGCGGCTCGACGCGACGGTGCGCCGCGGCGGACGCGTGCACACCATGAGCTTCCAGCGCGGGGTCGCCGGCGTCTTCGACGGCGAGGGACCGGCGGCCCGCTTCACGCCGCGCGAGGGGCTGTCGGTCGCCGGCAAGGCGCCGAAGACGCAGACCGGCACCAGCATCCGCTGGTGGCCCGACCTGCCGCTGTTCTCCAGGGGGTCGGTCGCCGACATCACCGCGGTCCGCGACCGCCTCCGGCAGACCGCGTTCCTCGTGCCCGGACTCGCGCTGTCGGTCCGCGGGTCCGAGCACCCGGAGGAGGTGTTCCGGTACGACGGGGGGGTCCGCGACTTCGTGGAGCACCTGGCGCCGGACCGGCCGGTGTGCGACCCGATCCGCATCGAGGGAACGGGGCGGTACAAGGAGACGGTCCCGGTCCTGGACGACAAGGGCCACATGATCACCCAGACCCTCGAGCGCGAGTGCGAGGTCGACGTCGCGCTGCGGTGGGGCACGTCGTACGACACGGTCGTGCAGTCCTTCTGCAACGTCGTGCGCACCGGGCACGGCGGGTCGCACCAGAACGGCTTCGAGCGCGCCCTCCTCAAGGCCGTCAACGAGGCGCTGCGCACGAGCAAGGTGCTGAAGGTCAAGGACGACGACGTCGTGAAGGACGACGTGCTCGAGGGCCTCACGGCCGTCGTCACCGTGAAGGTGCCCGAGCCGCAGTACCTCGGGCAGACCAAGGACGAGCTCGGTACGCCGGGAGTCAGCCGGATCGTCGCGGACGTCGTCGCCAAGGGGCTCAAGGCCGAGCTGCTCGACAACAAGAAGCGCAAGGCGCAGGCCCGGGTCGTGCTCGACAAGGTCGCCGCGGCAGCCAAGACGCGGCAGGCCGCGAAGGCGTCGAAGGACGCCGCGCGGCGCAAGACGGCGCTGGAGTCCTCCACCCTGCCCGCGAAGCTCGCGGACTGCCGGTCCACCGACGTCTCGCGCACCGAGCTGTGGCTGGTCGAGGGAGACTCGGCGCTGGGCACCGGCAAGCTCGCGCGCAACAGCGAGTTCCAGGCGATGCTGCCGCTGCGCGGGAAGATCCTCAACGTCCAGAAGGCCGGCGTCGGCGAGATGCTCGCGAACGCCGAGTGCTCCTCCATCATCCAGGTGGTCGGCGCCGGGTCGGGGCGCACGTTCGAGCTCGACCAGATGCGCTACCACAAGGTCGTGCTCATGGCCGACGCCGACGTCGACGGGGCGCACATCCGCTGCCTGCTCATCACGTTGTTCGCGCGGTACATGCGCCCGGTCATCGAGGCAGGCCGCCTGTTCGCCGCCGTACCTCCGCTGCACCGGGTCGAGGTGATCGGCGGCGGTGAGCCGGTCTACACGTACAGCGAGCAGCAGATGCACCAGCTGGTCAAGAAGCTGCAGGCCGGTGGCAAGCGCATCAAGCAGCCGATCCAGCGGTACAAGGGCCTGGGCGAGATGGACCCCGACCAGCTGGCCGAGACGACCATGCACCCCGCCACCCGCACCCTGCGGCGCATCAACCTCGGCGAGGTCGAGGAGGCCGAGCACTCCCTCGAGCTGCTCATGGGCAACGACGTCGCGCCCCGCCGCGAGTTCATCATCAACAGCGCCGGCCGGGTGGACCGCGCCGCGCTCGACGCCTAGCTCCGGAAGACAGGACGACGATGCCCTCGCGCAAGAGAAGCACTGGCAACAAGGAGATCCCGCCCTTCGAGGGCGAGGGAACGATCATCGACACCGTCGTCGTCGACGAGATCGAGTCGAGCTACCTGGAGTACTCCTACTCGGTCATCTACTCCCGCGCGCTGCCCGACGCGCGCGACGGCCTCAAGCCTGTGCACCGCCGGATCCTCTACTCCATGTACGACGCCGGCCTTCGACCGGACCGCGGCCACGTGAAGTCCGCCCGCATCGTCGGCGACACGATGGGGCGCCTGCACCCGCACGGGGACCAAGCGATCTACGACGCCCTCGTGCGGCTCGCCCAGCCGTTCTCGATGCGGGTGCCGCTGGTCGACGGCCACGGCAACTTCGGGTCTCCCGACGACCCGCCGGCCGCGGCCCGCTACACCGAGGCCCGGCTGGCACCTGCGGCCATGGCGCTGGTGGAGGGGCTCGGCGAGGAGACCGTCGACTTCGAGCCCAACTACGACGGCTCAGAGCAGCAGCCGAGCGTGCTGCCGGCGGCATACCCGAACCTGCTGGTGAACGGCACGGCCGGCATCGCCGTGGGCATGGCGACCAACATGATCCCGCACAACCTCATCGAGGTCGTCGACGCGGCGACGCACCTGCTGGAGAACCCCGAGGCCGACCTCGACGAGCTGATGCAGCACGTCCCGGGGCCTGACCTGCCGACGGGAGGGCAGCTGCTCGGCATGGAGGAGGTGCGACAGGCGTACGAGACCGGTCGCGGCGTCGTGCGGATGCGCGCGACGGCCGAGGTGGGCCCGCTCCCGCGCGGCAAGAGCGCGATCACGGTGACCGAGCTGCCGTACGGCGTCGGCACCGAGCGCGTCATCACCAAGGTCAAGGAGCTCGTCAACGGCAAGAAGCTGCAGGGCATCTCCGACGTCAAGGACCTCACCGACCGCAGCCTGGGCACCCAGCTGGTGTTCGAGGTGAAGGCGGGATTCAACCCGCAGGCGGTGCTCGCGGAGCTGTACCGGCTGACGCCTCTTGAGGAGTCCTTCGGCATCAACAACCTCGCGCTCGTCGACGGCCAGCCGCGCACGCTGGGACTCAAGGAGCTGCTGCGGGTCTTCCTCAGCCACCGCACTGAGGTGGTCACCCGTCGCAGCCGGTACCGGCTGCGCAAGGCGGAGGAGCGCGCCCACCTCGTCGAGGGCCTGCTGCTCGCGCTGGCCAACATCGACGAGGTCGTGCGGATCATCCGCTCCTCCCCCGATGCAAGCTTCGCGCGCGCGGCGCTCATCGACCGCTTCGGCTTCACCGACGTGCAAGCCGGCTACGTGCTCGACATGCAGCTGCGCCGGCTCGTCGGCCTGGAGGTCGAGAAGCTCGAGGCCGAGCTCGCCGAGCTGCGGGCCACGATCACCGCACTGCTCGAGATCCTCAACGACCCCGCTGTGCTGCGCCGCGTCATCGCCGACGAGCTCGCCGAGGTCGCCGAGGAGCACGGCACCGCCCGCCGTACCGTCCTGGTCGGTGGCGACCTGAAGGCCCTCGTGACGCGCAAGGCCAGCGACCTGGAGGTCGCCGACGCGCCCTGCGACGTGCTGCTGTCGTCCACCGGCCTGCTCGCCCGCACCCCGGTGCACGACGGCCAGACGCAGCCCGGCGGTCGGCGGCACCGGCACGACGTCATCGTCGCAACGGCCCGGACGACCACCCGCGGTCACGTCGGCGTCCTGACGAGCGGCGGCAGGCTCGTACGCGTCGACGTGCTGAACGTGCCCGAGGTGCCGACGGTGACGACCGGCGCGATCAGCCTGCGCGGCGGGGCGAGCGCGAGCGAGTTCGTGCCGCTGGAGAAGGGCGAGCGCGTCGTCGGCATCGCGTCGATCCGGGAAGACGGGCCCGGGCTCGCCCTCGCCACGAGGCAGGGTGTCGTGAAGCGGGTGGCGCCGGAGGCGTGGCCCGCACGCAGCGACACCGTCGAGGTCATCAGCCTCAAGCCGGGTGACGCAGTGGTCGCAGCGGTCGAGCTCGTCGACGGCGAGGAAGAGCTCGTCTTCTTCGCCAGCACGGGAGACCTGCTGCGCTTCCCAGCCGGCCTGGTCCGCCCGCAGGGCCGCGCCGCCGGGGGCATGGCCGGCATAAAGCTCGACGCGGGCGCCTCCGTGGTCGGCTTCAGCGCCGTCCCCCTGACCGGCGACACGCTGTTCGAAGAACCTGTCGTCGTCACCTGCGGGGGCCTTCCCCCCGAGGGCCGTACGGCGGGTGCCGGGGTGGCGAGCTCGGTCAAGGTGACGCCGTTGAGCGAGTACCCCCGCAAGGGGCGGGCCACGGGTGGCGTGCGCTGCCAGCGCCTGCTGTCCGGCGAGGCGCTGCTGGTGCTGGGCTGGGCCGGCACCAACCCCTGGGCCGCGGCGGCCAACGGCGATCCGGTCGAGCTGCCGCCGGCGGTCGGCAAGCGCGACGGCTCCGGCGCCCCCGTCGACAAGCCCGTGTCCGCCGTAGGCCGGCC
>DATLCV010000047.1:0-3253 GCA_035526225.1 Mycobacteriales bacterium
GCCGGGTTCATCGGTGCGAACTTCGTCCACTGGACCCGCGCGAACCGGCCCGAGGTCGAGATCACCGTCGTCGACGCGCTCACCTACGCCGGGAACGCCACCAACCTCACCGGCGCCGACGTGGCCTTCGTGAAGGGCGACATCGCAGACAGCGACCTCGTCGACGACCTGGTCCGCGGAGCCGACCTCGTCGTGCACTTCGCTGCCGAGTCGCACAACGACAACTCGCTCACCGACCCGAGCCCGTTCCTGCGCACCAACGTCGTCGGGACCTTCACGCTGCTCGAGGCGGTCCGCCGGCACGGCAAGCGACTGCACCACGTGTCCACCGACGAGGTGTACGGCGACCTCAAGCTCGACGACCCGGTCCGGTTCTCCGAGGGCACGCCGTACAACCCCTCGTCGCCGTACAGCGCCACGAAAGCGAGCAGTGACCTGCTGGTGCGCGCGTGGGTGCGGTCGTTCGGCATCCACGCGACGATCACGAACTGCTCGAACAACTACGGGCCGTACCAGCACGTGGAGAAGTTCATCCCGCGGCAGATCACGAACATCCTGAACGGCGAGCGCCCCAAGCTGTACGGCGAGGGCCGCAACGTCCGCGACTGGATCCACGTCGACGACCACAACGCCGCGGTCTGGACGGTGCTCGACGGCGGAAGGTCGGGAGAGACCTACCTGATCGGCGCCGACGGCGAGACCGACAACCGCACCGTGGTCGAGACGCTGCTGGAGATCGCGGGGCAACCACGGGACGGGTACGACCTCGTGCCGGACCGCCCGGGCCACGACCTGAGGTACGCGATCGACGCGACCAAGCTGCGCACGGAACTCGGCTGGGAGCCGCGCTACACCACCTTCCGGGATGGGCTCGAGGCGACGTTCGCCTGGTACCGCAACCACGAGGACTGGTGGCGGCCTCATAAGGACGCGACGGAGAAGAAGTACGCGGAGCTCGGAAGGTGAGGGACAGCAGGTGAGGGTCGAGGCGACCTCGATCGACGGTCTGCTGCGCGTCGAGCTCGACGTGCACGGCGACTCCCGCGGTTGGTTCAAGGAGAGCTGGCAGCGTGAGAAGCTCGTCGGCGCAGGGGTTCCCGACCTCGCGATCGTCCAGCACAACGTGTCCTTCAACGCCGCCCGCGGGGTCACGCGGGGCATCCACGCCGAGCCGTGGAACAAGTTCATCAGCCCGGCGCACGGACGCGTGTTCTCCGCGATCGTGGACCTCCGTCCGGGCGACGCCTACGGGCGGGTGGAGACCTTCGAGCTAGGCGTCGGAGACGCGATCTACGTGCCGAAGGGGCTGGGCAACTCCTTCTGCACGCTGGAGCCGAACACGGTCTACAGCTACCTCGTGGACGCGCACTGGTCGGCGGACGCGGAGTACGTCAACGTCAACCTCTTCGACGCGACCCTGGCCATTGCCTGGCCGGTCCCTCGTGAGGAGATGACCTTGAGCGACAAGGACCTCGGCCACCCTCCCCTCAGCTCCTGAGGGCGTCGCCCTCCTCGGCGAAGGCTGCGGTCAGGGCCTCGCGCCAGCCGCGCAGCGGCGGCAGACCCGCTGCGACCCAGGCGCTTCCCGAGAGCACGCTGTACGCCGGCCGCGGGGCCGGCCGGGGAAAGCTGGCCGTGTCGGTGGGCAGCACCCGGGCGGGGTCCGCGCCGAGCTCCTCGAACACTGCGCGGGCGAAGCCGCACCACGACACCGCGCCGGCGTTGGTCGCGTGGTACGTCCCGGCGGGTGCGTCGGACCGGCAGAGCGCCAGCAGACCGTCAGCGAGGTCGCCTGTCCAGGTGGGGGAGCCGACCTGGTCGTCGACGACGCTGATCGTGTCGCGACTCCGCTCCAGCGCCGCCATCGTGCGGACGAAGTTGGCGCCGGCCCCGCCGTACACCCAGGCAGTGCGCACGACCTGAGAACCGCTGGGGTGCAAGGAGAGCACGGCCTGCTCCCCCGCGAGCTTGGTGCGCCCGTAGGCAGTCCGCGGCCCGGTGGGGTGTTCGACCTCGTAGGGCGAGGTGGCGTCCCCGGCGAAGACGTAGTCGGTGGAGACGTGCACCAGTCGCACGTCGAGCTCAGCGCAGGCAGTCGCGAGCACGGCGGGTCCGGCGGCGTTCGCAGCGTAGGCCGCGTCCTCCTCGGTCTCGGCCGCATCGACCGCGGTGTACGCCGCGCAGTTGACGACGACGAGCCGGTGCGCGGAGGAGTCCGAGCGCACGACGCGCACCCACTCCGCGACGACGTCGCGCACCGAGAACGGGTCGGTGAGGTCGAGCGCCGCCCGGTCGAGCCCGCGGGCGAAGGCCACGTCAGCAGCACGGTGGGCGCGACCGAGAAGGGCCTGGCCGAGCTGACCGCCCGCGCCGGTCACCAGTAGCGCCAGGCTCATCCGAGCAGGCGCAAGAGGTACTCGCCGTACCCGGACTTGGCGAGGGGGGCGGCGAGGGCACGCAGCTGGTCGTCGTCGATCCAGCCCTGCTCCCAGGCGATCTCCTCCAGGCAGCCGATCTTGAGTCCTTGCCGCTCCTCGACGACCTGGATGAACTGCGCGGCCTGCATCATCGAGGTGAAGGTGCCGGTGTCGAGCCAGGCGGTTCCGCGGCTCATGACCTCTACGCGCAGCCGGCCCTGGTCGAGGTAGTGCTGGTTGACCGCCGTGATCTCCAGCTCGCCGCGGTCCGAGGGACGGATGCCGGCGGCGATGTCGAGGACGTCGTTGTCGTAGAAGTACAGCCCGGCCACAGCGAAGGAGGACCGGGGCTGCGCCGGCTTCTCCTCGATCGACAGCGCGCGGCCGGCGTCATCGAACTCCACGACGCCGTACCGCTCGGGATCGGAGACGTGGTAAGCGAACACGGTCGCACCGTCGACGTCGCTGTGCTTGGCGAGCTGCTTGCCGAACTCCTCGCCGTAGAAGATGTTGTCGCCCAGCACGAGGGCGACCTTGTCGTTGCCGACGAAGTCCGCGCCGATCGTGAAAGCCTGGGCCAGGCCCTCTGGACGGGGCTGCACGGCGTACGTGAACGCGCAGCCGAGGTCGGAGCCGTCCCCGAGCAGTCGCTGGAAGGAGGGCTGGTCCTCAGGGGTGGTGATGACGAGGATCTCGCGGATCCCGGCGAGCATCAGCGTGGCGAGGGGGTAGTGCACCATCGGCTTGTCGTAGACGGGCACCAGCTGCTTGGAGACGCCCCGGGTCACCGGGTAGAGACGCGTGCCGGACCCCCCGGCCAGCACGATTCCCTTCAC
>DATLCV010000054.1:0-5988 GCA_035526225.1 Mycobacteriales bacterium
GGGATCTCGGTGTCGACCTTGTCGGTGGAGACCTCGAGCAGCGGCTCGTCGACCTCGACCCGCTCGCCCTCCTTCTTCAGCCAGCGGGTGACGGTGCCCTCGGTGACGCTCTCGCCGAGGCGCGGCATGGTGACGGAGACGGCCATGGGGGTCGCTGCGCTCTTTCTCTAGGAGTGGCTGTGGAGGGGCTTGCCGGCGAGCGCGAGGTGGGCCTCGCCGACGGCCTCGGACATCGTCGGGTGCGGGTGGATGAGCTGCGCGACCTCGCCGGGCAGCGCCTCCCAGTTGGTGATCAGCTGCGCCTCGGCGATGAGCTCGCCGACCCGGTCACCGACCATGTGGACCCCCAGCACCGGGCCGTCCTTCTGGGCGATGACCTTCACGGCGCCCGCCGTACCGAGGATTTTGGCCTTGCCGTTGCCGGCGAGGTCGTACGTCGCCTCGACGACGTCGTACCCGCGGTCGGTGGCCTGCTTGGACGTCAGGCCGACCGAGGCGACCTCGGGGTGCGAGTAGGTGACGCGCGGGACGCCGTCGTAGTCGACGGGTGTCACGTTCAGCCCCGCGAGCCGCTCCGCGACGAGGATGCCCTCGGCGAACCCGACGTGCGCGAGCTGAAGGGTGGGGATGAGGTCGCCGACGGCGCTGATGGTGGGCACGGACGTCTGGCAGTAGGCGTCGACCTTGACGTAGCCGCGCTCCATCTCCACGCCGACCTGCTCGTAGCCGATGCCGTCCGAGACCGGGCCGCGCCCGACCGCGACGAGCAGCAGCTCGGCGTCGATCGTCTTGCCGCCCTCGAGGGTGACCCGCACACCGGTGCCGGTCTGCTCGACGCCTGCGAAGCGGGCCCCGAGCTCCTGCTTGATCCCGCGCTTGCGGAAGGCGCGCTCGAGGAGCTTGGAGGAGGACTCCTCCTCCAGCGGCACCAGGTGCGGCAGCGCCTCGACGATGGTCACCTCCGACCCGAAGGACGCCCACACCGAGGCGAACTCGCAGCCGATCGCGCCGGCGCCGAGGATGACCGCGGAGGCCGGCACGCGGTCCAGGACCAGGGCCTCGTCGGAGGAGATGACGCGCGCGCCGTCGAGCTCGAGGCCGGGCAGCGTCTTCGGCACCGAGCCGGTCGCCAGCAGGACGTGGCCCGCCTCGATGCGCCGGCCGTCGACCTCCACGGCCGTGGCGGAGACCAGCCGGCCCGAGCCCTGGACGACCTCGATGCCACGGGACTTGATCAGCCCGGCCAGGCCCTTGTAGAGCCCCTCGACGACCTTGCCCTTGTAGGCGTTGACGGCGGCCATGTCGACGGACTCGAACGTGCCGTTGACGCCGAACTGGGCGGCGTCCTTGATGACGTCGACCGTCTCCGCGGAGTGCAGCAGGGCCTTGGTGGGGATGCAGCCGCGGTGCAGGCAGGTGCCACCGACCTTGTCGCGCTCCACCATGACGACCGACAGCCCGAGCTCGCTGGCCCGCAGCGCCGCGGCGTAGCCTCCGCTGCCCCCGCCAAGCACGACGAGGTCGACCAGTCCTTGGCCTCCAGGCTGGCTCACTGCTGCTCCCTACGGCGGTTCGAGGCGGGGTGGACACGCTCGCCGTCTAGCATCCTTCCACAGCGCTGAGCAGGGTCGATGGGGTGGAGGGAGTGCACGCGTGGGCCTTCGTGACCGGTTCCGGCGTGGTGGCACCCCTGGCACGACGCGTACGGCGGTCGGCGCCGACGTCGAGCACCTGCAGTCCTTCGCGGCCGCCCGGCGCGGCGTGGAGGGCTTCGTCGAGCCGCAGACGCTGACCACCTCGACGACCCTCGTGCTCGTCGCCGGCGACGGCGAGTGGACCCGGCGCAGGGTCCCCTCCCGCGAGGCCGCCTTCGACCTCGGCAAGCGGCTCGCGGTCCCGGTCTACGACGTCGCCGCCACGGGCTACCCCCAACGGATGCGTGACTGGACGGCCGCACGCAAAGCGGCCGGCGAGACCCGTTCGCACTGAGCCCGGCAGGAACCCGCGCCCCCAGCGGCGAACAGGTCAGGCATGAAGCGCCTGATCCGCCCAGCCCTCGGCCTGCTGCTCGCGGCCTCCGTCCTCACGCCCCTCGGCCTCTCCCAGGCATCGGCCGCCCCGGTCAAGCCGGGTGACGACGCCGTCGTGGTCGCCGTCATCGACAGCGGCATCTCGCCGTACCACTGGGACTTCCTCGCCTCCAAGATGCCGCAGGCGCTCGACCGCGACCGCAGCAACGACCTGCCCCTCGGCAAGGACCCGGCCACCTGGCTCAAGGGCTTCCCGAAGAAGGGCTTCGCCAGCAAGACCGGGCTCAAGCTGCACCTGAACGAGGAGGACGAGGGCGCCAGCATCGCGAAGCTGCACGACCGCGATGCCGCCCTGTGGTCCTCGATCAAGAACAGCACGCCCGAGGCGATCAACTACTACTGGTTCCCCGGCACGAAGGTCATCGGCGGGCTGTCGTTCGGGTACACCGAGCAGGTCACCGAGCAGCTCGACGTCGCCACGGCGGACGTGCCGGTCGCCGGCTACACCTACTCACCCGTCTACGGCACCGACCACGGGCAGGGGACCTCGAGCGTGAGCGTGGGCAACTTCCACGGCACCTGCCCCGAGTGCCTGATCGTGCACATCACGGCGGCCGACACGACCTCGACGGAGCAGGCGCTGGCCTGGGCCGAGAGCCAGTCGTGGATCGACGTCGTCAGCAACTCCTACGGCCTGCAGACCGTGCCGAACGGCGCCGTCCGCGACGGCCTCTACGGCGGGCAGACGGAGCCGCAGAAGAAGGCCAGCGAGCGCGGCCAGACGATCGTGTTCTCCGCCGGCAACGGGATCGAGAACGCGTTCGTGGTGCCCTTCTCCACCCTGACCAGCTCGGTGAAGGGCCCGGACTGGGTCATCACCGTGGGCGCGACCGTGCCAGGCACGTCGGGCGCCACCGAGAGCGGGTCGGGCAAGCCCGTCGACGTCAGCGGGATCGGGGAGAGCTACCCCTCGGCGTACAACTCGACGACCGTCACCAACGGCTCGCGGTTCTCCGGCACGTCCAACGCCGCGCCGACGATCTCCGGCACCTACGCCCGCGGGCTGCACCTGGCGCGCAAGGCGATGACCGGCCCCTCCCGGGTGCAGGCCGGTGGCGTGATCAGCGTCGGCAAGGCGACCTGCGGCCGCGTACGGCGGGCCTGCGAGGTGGGCGACGGGAAGCTCACCGCCGTCGAGCTGCGCGACCGGCTCCTCAAGGGCGCGAAGAGCACCGGAGGCGGCACCGCCCCGGGCGGCCTGTCGAGCCTGCCGCGACTGGCCGACGAGCACTACGCGAACGAGGGCTTCGGGACCTACTACGCGCGGCTCAAGCAGGACGACGCGAAGTGGCTCGCCGAGTTCGACCGCTTCTTCGGGCCGGTGGTCGGCACCCGGGCGCCGCTTGCACGGCCGAAGGACGAGGCCGCCTGGTTCCTCGTCGACTCCTGGTGCCGCCAGCACGTCTTCGGCGGCTGGAGCGGCGGCTACTACCAGCAGGGCCGTTCGACGCTGCCCGATCCGGACCCGCAGGCCGCTCCGGTGCGGACCGCCTACGCGGTGGCGTGCAACGGCCTGACGAAGCTGCCCGGCACCCCCCGCCCGTAGGGGGCCGGACACCGACGAAGGGCCGGCTCTCTGGGGGAGAGGGCCGGCCCTTCGTACGTACGGGCCCGTTGGGGGAACAGGCCCAGGTCGTGAGAGCGAGGCTAGCTGCGCCCCGCCGCCTTGCCGTGCTTCTTGGCCTTCGGCGTGTTGCCGGTCTCGGCGTCCTCGGCCTCGTCGGCGTCCTCAGCCTCGTCGGCATCCTCGGCCTCGTCGGCGTCAGGTGCCTCGGTCTCCTCGACCTCGGCTGCCTCGGCGGCCTCGGACTCGTCGCCGTCCTCGGCCTTCTTGCCGCAGTCGGAGTGCGCCGCCTCGGACACGGCAGCACCGTGCGCGCGGCCCTTGAGCGTCTTGTCGTGGGCGACCAGCTTGACGTAGCTGCCGTGGTTCTTGACGTCGGTCGGGCAGGGCAACGGGGTCCGCGCTTCCTCGATGGCCGGCTCCACCTCTGCCTCGACCTCGGGAGCGGGTGCTGCGGCGGGGGTCTCTGCGGCAGGGCTCTGCGTGGGCGCGACCACCACGGTGTCGTCGCCGGCGGTGGGCACGAAGGCCGTGGACCCGGCGGCGACCGCGGTGCCACCCACAGCGGCGGCGGCGATCACGAGACCGGTCAGCTTTGCCTTGGCGGCGGCCACAGCAAGGGCCTGTTCCAGCACGTCAGCTCCTTGAGGTTCGGGGTTGTCCTCCGTGCTTCGACCGCCTGATCGCGCCGCTGCAGGGCCAAGCGGGTGACGGGTGCCTTACCGGGCTCAGGTGCTGAGCTCGTCCAGCAGCTCGACCAGCGTACGCACTGCCATGCCGGTGCCGCCGGGGCAGACGTAGCCGTACGCCGGGCCGTCGTGGTAGGCCGGGCCGGCGATGTCCAGGTGCGCCCACCGCACCCCCTCGCCGACGAACTCGCGCAGGAACAGGCCGGCCGAGAGCATCCCGCCCTCCCGCGGCCCGGTGTTGACCATGTCGGCCACCTCGGAGTCGAGGCCCTTGCGCAGGTCCTCGGGCAGGGGCATGGGCCACATCGCCTCGCCGGCAGCGTCGGCGGCCGCGACGACCTGGGTGCGCAGGTCCTCCTCGCCCATCACCCCTGCCGTGCGGGAGCCGAGGGCGACGAGCTGCGCACCGGTCAGCGTGGCCACGTCCAGGAGCAGGTCAGGGGCGTCCTCGCAGGCGCGGACCATGGCGTCCGCCAGGATGAGGCGGCCCTCGGCGTCGGTGTTGTTGACCTCGATCTTCTTCCCGCCGCGCATCGTGAGGACGTCCGAGGGGCGGATCGCCGTACCGGAGGGCATGTTCTCGGCCATCGGGACCCAGGCCTCGACGTTGACCTTCAGGCCCAGCTCGGCGGCGGCGACGACGCTCGCCACCACCGCTGCCGCGCCGCCCATGTCGGACTTCATCGCCTCCATGCCCGCGGCCGGCTTGATGGAGATGCCGCCGGAGTCGAAGGTGATGCCCTTGCCGACGAGAGCGACGGTCGTGGTCGCACCGCGCGGCGCGTAGGAGAGGTGGACGAGCCGGGGCGGGTTGGCGCTGCCCTGCCCGACGCCGACGATGCCGCCGTACGCGCCCTTCTTGAGCGCCTTCTCGTCGAGCACCTCGGCGGTCACGCCGACCCGCTCCGCCTCGGCGACGGCGGCGGCGGCGAGCTCGACCGGGTGCAGGTGCGAGGGAGGCGTGTTCACCAGGTCACGGGCGAAGCAGACTGCGCGGCTCACCGCTTCGGCGCGCTTCACCACGGCCTTGGCGCCCGGAGCGGCTGTCACCACGACGACCTTGGACACGGGTGTCCGCTGCCCGTCGAGCGAGCTCACGCGGAAGCGGGTGAAGGAGTAGGCACCGAGGAGCGCGCCCTCGGCCACGGCCCGCAGGCTGTTCGCGTCGGCGGCCGGCAGGGCCAGCGCGACGGACTGCGAGCCGGCGACGGCGCGCACCGCCGCCCCGGCCGCGCGGCGCAGCCGCTCGTGCGGGTACGCGCGCGTGGCGTCGCCGAGTCCGACGGCCACCAGGACCGGGGCCGTCAGCGCGCCGAGGGTCGCCGTGCGGGTGACCTCCTCGGCCTTGCCGGTCGCGCCGAGCGCCACGAGCGTCGGCAGCAGCTTCTTGCCGAAGGCCGAGGCGGCGGCTTCGCTCCCGGGCGCGAGCACGAGGCCCTTCGGTCCCTTGGCGACGCCGATGACGAGGGCGTCGGCCTTCGTGTCGGGTGTGGCGGATGTCACGAGCGTGGTCACGCCGCGCAACGCTACCCGGCAGGTCCTTGGTTGGATGGTGTCGTGAGCGTGAGCACCTGGGTGAGCGAGCGCATCCCGACCCAGCTGGTGCACCTGGACGTCGCGGGTGCGGGCCGGGTCTCGCGCTCGG
>DATLCV010000095.1:0-15877 GCA_035526225.1 Mycobacteriales bacterium
GACGGTCGCCGCCTGCGGCCGCATCGACGGGGCAGTCGTCTCGGTCGGCGGGCCCCCCGCCGGGCCCGCGCTGAGCATCACCGACGAGCAGTGGAGCAGCGCGTTCGAGTCCGTCTTCCTCGGGGCGGTCCGGGTGATCCGCGCCGTGGTGGATGCCGGCGGCGACTCGATCGTCCTGGTGCTGTCGACCAGCGCGAAGATGCCGGTCGGCAACCTCGCAGTGAGCAACGGGCTGCGGCCAGGTCTGGCGATGCTCGCCAAGACGCTCGCCGACGAGCTGGGACCGCGTGGCGTCCGGGTCAACGGCCTGCTGCCCGGCCGGGTCGACACCGACCGGGTGCGGTCCCTCGACGGGCCGGATCCCGCCGTACGGGCGGGTCATGAGGCGAGCATCCCCCTGCGCCGGTACGGCGACCCTGCCGAGTTCGGCCGGGTGGCCGCCTTCCTGCTCTCCCCCGCCGCGTCCTACGTGACCGGCGCGATGGTGCCCGTGGACGGGGGCATCGGCCGCGGTCTGTGAAACCGGTGGCGGTCCGGCGTGCGCCGCGGGACCGTCAGGAGGTGCACATCAACGAGGTGAAGGACCTTGCCGCCCTCCAGGACCATCACGCGGTCAAGGACGCGTCCCTGGCTCACGACCACGTCGCGCTGCCCGCCGACCCCATCGAGGAGCTCGTCCCGCTGCTCGAGGGCCAGATGCCCGCCGGGGAGCACGTCACGCTCTACGTCGGGTACGACGACGAGAGCACCCCTGTCGCGGCGCTGGGCCTGACCCTGTGGACCCTGGACAACCTCGCCTCCGCCAACGTCGAGGGGTACGTCCACCCTGAGCACCGGCGCAGGGGGTACGGCCGCCGGCTGATGCAGCACACGGTCGATGTGGTGCAGTCCGCCGGTCGGACCCGGGTGTTCCTCGAGGCTCCGTGGACGCCGCAGGGCGAGGAGGGCCCAGCTTTCGGCCTGCTGCGGGCATACGCGGCGAAGCCGGTGCTGGACGACTACCGCCGGTTGCTCGACCTGCACGCCTTCCCGGTCGGGCCTCCGCCCGAGGCGCCCGCCGGGTACCGCGTCGAGCAGTGGGCGGACGTCGCGCCCGACGCGGTCGTCGACGGAGTCGCGTACCTCCTGCACCGGATGGTGCTCGACGCGCCCATGGGCGACATGGACTACGAGCCCGAGAAGTGGGACGCCGCGCGCTACCGGGACTCGGAGGAGAGCGCCATGCGGCGCCACCGCACGCGGTTCACCACGGTGGTCGTGCACGAGGAGTCGGGCGAGGTCGCGGGCCTCACCGAGGTCTGCGTGAACCTCGCACTCCCGGAGATCGGCTACCAGTGGAACACCATCGTCGACCCGCGGCACCGCGGCCACCGGCTCGGCCTGCTCAGCAAGGCCTGGAACCACAAGGCCGTCGTCGAGCAGGTGCCGGCGCTGCGCTGGCTCAACACCTGGAACGCGACGTCCAACAGCTTCATGATCGACGTCAACGAGGAGATGGGCTACCGCATCGCCGAGAAGTGGACGCAGTGGCAGCTCGACCTGTGACCCGACCTCAGCCGGGCTCGCGGGCCGGCGGCTGGGTGGCGAACTGGGTGCGGTACAGCTCGGAGTAGAGGCCTCCCGCGGCGAGCAGCTCCTCGTGGCGGCCCCGCTCGACGACCCGGCCGCCGTCGAGGACGAGGATCTGCGTCGCGTGCCGGATCGTGGACAGCCGGTGGGCGATGACGAGGGAGGTGCGGCCCTCCAGGGCAGTGTCGAGGGCGCGTTGCACCGCCGCCTCCGACTCTGAGTCGAGGTGGGCCGTGGCCTCGTCGAGCACGACGACACCGGGGGCCTTGAGCAGCACCCGCGCGATGGCGATGCGCTGCTTCTCACCGCCCGACAAGCGGTAACCGCGGTCCCCCACGACGGTGTCGAGCCCGTCGTCCAGCGAGCGCACGAGGTCACCGATCTGCGCCCCGTCCAGGGCGTGCCAGAGGTCCTCCTCGGTCGCCTCGGGGCGGGCGTAGACCAGGTTGGCGCGGATGGAGTCGTGGAACAGGTGGGCGTCCTGCGTCACGACGCCCACCCGGTCGCGCAGTGACTGCAGGGTGAGGTCGCGCACGTCCTGCCCCCCGATGCTCACCGCGCCCGCCTGCACGTCGTACATGCGGGTGACGAGCTGCGTGATGGTGGTCTTGCCGGCGCCGGAGGGGCCGACGAGCGCCGTGAGCGAGCCGGGCGGCGCGACGAACGACACGTCGTGCAGCACCTCCTTCGGCACCGACTGGTCGAGGACCGCGACCGACTCCAGCGAGGCCAGCGACACCTCCGAGGCCGAGGGGTAGCGGAACGACACGTCGCGCATCTCCACGGCCGCGGGTCCGGTCGGCAGGTCGACGGCGTCCTGCTTCTCCGCCACGGTGGGCTCGAGGTCGAGCACCTCGAAGACCCGCTCGAAGCTCACCAGTGCCGTCATCACGTCCACGCGCACGTTGGAGAGCGCGGTGAGCGGCCCGTAGAGCCGGGTGAGGTAGGACGCCAGCGCGATGAGCGTGCCGACCGAGAACTCGCCGTTCGCCGCGAGCGTGCCGCCCACGCCGTAGACGAGGGCCGTCGCGAGGGACGCGACGAGGGTGAGCGAGACGAAGAAGACGCGGCCGTACATCGCCGACAGCACCCCGATGTCGCGGACCCGGCCCGCCTTGTCCCGGAACGCCTCGTCCTCCGCACCAGGGCGACCGAAGAGCTTCACCAGCAGGGCGCCCGCGACGTTGAACCGCTCGGTCATCGTGGAGTTCATCTGCGCGTTGAGGGAGTAGGACTCGCGGGTCAGCTCCTGCAGCTTCGTGCCGAGCATCCGCGCCGGGATGATGAACACCGGCAGCAGCACCAGTGACAGCAAGGTGATCTGCCACGACAGCAGCAGCATCGCGGCGATCGTGGTGAGCACGCCGATGACGTTGCCGACGGTGTTCGCGAGGGTGCCGGTGAACGCCTGCTGCGCCCCGAGCACGTCGTTGTTGAGGCGGGTGACGAGCGCGCCGGTCTGCGTCCGTGTGAAGAACGCGATGGGCTGGCGCTGCACGTGCCCGTAGACCTTCGAGCGCATGTCGTAGATGAGGCCCTCACCGATGCGGGCGGAGTACCACCGCATGACCAGCCCGAGCACCGCGTCGAAGAAGGCCAGCCCCACCAGGAGCAGCGCCATGGCGAGCACCACGTCTGGGCGCCCGGTGCTGGGTGGGGCCTTGCCGATGCCGACGTCGATGATGTGCTTGAAGATGAGCGGGTTCGCCACGGCCACGAGGGCGTCGACCACGAGCACGACGAGGAACGCGATCAGCTGCCGCTTGTACGGCGCGGCGAAGCCGACGACCCGCCGTACGGTCCCCGGGGCCAGCTTCTGGCCCTTGACAGACGGGTCCCGCTGGAAGGACCGCATCATCATCATCGGGCTGCCGGGACCCATGGGACCCGTCATCTAGAACGCACTGATCCCCGTGAGGGCTCGGCCGATGATGAGCTTCTGGATCTGGCTGGTGCCCTCATACAGCGTCGTAACGCGCGCGTCCCGCAGGTACTTCCCCGCCGGGTACTCGTCGATGTAGCCGTAGCCGCCGTGTGCCTGCACGCAGGCGTTCGCGGCTCGCACCGAGGCCTCCGAGGCGTAGTACTTCGCCTTCGACGCAGCCAGCGAGTAGTCCTCGCCACGGGTCTTCAGGTCCGCGACGCGCCAGGTGAGGAGCCGGGCGCAGTCGACCTCGACGGCGGTGTCGGCGATGAGCTCCTGCACGAGCTGGTGACCGGCGATCGCCTTGCCGAACTGCACCCGCTGCGTGGTGTAGGCCACCATCGTGTCGAGCGCGGCCTGCGCCAGGCCGGTGCAGCTCGCCCCGAGTGACATGCGGCCGTCGTTGAGGGCGGTGAGCGCGACCCTGATGCCCTTGCCCTCCTCCCCTCCGAGCAGCGCCGTGGCCGGCACGCGGACGTCGCGCAGCACCAGCTCAGCGGTGTCGCAGGAGCGCAGGCCGAGCTTGCCGTGGATCTTCTTGGCGCTGAAGCCCTCGTTGTCGCACGGGACGAGGAACGCGGACACGCCCTTCGCCCCCGGCCCGCCCGTGCGCGCCATGACCAGCGCGACGCCGGCGATCGAGCCGTTGGTGATGAAGATCTTCGTGCCGTTGAGCACGTAGGACCCGTCGGGCTGCTTCACCGCAGTGGCCTGCAGGTCGGCCGGGTTGGAGCCGAAGTCGGGCTCGGTGAGCCCGAAGCAGCCGAGCACCTCCCCGGTGGCCATCCGCGGGAGCCACTCCTGCTTCTGCTCCTCGGTGCCCCAGCGTGCGATGGACCCGGCGACCAGACCGAGGTGCACCGAGACGATCGAGCGGACGTTGGCGTCGCCGCGCCCGAGCTCTTCGATGAACAGCACGTAGCTGAGCGGGTCGCCGTCGCCGCCGCCGTACTCGCCAGGGATGGACAGCCCGATGAAGCCTGTCTGCCGCAGGCCGTCGAGGGCTTCCTGCGGGAACCGCTCCTCGCGGTCGTTCTGCAGCGCCCGCGGTGTCACGACGTCGTCGACCCACGTCCGGACGGCCTTGCGCACGGCTTCCTGCTCGGTGCTGAGGACGAAGTCCACTTACCCCCCTGCCCGATCTCGCAGGACCCTCGCCTGCGCCTCGCGCTCAGCCTTCCACTGCTCCGGCGGGGTACGGCGGGCAGCCCCCTGCAGCAGCGCCTTGGTCTCGATGACCGCGTCACGCGGCGAGGCGAGCACGGCCGACACGAGGGACTCGACCGCCGAGTCGAGGTCGTCGACCACCGCGTTGAGCATCCCCGCTGCGAGCGCCTCCTCGGCACTGACCGCCCGCCCGGTCAGACACCACTCCAGGGCCCGCGGCAGACCGACCGACATCACCAGGGGATGGGTGCCGGTGAGGTCCGGCACGATGCCGAGGGTCGTCTCCTTCATCGAGAACACCGTGCCGGCGGCCGCGACCCGCAGGTCGCAGGCCAGCGCGAGCTGGAACCCGGCGCCGATGGCGTGGCCCTGCACGGCGGCGACGCTGACGAGATCGGGGCGCCCGAGCCAGGTGAAGGCGCCCTGGAAGCCGGCGATCCGCTCCTCCGCGCCTGGGTCCTGCCCGAGCTCACCGAGCAGGCCGAGCTGCGCGCGGTCGAGCCCGGCGCTGAACGACACGCCTTCGCCCCGGACCACGACGACCCGCACGGACCCCGGCACCGACCGGCCGGCCTCGGTCAGGGCGCGCCACAGCTCGGGGTCTTGCGCGTTGCGCTTCTCGGGACGGGTCAGGGTCAGGGTGGCGCGCTCGCCGTCGACGGCGAGCGTGAGCGGGTTCAGGCCTTCTTCTTGCGCGTCGCGCCGCCGCGGCCGCGCAGCGTGGCGCCCGACTCGCTCAGGATCCGGTGGACGAACCCGTACGAACGGCCCGTCTCCTGCGCAAGGGCGCGGATGCTCGCCCCGCCCTCGTACTTCTTCTTGAGGTCTCCGGACAGCGACGTCCGGTCTCCTCCGGTGACCCTCTTGCCCTTCGCGAGCTCAACCACGTCGTCACGCCTTCCTGGTCTGTCGTCGCGGTGCTGGCTGGTACGGCCCATGATCCATCACCGACCCGATCAAGACCAGACCGCCGCCGTGATACCCGGGTGACCTCGCGGTCACCCCCTGGCACGATCCGTGACGCCATGAGCACACCGACCACCACCACGGACGACCCCGCCCCGCAGCAGCCGGGCGGGCGGGCCTCCGTGCTGAGGCACCGCAGCTTCGCCCTGCTGTTCGCCGGGCAGGCCATCTCGCTGCTCGGCGACCGCCTTGTGCTCGTGGCGACACCCTTCGCGGTGCTGGCCCTGCCGGGCGGCGGCCTGTCCGACGTCGGGGTGGTGCTCGGCGCCAACGCTCTCGGGTTCGGGCTGCTGGTGCTCATCGGCGGCGTCGTGGCCGACCGGGTGCCCCGCCAGCTGACCATGCTCGCCAGCGACCTGGTGCGCGGACTCGCCCAGGCGGTGTCGGCAGGCCTCCTTCTCACCGGCAATGCCACCGTCACCTCCCTCGCCCTCCTCCAGCTCCTGTACGGCGGCGCCGAGGCCTTCTTCCG
The DNA here is from genome assembly GCA_035526225.1 of Mycobacteriales bacterium. Classification (GTDB taxonomy): domain Bacteria; phylum Actinomycetota; class Actinomycetes; order Mycobacteriales; family SCTD01; genus RYN-111. The sequence continues at coordinate 6,099 of DATLCV010000095.1, forward strand.
ACCGGCCGTCCTCGGGCTCGTGCCCCAGGTGACGGACCCCGGCGAGGAGCAGCCCGCCAACGCTCTGCTCGCCCTGAGCAACAACGTGTCGATGGTGGTGGGTCCGGCTGTCGCCGGCCTCCTCGTCGCCTGGCTCGGAGCCGGGGGCGCCCTGGCCATCGACGCCGGGACCTTCGTGGTCAGCGCGATCACGTTGGCCTTCCTGCGGCCGCGCCCTTACACCCCCGCGCCCAGCGCGCCGCTGCGCGAGCAGGTCGCCGGGGGCTGGCGCGAGGTGCGGAACCGGTCGTGGGTGTGGGCCGCCCTGGTCGCCTTCGCGGCCTACCACGCCATGGTGCTGCCCGCGATCTTCGTCCTCGGCCCCAAGGTCGCCAACGACATCCGTGACGGCGCTGCCTCCTGGGGCGTGATCTCGGCGGGCTTCGGGGCGGGCGCGGTGATCGGCAGCGTCGTCGCCCTGCGCTGGCGGCCCCGACGGCCTGGGCTGGTCTTGGGCCTCATGCTCTGCGTCGGTGCCCTGCAGGGAGCGATCTGCGCTTCGCCCCTGCCCACCTTGGCGGTAGCCCTGCTCGAGGCAGGGGCCGGTGTCGGCGTCGCGCTGTGCTTCACCCTCTGGGAGACGGCGCTGCAGCAGCGCATCCCCGTCGAGGCCCAGTCGCGGGTGAGCTCGTTCGACTACCTGGCCTCGGTCACCCTCATGCCGGTGGGGTACGCGCTCATCGGTCCCGCTGCCGACGGCCTCGGGATCCGCATCACCTCCGTCGGTGCCACCGTCGTGACCCTGGCCGTCGCCGTCGCCGTGCTGCCCGTCCTCACCCGCCTCCCCGCCGTACCGGAGGTGGCTAGGCCAGTGCGATGAGGTCGACGAGGTCGTCGGACCACTGGTCCTCGACGCCGTCGGGCAGCAGCAGGACCTTCTCGGGCTCCAGCGCCGTGACCGCACCCTCGTCATGGGTGACGAGGACCACGGCCCCGGTGTAGCCGGCGAGCGCGTTGAGCACCTCGGCACGTGACGCCGGGTCGAGGTTGTTGGTGGGCTCATCGAGCAGCAGCACGTTGGCGCCGCTCACGACGAGGGTGGCCAGCGCCAACCTGGTCTTCTCCCCGCCGGACAGGGTGCCCGCCTGCTGGTGCACCACGTCGCCGCTGAACAAGAAGCTGCCGAGGACGCGTCGGGCCTCGGGCTCGGGCAGCTCCGGGCAGGACGTGCGCATGTTCTCGAGCACGGTGCGGTCGGTGTCGAGGGTGTCGTGCTCCTGCGCGTAGTAGCCGAGCCGCAGCCCGTGGCCGTGCTGCACGGCGCCGGTGTCAGGCTGCTCGGTGCCGGACAGCAAGCGCAGCAGCGTCGTCTTCCCCGCGCCGTTCAGGCCGAGCACGACGACGCGGGCGCCGCGGTCGATCGCGAGGTCGACGTCGGTGAAGATCTCCAACGAGCCGTAGGACTTCGACAGCTCGGACGCCATGAGCGGCGTCTTTCCGCACGGCGCCGGCTCGGGGAAGCGCAACCTCGCCACCCGGTCCTGCGCCCGCGCGCCCTCGGCACCGGCGAGCAACCGCTCGGCGCGCTTGGCCATGCCCTGCGCCGCCTTGGCCTTCGTGGCCTTGGCCCGCATCCGGTCAGCCTGCGCCATGAGGACGCCGGCCTGCTTCTCGGCGTTGGCGCGCTCGCGCTTGCGGCGCTTCTCGTCGGTCTCGCGCTGCTGCAGGTAGGTCTTCCACCCGACGTTGTACTGGTCCAGCTCGGCGCGGTTGGCGTCGAGGTGGAAGACCTTGTTCACCACCGCGTCGAGGAGGTCGACGTCGTGGCTGATGACGACGAGCCCGCCCTGGTGCTTCCTGAGGAAGTCACGCAGCCACACGATGGAGTCGGCGTCGAGGTGGTTGGTCGGCTCGTCGAGCAGCAGCGTCGTGGCACCGCTGAACAGGATGCGCGCGAGCTCCACCCGGCGGCGCTGCCCGCCGCTCAGCGTCCCGAGCGGCTGCTCCAGCGCGCGGGTGGGCAGGCCCAGGTTGCTGCAGATCCGCGCGGCCTCGGCCTCTGCGCCGTACCCGTCGAGCGCGACGAAGCGCTCCTCGAGGCGGCCGTAGCGCGCCAGTACGTCGGGGTCGTCGGGCTTCTCCCCCATCTCGACCTGCGACTTGGCCATCTTGCGGGCCAGCTCGTCGAGCCCGCGCGCGGACAGGACGCGGTCCCGGGCGAGGGTGTCCAGGTCGCCGGTCCGCGGGTCCTGCGGGAGGTAGCCGATGTCGCCACTGCGTGCGATCTGGCCGGCCGCCGGCAGGGTCTCGCCCGCCAGCGTCTTCGTCAGCGTGGTCTTGCCGGCACCGTTGCGCCCGACGAGACCGATGCGGTCACCCGGCTGAACGCGGAAGGTGACGTTCGTGAGAAGTGCACGCGCACCGGCGCGAAGCTCCAGGTCGGAGACGGTGATCATGGTTTCCTCGGGGGACGAGCGGGCAGGCGGGAAGCAGGGCTCGCATGCCTCAGGGCGTCGTCACGCGTCCAGTCTACGGGAGGACCACACATGGACTTCTCCAGAGGCGCCCGCCTCGACCCGTCGCAGGTGTCCGACCGACGCGGCATGGGGGGCGGGCGCGGGGTTGCGCTCGGCGGAGGTGGGCTCGGGATCGTCGGCCTGCTCGTCGCGCTGCTGCTCGGGGTGAGCCCGTCTGACCTCACCGGCGGGTCGGGGCTGTCGGACGGACCAGTCGCGACGTCGGACCTGGCGGACCGCTGCCGCACCGGCGAGGACGCGAACCGCGACGACGACTGCCGCATCGTCGGCGTGGCCAACAGTGTGCAGGCGTACTGGACCCAGGCGCTGCGGTCGTACCGGCCCGCGGAGACGGTGCTGTTCACCGACGCGACCTCGACCGGCTGCGGGAACGCGACCTCAGCCGTGGGCCCCTTCTACTGCCCGGCGGACGACAGGGTCTACCTCGACCTCGGGTTCTGGGACGAGCTGCGCACCACCTTCGGCGCCAGGGGCGGGGTGTTCGCGCAGGCCTACGTGATCGCGCACGAGTACGGCCACCACGTCCAGGACCTGCTCGGGGTCTCGGCGGGCTCCGACCGGCAGGGACCGGAGTCGGGATCGGTACGGGTGGAGCTGCAGGCCGACTGCTACGCCGGGCTCTGGGCCGCGCACGCTGTCGAGACGGGCTTCGTCGAGCCGCTCGAGAAGTCGGACATCGCTGACGGCCTCGACGCCGCTGCCGCGGTGGGCGACGACCGCATCCAGTCCAAGCTCCAAGGCCGGGTCAACCCCGAGGCCTGGACGCACGGCTCCGCGGCCCAGCGGCAGAAGTGGTTCACCCGGGGGTACCAGGGCGGCAGCCCGCGCTCCTGCGACACCTTCAGCGGGTCGATCTGACCGTCGGCGCTGTGCTGCGTCCGCTCGGTTGGACCACCCGTGGCACAGCCTCAGCCTCGTACGACGAGGCGGTAGCCGCAGTCGAGGACGTCGAGGCCAAGCAGATCGTGATGGCGCCGGTGCCACGTGCCGTCGTCCAGGTCTGACGCCAGCCGACGCACCGCTTCCTCGACCACGGGCACCTCCAGAGCTGCGAACGCACTGATGCTGCGGCGGACTGCGGGGCGCAGGTAGGCCTCGGGACGGCGCCAGTAGGCCGCGAGGAACCCGTCGGAGCAGTCCCAGTGCACGGGCACAGGGACGACTGCGGCATCAGGCCAGGTGTGGAGTAGGTAGCGCAGGGACGCGAGGTCGCGCTCGTTCTCGGTGATCTGCGGCAGGTAGTCCTCGACGAGCCAGCTCCTCGCGGTGACCTCCTGGTCCCACGTCAGGACGACTTGCCGACGCGACACCCGCGCCAGCTCCGCGAGGCCACCCCGAGGGTCGGACCAGTGGTGCGTCGTGAGGACCGCGAGGGCGGCGTCGAAGCTACCGTCGGCGAAGGGGAGCGCTTCGGCGACGGCCTGCACGGCAGGAGCGGCGCCGGTAGGACGCTGGGCGATCATCACCGAGGACGGCTCGACAGCGGCGCGCGTCGTACCGGGCTCGTAGGAGCCGCTGCCGGCTCCGACGTTCACAACGCTGCGAACCGGGCCAAGCGCAGCCTGGATCTGCGCGGCAATACGCGGATCAGGCACCCGCAGGTGCGCGTACCCGACCCCGATGGTGTCGTACACGGCCGCCACGTTCCCCCCTCGCACCGGGCACGGAGCTGTCGGCTTCCTGCGCGTGCGGACCGGACCCCACTGCATGATCGGTGCGGGCAGGGTGGCGCGGCGAGCGTGGCGTCCCGGGGAACGGGACCTCTCAGACGTTGAAGCCGAGGGCGCGCAGCTGCTCGCGGCCGTCGTCGGTGATCTTGTCCGGACCCCACGGCGGCATCCAGACCCAGTTGATGCGGACGTCGTTGACGAGCGGGCTCAACGCGTTGCGCGTCTGGTCCTCGATGACGTCGGTGAGCGGGCACGCCGCGCTGGTCAGGGTCATGTCGAGGGTGGCGGTGACGTCCTCGTGCACCTGCACGCCGTACACCAGGCCCAGGTCGACGACGTTGATCCCCAGCTCGGGGTCGACGACGTCCTTCATGGCCTCCATGACGTCCTCGTCCGCCGGCTTGGTCTTCGTCACCACGTCGCCCGTCGGGGTCTCGGTCGGCTCAGCCATCAGTGCACTCCTCCTGCGATCGCCACGGCCTGCGCCGTCGCGTCCTTCCACGCCATCCAGCCCAGCAGCGCGCACTTGACGCGGGCCGGGTACTTCGAGACGCCCGCGAACGCGATGCCGTCCTCGAGCACCTCCTCATCTGGGTCGAGGCCTCCGCGCGACTGCATGAGCTCCAGGAACGCGTCGTGCTTCGCCAGAGCCTCGGCGACCGGCCGGCCGATCACGAGGTCGGTCATGACCGAGGTCGCCGCCTGGCTGATCGAGCAGCCCTGACCGTCGTAGCTCACGTCCGCCACGACGCCGTCCTCCACCACGACGCGCAGTGTCACCTCGTCGCCGCAGGTGGGGTTCACGTGGTGCACCTCGACGTCGTACGGCTCCCGAAGCCCCCTGTGGTGGGGGTTGCGGTAGTGGTCGAGGATGATCTCCTGGTAAAGCGACTCCATCAGGCGGCGCCCCAGAACCGCTGCACCTGCTGGATGCCGTCGACGAGCGCGTCGATCTCCGCCTCCGTGTTGTAGAGGTACGTCGAGGCCCGCGCGGTCGCGGGCACGCCGTACCGCTTGCAGACGGGCGCGGCGCAGTGGTGGCCCACGCGCACGGCGATGCCCTGCTCGTCGAGGGACTGGCCCACGTCGTGCGGGTGCACACCGTCGAGGACGAACGAGACCGCGCTGCCGCGCAGCTCGGTCGTGTCGGGCCCGATGACCCGGACACCGGGCAGGGCGTGCAGACCGTCGAGCAGGCGCGCGGTCAGCACGACCTCGTGGGCCTTGATCACGTCGAGGCCGACGTCGCTGAGGTAGTCGCACGCGGCGGCCAGCGCGATGGCCTGGCTGATGACGGGCGTGCCCGCCTCGAACCGCTCCGGCGCCTTGGCGTATGTCGAGCCGCTCATCGAGACCTGCTCGATCATCGACCCGCCACCCATGAAAGGTGGCAGCGCGTCGAGGATCTCGGCGCGGCCCCAGAGCACCCCGACGCCGGTGGGCGCGAGCATCTTGTGCCCGGTGAAGGCGTAGAGGTCGACACCCAGCGCGCGGACCGAGACAGCCTGGTGGGGCACGGCCTGCGCACCGTCGACGATGCTCAGCGCTCCGACTGCGCGGGCCCGGTCGGCCAGCTCACGCACCGGGTTCTCTGTGCCGAGGATGTTGCTCACGTGCCCGAAGGCCAGGACCTTGGTGCGCTCGTTCACGGCGTCGGAGCCAAGGTCGAGCCGACCCTCGTCCGTGAGGGAGAACCAGCGCAGGGTCGCGCCGGTGCGCTCGCACAGCTGCTGCCAGGGGACGAGGTTGGAGTGGTGCTCCAGCTCGGTGACGCACACCTCGTCGCCGGGTCCGAGCTGCACCGGGGACCCCGGGTTGCTGAGGGCGTAGGCGATCAGGTTGATGGATTCCGTGACGTTCTTGGTGAACACCACCTCGTCGTGGGCACCGCCGAGGAAGGCCGCGACCGTGGAGCGGGCGCTCTCGTACGCGTCCGTCGCCTCCTGGGACAGCGTGTGCACGCCGCGGTGCACGTTGCTGTAGTGCTCCTCGACGAACTGCCGCTCGGCCTCGAGCACCTGCAGCGGCTTGTGCGAGGACGAGGCGCTGTCGAGGTAGACCAGCGGCCGGCCGTTGACCTCGCGCGACAGCACGGGGAAGTCCTTGCGGACCGCCTCGACGTCGAGCGAGGACCCGGCAGGCGTGACCATCAGAGGGCCGCCGCCCCGACGTAGGACGTGTAACCGTTGGCCTCGAGCTCGTCGGCCAGCTCCTTGCCGCCCTCGGCGACGATCTTGCCGTCGACGAAGACGTGGACGAAGTCAGGCTCGATGTAGCGAAGGATCCGCGTGTAGTGGGTGATGAGCAGGGTGCCGGTCTCACCCGTCGCGCGGACGCGGTTGACGCCCTCGGACACGACGCGCAGCGCGTCGACGTCGAGCCCGGAATCGGTCTCGTCGAGGATGGCGATGCGCGGCTTGAGGAGCTCGAGCTGCAGGATCTCGTGCCGCTTCTTCTCACCGCCGGAGAAGCCCTCGTTCACGTTGCGGTTCGCGAAGGCCGGGTCCATCTCCAGGGCCGCCATGGCCTCCTTCTGCTCCTTCACCCACAGCCGCAGGCTCGGGGCCTCGCCGCGGACGGCAGTGGCCGCCGTACGGAGGAAGTTGGAGACGGAGACGCCGGGGATCTCGACGGGGTACTGCATGGCGAGGAAGAGCCCCGCTCGCGCTCTTTCGTCCACGGCCATCGCGAGCAGGTCCTCGCCGTCGAGGGTGGCGGTGCCGCCCGTGACGGTGTACTTCGGGTGGCCGGCGAGGGAGTAGGCGAGCGTCGACTTCCCGGAGCCGTTGGGCCCCATGATGGCGTGCGTCTCCCCCGCCCGGATGGTCAGCGAGACACCCTTGAGGATCTCCTTGTCGTCGACGCTGACCGACAGGTCGCGGACCTCGAGCACGGACATCAGCTCTCCACCTTCAGGAAGACGTCGTCACCGATGACGGTGACCGGGTAGGTGCGGACGGACTTGGTGGCCGGCAGGCCGGTGGGGGCACCGGTCCGCAGGTCGAAGCGCGAGCCGTGCAGCCAGCACTCGACGGTGCCGTCCTCGACGTCGCCCTCCGCCAGGGAGACGTCCGCGTGCGAGCAGGTGTCGGCGAGCGCGTAGACCTCCCCGTTGCTACGGGCGACGCAGATGTCCCGCCCGTCGAGGTGCACCTTCAGCGCACCCTCCTCGGGCAGGTCGGCGAGCGAGCACGCCCTCACGCGAGCTCCTCGTCGATCGCGGTGAGCAGCCGCTCCTCCAGTGACGGGACCCCGATGCGGGCGAGGATCTCGGCGAAGAAGCCGCGGACCACCATGCGCTTGGCCTCGGCAGGCTGGATGCCGCGCGCCTGCAGGTAGAACAGCTGTCCCTCGTCGAAGCGGCCCGTGGCGCTGGCGTGGCCGGCACCGGCGATCTCGCCGGTCTCGATCTCCAGGTTGGGCACCGAGTCGGCGCGCGCCTCGTCCGACAGCAGCAGGTTGCGGTTGAGCTCGTAGGTGTCGGTGCCGGTCGCCTCGGGCTTGATGGCGACGTCACCGATCCAGACGGTGTGCGCGTCCACGCCCTGCGCGGCGGCCTTGTAGGTCACGCGCGAGGTGCAGCTCGGGACCGTGTGCGTGACGAGCAGCCGGTGCTCGAGGTGCTGACCGGCGTCGGCGAACGCCAGGCCGAGCAGCTCCGCGGACCCGCCCGGCCCGGCGTACTCGACAGTCGGGTTCAGGCGCACGAGGTCACCACCGAGGGTGACGACCACGGACTTGTAGCGGGCATCACGGCCGACACGGGCCGCCTGCGCACCCAGGTGCACGGCGTCGTCGCCCCAGTCCTGCAGCGACACCAGCGTGACGTCGGCGCTGTCGCCGACCCGGACCTCGACGGCCCCGGAGTGCGTCGCGGTGCCGGTGTGGTCGAGCACGACGACGGCCTTGCCGAAGGGCAGCACGTCGACGACCACGTGACCGTACGACGTGCCGCCCGTGCCCTCGAAGGCCAGCACCACGGGCTCGGCCAGCTCGCCGTCGACCGTGACGAGCTGCGCCTCCTTCACGCCGGCCATCGCGAGCGCGGCCGCCTTGTCCGCAGGCACGAGCACGCTGCCCACGAGCGGGTGGTCTCCGCTGATGGTCTCCACGCGCGCGCCGGCAGGGACGGTGAGGGTGACGGGCAGCACCGCGTCCACGGTCGCGCTGCCGTCGTGCAGTCCCCGCATGCGCGCCAGCGGCGTGAAGCGCCACTCCTCCTCGCGGCCGGTGATCGGCGCGAACGCCTCCGGGTCGCGGGAGGTGTGCCGGACCGCAGGGACGGCCAGCGGCGGGCTAGCCAACGGAACCCTCCATCTGCAGCTCGATCAGGCGGTTGAGCTCGAGCGCGTACTCCATGGGCAGCTCACGCGCGATCGGCTCGACGAAGCCGCGCACGACCATCGCCATGGCCTCCTGCTCCTGCAGGCCGCGGCTCATCAGGTAGAACAGCTGGTCCTCACCGACCCGCGACACGGTCGCCTCGTGCCCGAGGGACACGTCGTCCTCGCGGACGTCGACGTAGGGGTAGGTGTCGGAGCGGCTGATGGTGTCGACCAGCAGGGCGTCGCAGACGACGTTGCTGCGCGCGCCCACTGCCCCTTCCTGGACCTGCACCAGCCCGCGGTACGACGTGCGCCCGCCGCCACGGGCGACGGACTTGCTCACGATGTTGGACGTCGTCCGCGGCGCCGCGTGGACCATCTTCGCTCCGGCGTCCTGGTGCTGCCCGGCACCGGCGAACGCGACAGAAAGGGTCTCACCGGACGCGCCCTCGCCCAGCAGGAAGCAGGCGGGGTACTTCATGGTGACCTTGGAGCCGATGTTGCCGTCGATCCACTCCATGCGTCCGCCGGCCTGCACCGCGGTCCGCTTGGTGACCAGGTTGTAGACGTTGTTCGACCAGTTCTGGATCGTCGTGTAGCGGACGTGGGCGTCCTTCTTCACGATGATCTCGACGACCGCCGAGTGCAGCGAGTCGGAGCTGTAGATCGGGGCCGTGCAGCCCTCGACGTAGTGCACGCTCGAGCCCTCGTCCGCGATGATCAGCGTGCGCTCGAACTGGCCCATGTTCTCGGTGTTGATCCGGAAGTAGGCCTGCAGCGGGATGTCGACCTTCACGCCCGGCGGCACGTAGATGAACGACCCGCCCGACCACACGGCGGTGTTGAGCGCGGCGAACTTGTTGTCGCCGACCGGGATCACCGTGCCGAAGTACTCGCGGAAGAGGTCCTCGTGCTCCCGCAGTGCGGTGTCGGTGTCGAGGAAGAGGACGCCCTTCTGCTCCAGGTCCTCGCGGATCTGGTGGTAGACGACCTCGGACTCGTACTGCGCGGCGACGCCGGCGATGAGGCGCTGCTTCTCGGCCTCGGGGATGCCGAGCCGGTCGTAGGTGTTCTTGATGTCCGCCGGCAGGTCGTCCCAGGAGGTGGCCTGCTTCTCGGTGGAGCGGACGAAGTACTTGATGTTGTCGAAGTCGATGCCGGTCAGGTCGGAGCCCCATGTCGGCATGGGCTTCTTGTGGAACAGCCTCAGGCCCTTGAGCCGCAGGTCGAGCATCCACTGCGGCTCGGACTTCTTCGCCGAGATGTCG
>DATLCV010000103.1:0-17321 GCA_035526225.1 Mycobacteriales bacterium
CGCGCCGCCGGGTCCTGTCGCACGGTCGCGATGAGCCGGTCGAGCTGTGCCGACTGGCCGCGCGACACCGGCGCGGACCCGCGCATCATGCCGAGCAGCTTCGCCGGCGGCAGGCCGGTCCACTCCATGACGTGGACAAGCAGGTCGCCGGTCGGCACCGTCGCAGCGGCGGTGAAGCGCATGTGCTGGAAGATCATCTCGGCGTGGTGGTCCGCGCACTGCCGCAGGTGCGACGCCAGCTCCTCCACCGGCAGCCGGTCCGGGTCGACGGACTGCAGCGCGCGGTGCTTCTCGATCGACTGCGGCTTGCAGGTCTCGTCCCACTCGCGCAGCTGCTCGCGCCAGAAGCGCTTCTCGAAGACCTCCTCCGCGCGCGCAAAGCGCTGCGGGATCTCCTCGGGCTGCAGTGGCCGGATCGTGCCGTACATGAACCCGTTCAGGTAGGCGACCTCACGCGTCAGGAACGGCAACCCGTAGTTCGCCGCGAGCTCCCCGAAGCCGCGCGCGAACGGGGCCGGGTGCATCCTTGCCCAGTACGCCGTGGCCGGCCGCGGGAAGTGCACCGCGTCGAGCTCCCACGACCCCGGTCCCGGTGCGGAGAACTGCAGCTGTTCGGACCCCATGCGAAACACCCCCGGATGAGCACGATCCTGACGTCGGATTCTGTGCACCGCCTGGCGGCGGGAAGTGTCGGGTAGGTGTCAGAACAGCGTGGGTCGTTGGGACTCCATGCCCCGCAACTCGTCGTAGTCCAGCTGCACGCAGGTGATGCCCCGGTCTGCCGCCAGCACCTTCGCCTGCGGCTTGAACGACTGGGCAGCCAGGATGCCGTTCACCTGGCCCAGCACCGTCGAGACCCGCTGCAGGTAGCGGGTCAGCTGCTCGACCCCGTCGATCTCCGCGTGCCGCTTCACCTCCACCAAGACGTGAAGGCCGGCAGCGTCGCGCACGAGCAGGTCGACGGGGCCGATATCGGTGAAGTACTCCCGCTGCACCAGCTCGAAGCCGTCACCCAGCACGTGCAGCTGCTCGGCGAGCAAGGCTTGCAGGTGCTTCTCCACGCCGTCCTTCACGAGCCCGGGGTCGGTGCCGAGGTCGTGACTTGTGTCGCTGATGACCTCGTGGACCGTGACGACGAGCTGCTCGCCGCCCTTGTTGGTGACCGTCCAGAGCGCGTCGGTGTGCACGATCGTGCACGGCGGGGTCATCCACATCAGCGGCTTGTAGCCACCGGTGTCGGAGTGGACGAGCAGCGAGCCGTCTGCCTTGCAGACGAGCAGACGCACCGCCTCCGGCAGGTGTGCCGTCAGCCGCCCGACGTAGTCAACGGTGCAGCGAGCGAGGACGAGGCGCATGGTGGCCCCAATCTAGCCGCGCACGGCTTGCCTCATCCCGGTGCAGACGGGAGGTGCGTCTCGTACATGCGCACTGCGACGACGGCCCCGGAGGCCGCGGTGAGCGCAGCCACCACCCAGACGGCGGTCGTGAGGCCGTAGGCATCGGCAAGGACACCGGACAGCAGCGCGCCGATGGCGAAGCCGGCGTCGCGCCAGAACCGGTAGACGCCCACTGAACGGGCTCGCCAGGCGGGGTGCGCGATGTCGCCGATGACCGCGATGAGCGTGGGGTAGACCATGGCGGTTCCGACGCCGAGCAGAATGGCCGCCAGTGCCCATTCGATGAAGCTCTCCCCGAGGGCGATCAGGCTGAGGGCCAGCGCCTGCAGCCACATCCCGGCGACGATGAGCCGCTTGCGCCCGATCCGGTCCGAGAGTGCGCCGGTCCCGAGCTGCCCCAAGCCCCAGACCGCCGGGTAGAGCGCGGCGAGGACACCGATCCGGGAGACCGACAGCCCGTGCCGCGCGTACAGCAGCGGCAGCAAGCCCCAGGCCAGGCCGTCGTTGAGGTTGTTGACCATGCCTGCCTGACTGGCTGCCGACAGCGCCTTCTCCCGCACGCTGGTCAGGGCCGTGACCTGCCACGTGCTCAGCGCACCGTGCAGGTCAGGGTTGCCGACGACGTGGGTGCCGGCCTCCAGCCGTGCGTGGCCACGCGTCTCGCGGACCGCGAACGTGGACACCCCGAGGCCCAGGGCAGCGAAGGCGAGGCCGAGGAAGAACGGCTCTGGGCGCAGCCCGGCGTGCTGCGCGATGAACCCGGTGGCGAGCGCCGTGGCGGCGACCGCGCCGTACCCGGCTGCTTCGTTCAGGCCCATCGCGTAACCCCGCCGATCAGGCCCGACAAGGTCGATCTTCATGATGACCGTCGTCGACCAGGTCAGGCCCTGGTTGACGCCGAGAAGCACGTTCGCCGCGACGACCCAGCCCCACGACGGGGCCCAGATCAGCAGCAATGGCACGGGCAGCCCGAAGAACCAACCGGCTACCAGCACGGGCTTGCGGCCGTAACGGTCGGCCAGCTGTCCTGCGAAGAAGTTGACGGCCGCCTTGGTGGTGCCGAAGGCGAGGATGAACGCCAACGCGGACGTGTACGCCGCCAGGTGGAAGACACGCTCGGCGAGCAGCGGCAGCACGGTCCGCTCCTGACCCAGCATGCCACCGACCATGGCGTTGACCGCGACCAGCAAGCTGAACTGCGCCAGGTTCTCCTTGAGCCCCAGGCTGAGACGTCGCTCCGGTCGCCGTCCGGCGGTCACGTGCCGCTCTGCAGCGGGTTGCCCGTGGCCGCCGACCACTCGGCCGGGCCACCTACGACGATCGTGACGTCCGTGCGCCCGGCCGCGACCAGCAGGCCGGCAGCGGTGGCCGCACGCTCGCCATGACCGCAGAGCGTCTGAACGGGGCCCGCGAGGGGCCGGGAGGTCACGTCGGCGAGCTCCACGTTGCGCGCCCCCGGCAGGTGGGAGGCGGCGAACTCCGAGTGCTGGCGGATGTCGACCACGTGGTGCGGGTCCGCGTCGGCGGCGTCGATGACCGGGATGCTCGCCGTCGCTCCCCCCGAGGCTCGCCACGCCGTGATGCCACCTGCCAGCTCACCCGTCAGTCCGTCGTACCCGATCTTGAGCGCTTGCCAGAGGATCTCGTCGACGTCCTGGTCCGGGTTGCGGACGATGACCACAGGCAGGTTCGGGTCGACGAGCCAGCCCAGCCAGGTGGCGAACGCGTCGCGCAGCTCTATGGACAGCGAGCCCGGTAGGTGCGCGGCGGCGAAGTCGGGGACCGGCCGGACATCGACGACCTGGGCGCCGCGCTCCTCCAGCGCCCGTACGTCCGTCGGCGACAGCGGATGCAACGCAGGGTGATCGGGAGTCAACGCCGCGCCGCGCCTGTTCAGCTCGCCCAGCCTGTCGAAGTAGGCGGGGTAGCTGCCCAGCCCGCCCAGCAGCAGACGGACGAACGTGCTCTCGTCCGGCGCGGCCAGCAGCTCGTTGCCTGCCTTCTCGGCCCCGATCGTGGTGGTGCGCTCGCCCACGGGCGGTGCGGAGCAGAACGAACCGGCGCCATGGGTCGGCAGCACCAGGGTGTCGTCCGGAACCTCACCGATCAGCCGTTGCAACGAGCGGTACTGCGCCCGTGCCAGCGCTTCGGTGCGGTCTGCACCCGAGAGGTCGGTGCGAGCCGCCGCGCCGACGATGAGCGAGCCTCCCGTGAAGACGGCCACCGGAGCGGGACCGTCCAGCAGCAGGAACGACAGGTGCTCGGGGGTGTGACCCGGCGTCGCGAGCGCCCGCAGTGTCAAGCCGCCGAGGTCCACCTCGTCGCCGTCCTGCAGCCCGCGATGGGGGAACTCCCGTCCACCGGCGGCCGACGCAAGCGCCTGTGCTCCGTCGTCCGCTACCAGCTGCAACGCGCCGGACAGGAAGTCGGCGTGCAGGTGCGTCTCGGCCGCGAACGCCACGCTCAGCCCCAGTTCGCGTCCTGTCCCGCGGAGAGCGCGCAGGTCGCGCGTGGGGTCGACGGCCAGCGCCCGCCCGCCACCGAGGTCGACGAGGTACGACGAGTTCCCGAGGCCCTCGTCGACCAGTGCGTGGATCCGCGGCAGCGTCACGTCGCCCCCTCCCGCGCTGCCGAGCACCTCCTGGCGCCCGATCATTTTCAAGCGATCTCTTGACAATGTGCTCGGAGCCAGAGACCTTTGTCAAGCAATCTCTTGATTAGCATGGGTGGAGGCGCGAACGACATGAGCGACCGTGGTGCGAAGGACGCCCTCTTCGAGGGCTTCGCGCTGGTCGGCAAGGCCCTTGCCAGCGGACGCCGAGCCGAGCTCATCGACGTTCTCGCGCAAGGCGAGCGGTCGGTCGACGAGCTCGCCGACGAGATCGGCCAGAGCGTCGCAAACACCTCGCAGCACCTGCAGCAGCTGCTGCGTACCGGGTTGGTGCGGACGAGACGGGACGGCACGCGGGTCTACTACACGTTGGCCGACGAGCGGGTCACGCGGCTGTGGCAGCTGCTGCGCGAGGTGGCTGCGGAGCACGTCAGCGAGCTGGACGAGCTCGCTCGGGCGTACCTCGGCGACCGAAACGCCTTGGAGTCGATGACGCAGGCCCAGCTGCGAGGACGGCTCCGGGTCGGCGACGTGATCGTGATCGACGTGCGACCCCCTGCCGAGTACGCCGCTGGTCACATCCGCGGCGCGCGTTCCGTGCCCTTGTCCGACCTGGCCCGCCGGCTACGCGACCTGCCGAAGGACACCGAGGTCGTGGCCTACTGCCGCGGACCGTACTGCGTCTACGCAGACGACGCCGTCCGCACGCTGCGGCGGCGGGGCTACCAGGCCAGTCGCCTCGAGGACGGCTACCCCGAGTGGGCCCAAGCGGGCCTGCCCGTCGAGACCCACGCTTGACCCGACTCACACATAAGGGGAACACCATGAGCAACAAGGCCGCCATCAGCCTCACCACAGGCCTCGAAGACACCGAGAAGGTCATGATCGCGATGCTGGTCGCGGTCGGCGCCGCCGAGAGCGGTCGGCCCACGCTGGTGTTCCTCACGAAGGAGGCCGTCCGGTTGGCCCTCGAGGGCACCGCTGTCGGCACTGCCTGCGACGGCTGCCCGAGCATCCCGGACCTGATGAAGCGCTTCGACGCGGCCGGTGGTGAGCTGCTCGTGTGCCCGGTCTGCTTCAACTCCAAGAAGCTCGACGACGCGACGCTTGTTGGCAACGCCAAGCTCGGCGGCACCGTCCAGCTGTGGGAGTGGATCGGCGACGGCGCCACCACCTTCAGCTACTAGGTCAGGGGCGACCGTGCTCGACCTTGCCTCGAGACTCCGCGACCTGCCGGCGGGTACCGGACAGCCACCCTGGCCGGGGCACGAGTACGTCAAGGGCTGGGGGGTGTTCGGCTTGCCCTTCGCCTCGGGGCACGTCCTCGCGCTGCGGGTCTTCCCGGAGAACAGCTTCGCGCCGTACCGGACGGTGTGGCACCGCGACCCCGAGGGACGCTGGTCGATCTACGTCGACGGCGCGAGCTTGGACACCGCGTGCCCCCGTTACTTCGGTCCGGCCTGCGACCACGTGGCGCACGCGCGCATCGACCTGGAGTGGACCGGGCCTGCGTCGCTGCGCGTGAGGATGGACCAGCCCCACCTGGAGTGGACCCTGACCGCGGCGCAGACCCCTGTCCTGCGGGGGCTCAACGCCCTGAGCTCGCGGCTGCCGTTGTGGACGTGGCGCTTCGCGCGCCTCGTGCGCAGCCGTGAGCTGCTCGCCCGACGTCTGCTGCACCTTGGCGACATCCGCATGTCCGGCCCGATGCCCAGCGGGCACGAGGGCCTGCTCATGCCGCAGCGGATGTACATCGTGACCGAGACCCGCGCTGCTCTCGACGGCACGGACCTCGGGCCGGCGGCGCAGGGAGGTGCGAACCCGATGATCGGAGACGTCCCGCTGCCCTCCCGCGGCGTCGTCGCCATCGGTGGCGGAGTGTGGCAGCTGCCCAGCTAGTGCGCTCGCGGCGCTACGCCGGAGCCGGAGCAGGGGGCCGCCCCACCACGAGCCCCTCCCGCACCGACGGGTCGAAGGTCGCCGCCGTCTGGTGGTCGAGCTGGGCGCCGAGCCCGTCCAGGACGCGGGTGAAGAACGACCGCGCGGCCGCCGCGAACACCACGTCGGCGACCTCGGCGTCGGACAGGCCGACCGCCCGCAGCGCGTCGACGTCCTCCTGCTGCACCGAGGCCGCGTCCGTGGCCACCTTGCCCGCGAAGGCGTAGACGGCGCGGTCGACGTCGCCCAAGGTGGCGCCCGTCGGGTCCGTGGAGAGCGCCTGCAGGGTCGCTTCGTCGTCGCAGTCGTCACGCAGGAACTTCGCGTGCGCCGCCGTGCAGTACGTCGAGCGCAGCGCCCGGGCCGCTGCGATGGTGGCGATCTCGTACCGCCGTCGCTCCATGCCGCCGCGGATCGCCCCGTTCAGCTGGTTCCAGGCAGCGGCGACGTCGGGGCGGGTCGCGAAGGCGAAGGCGTAGTTGGGCAGGAACCCCCAGGAGGCGCGCTGCTGGTCGTAGAACGACCGCAAGGGGCCCTCTGCTGCCTCGTCAGGTGCTGCGTCGATGAACACGGCGCGATGCTGCCACCCCGCCACGCGAGGGGATAGGGCGGTCCGGTGGCGATCTGCGCGAAGATGGAGGGGTGAGCACCCCCCAGCAGCACCGCCCGCCGCTCTACGCCTGTACGGCGGGCGCCGTGCTGCACGCGCACAGCGCGGACACCCTCGAGCCCGCGGTCATCCTCTACACGTTCCTGCCGGCCGGGGCCGGCGACAAGCTCGACGCCCTGGACGCTCGGGTCGACGTCCACTCCGACGGCCCCGGGTCGCCCACGCTGACGCTCCGCGTGCTCAGCGAGGGCCAGTCCCTGGCCTGGCAGCTGCCCATCGGGCCGTTCGTCGCGGCCCTTCCGGGGCAGCCCGGTGACGAGGGCCGGATGGTGCTGCTCGCGGTCATGGACGCCGAGCCGGAGGAGGGGTTCTGGGCCCAGCCGGTTGACTGCGAGCGGCTCGCTGCCGAGCTGCAGATCCCCGTGACCGACCTCGCCGAAGCGCTGCACGGGCGACTCACCCCCTGGCTCGCCGACGACGTCACGCTCCTTCTGCACGACGACGCGCACGAGCACGCGGCCGACCGCAGCCCCGCACAGACGCTGTCGAACGCCGTGCTGGCCCACTACCGCGGCGACCTCGAGGCGGAGCAGGCCTCGACCCGCCTGCTGCGTGCGTTCGACCTCGCTCCCAAGGACTACATGGCCGAGCTCGGCGCCCGGCTCTGCGTCGCACTCGTGACCGCCATCGTCGTGGCCGGGCCCGAGGGCGTCGAGAAGGTGCTGGCGCAGACGAGCCCCTTCGAGCCCGAGGTCATCCGGCTGCTCACCCAGATCCCGCCCCGGTTGCGGCCCGACGACCCGACAGCCGACGACACCGATGTCGCCACCGACATCGTGCTCGACGCGCCTGACCACGGGGAGTCGGTGAAGGCGGCCGTCACCTCCATCGCCCGGCTGGCACGCGTGGCGCTCGGCGAGTCGATGCCCGTCGACGAGCTGCTCAAGCGGCTGTCCATGGTCGACGACAGCGGCGAGCTCCGGCTGGCCGAGCTCTGGCTCGACCTCGCCGTCGCCGGCAACGGTCCCACCGACACCGACACGATCGTCGCCGCCGAGCTGGGGCAGCGCATCGAGGCCGAGGGCGCTCCTGCCGGAGCCTGGCTGCGGGCGACCAGCGCGGTGCTCGCGACCCTCGCACTCGACACGAGCGGCCGTGCGAGCGCGCGGGTGGCGACGCCGGTGCACGCCCTCGACACACTGCTGAGCCACAAGCAGCGGCCCGGCTCGCCGATGCCCGCTGCGGACGCTGCGGGGGCGGTCGAGCAGTGCCTGGCGCTGGCCCGCTTCGTACGGGTGAGGTCGGGGCTGGGCCCGGGTGCGTGGCGCCAGGTGCCCGTCGGCGCCGCCACCCTCGCCGTGGCGCGGGCAGCGACTCAGGGACTGGACCGCTCGCTCGCCGTGGACCTGCTCGAGCAGCTGCTCGCCGACGACGTGGACGCGGTGGACCTCGTCGAGGCTGTCGTGTGCGCCACCGCCCAGCTGCTCGTCGAGGTCGACCCGCTGGAGCCCGAGGACGTCCTGCGCGACCGCGTGACGGCCGCCCTCGCCACCGTGCCCGACGGCAACAAGGGCGCGCGCTGGCTGATGCTCGCGGCGCTGCGCGAGGCGCCCCAGCACGACCAGGCCGCGACCGACCTGACGAGCGTGCTGCCCCGGGACGCGATCGACGTCGACCGGGTCGCCGAGCGCGTGGGACGCACCGCGGTCCTGCGCGCCGCCCTGCAGAGCCTGGAAGCGGTGGCGGGTCTGGTGCCCGAGATCCCCGGGCTGCCGCGCGAGGACATGCTCGCGATGGCCTGGCACGGCGCGCTCATCGAGCACGACATGCTGCTCACCGACGGCGGCGCCGAGTAGCGGTGCGCGCCTGCCGCCCGGCTAGAGGTTGTTGGCCGACCGCACCACGTCGACGATGCGGTCCATCACGGTCGTGAGGTCGTAGTCCTTGGGCGTGAAGACGGCTGCCACGCCCTGGTCACGGAGCTTCACCGCGTCGGCATCCGGGATGATCCCGCCGACGATGACAGGGATGTCACCGGCCCCGGCCGCCCGGAGGCCCTCCAGCACGGCCGGCACCGCCCCCATGTGCGAGCCGGACAGGATCGACAGCCCGACGACGTGCACGTCCTCCTCGACGGCCGCGGCGACGATCTGCGCCGGGGTCAGCCGGATGCCCTGGTAGACCACCTCGAAGCCGACGTCGCGCCCGCGCACCGCGATCTGCTCGGCACCGTTGCTGTGACCGTCCAGACCCGGCTTTCCGACGAGGAAGCGCAGCCGCGCCCCCAGCTGCTCACCGGTCTCCTTCACCCGCGCCCGTACGGCGGCGATGGCCTCACCGGCCTGTCCTCCCGCGACCGCCCCGGCCACGCCGGTGGGCGCGCGGTACTCCCCGAAGACCTCGCGCAGCGCGCCTGCCCACTCCCCCGTCGTCACACCGGCGCGCGCGCACGTCAGCGTCGCGGCCATCAGGTTGGCGTCGGTCTTGGCGGCGTCGCGAAGGGCGAGCAGGGCCTCGTCGACGGCGGCGGTGTCGCGCTGCGCCCGCCACTGCGCGATGGCATCGACGGCGTGCTGCTCGACCGCGGGGTCGACGGTGAGGATCGAGCCGTCGACGTCGGCCAGCAGCGGGTTGGGCTCGGTGGTGGTGAAGCGGTTCACGCCGACGACGACGTCCTCGCCCGCCTCGATGCGCCGACGGCGCTCGGCGTGCGAGCCCACGAGGGCGGTCTTCATGTACTCCACGGCCTCGATCGCGCCACCGAGTCCCTGCACCTTGTCGACCTCGGCCTGAACGGCCGCACACAGCTCGCTGACCTTGCGCTCGACCACGACCGAGCCCTCGAACAGGTCGTCGTACTCGAGCAGGTCGGTCTCGTACGCCAGCACCTGCTGCAGCCGCAGCGACCACTGCTGGTCCCAGGGGCGTGGCAGACCCAGCGCCTCGTTCCACGCCGGCAGCTGGATCGCGCGCGCCCGGGCGTCCTTGGACAGCGTGACACCGAGCATCTCCAGCACGATGCGCTGCACGTTGTTCTCCGGCTGCGCCTCGGTCAGCCCGAGCGAGTTCACCTGCACGCCGTAGCGGAAGCGGCGGTGCTTGGGGTCGGTCACGCCGTACCGGTCCTGCAGGAGCGTGTCCCACAGCCGGCCGAAGGCGCGCATCTTGCACATCTCCTCGACGAACCGCACGCCCGCGTTCACGAAGAACGAGACCCGGGCGCACACCTCGCCGAACCGCTCCTCGGGCACCTGGCCGCTGGCCTTGACGGAGTCGAGGACCGCGATGGCCGTGGAGAGGGCGTAGGCGATCTCCTGGACCGGCGTCGCCCCGGCCTCCTGCAGGTGGTAGCTGCAGATGTTGATGGGGTTCCACTTCGGGATCGCCGTGACGGTGTAGGCGACCATGTCGGTGATGAGCCGCAGCGACGGCCCGGGCGGGAACACGTAGGTCCCGCGGGAGAGGTACTCCTTGACGATGTCGTTCTGGGTGGTGCCCCCCAGCAGCTCCGGCGAGGCTCCCTGCTCCTCGGCCACGACCTCATAGAGCGCCAGCAGCCACATCGCGGTGGCGTTGATGGTCATCGACGTGTTCATGTCCGCGAGCGGGATGCCGTCGAACAGCGCCCGCATGTCGCCGACGTGACTGACCGGCACGCCGACCTTGCCGACCTCGCCGCGGGCGAGCTCGCTGTCGGGGTCGTACCCGGTCTGCGTCGGCAGGTCGAAGGCGACCGACAGGCCGGTCTGCCCCTTGGCCAGGTTGGTGCGGTAGAGCTCGTTGCTCTTGGCCGGGGTGCTGTGACCGGCGTAGGTCCGCATCACCCAAGGCTTGTCGCGCTCGGTCACGGCAGAACACCTCTCGTCCGTCCTCCCGAGCGTAACGAGGGTGTTGCACCGCGCCGACAGGTGCACGGCGTGATCTCGGTTACGCGCACTCCTCCGAGCGGCGCGTCTGCAGGATCTTGTCCAGCCGGGTGAGCAGCAGCAGCCGCGCGACGCCGTCGGGCACGTCGGCGAGCACCAAGGTGCGACCGGCGCGCTGAGCACGGCGGTGCGCGCCGACAAGCACGCCCAGACCGGTGGCGTCGACGGACTCCAGCGCGGTCAGGTCGAGCACCAGCTCACCGGCACCGCGGTCCACCGCGGCGGCCAGCGCCAGGCGGACGTCGGCAGCGGCGTGCACGTCCAGCCGGCCCGACAGGCAGACGTAGGATCCGTCGTTCACAAGACCTCCCTGCGGAGCAGCCGTCATGGGGAAGACGTCGGAGCGCTCCGCTCGGTTGCCCAAGGGTGGTCACGTTCGTGCAACAAAGGGCGACGCCACGCCGCGGGGGATACTGACGGGGTGCCCACCGCCACCGGCCAGGAGAGCCTCATCGCCGTGCTCGCGATGCTGGCCCTCGCGCTGATCTGCCGCTGGGTCTTCAGCCCCACCCGCCACGCCCCGGTACGGCGGGAGCCCGAGCCGGTGGACTACGGGCTGCTCGTGCCGGTCACCCGGGCACCCTCCGCGGACGACGCGCTCATGCTGCGTGACCACCTGGTCGCGGAGGGTGTCCGTGCCGCTGTGAACGACGCCCACGAGGTGCTCGTGTTCGCGCACGACCTGCCCCGCGCCCGCCAGCTGGTGACCTAAAAGAGCGGGTCCGGGTCCAACACGCGACGGACGTCGGCGCCGAGTCGCACCAGCGCGTCGACGAGCCCTTCGTAGCCGCGGTCGACGTGGTGCACCTCGTGCACCTCGGTCACCCCGTCAGCGACCAGTCCCGCGAGCACGAGCGCGGCCCCGGCCCGGATGTCGTGGGCGGTCACTGGTGCCCCCGACAGGTAGGGCTTGCCGCGTACGACGGCGTGGTGACCGTCGGTGCGCACGTCCGCACCCAGTCGCACCAGCTCGTTGACGAACATCCAGCGGGCCTCGAAGACGTTCTCGGTCACCATCGCCGTACCGGCCGCCACAGCGTTGAGGGCGAGCACCATCGGCTGCAGGTCCGTGGGGAAGCCGGGGTAGGGCAGCGTGACGACGTCGACGGCGCGAGGCTGCTCGCTCATGCGCACGCGCAGCCCGCCACTCCCGGTGTCGACGGACGCCCCGGCGGCCACGAGCTTGCCGAGCGGGACCTCCAGGTGCTCCGGGCGGGCGTCGCGGATCAGCAGGTCGCCGCGCGTCATCACGGCGGCGAACGCCCACGTGCCGGCGACCACCCGGTCGGGCACCGTCGCGTGCGTCGTGGGGCTCAGCGAGGTGACGCCCTCGATGACCACGGTCGACGTCCCGACGCCGTCCAGGCGCGCGCCCATCGCGGTGAGCATGTGGCACAGGTCGACGACCTCGGGTTCGCGCGCGGCGTTGTCGATCGTGGTCACGCCGTCAGCGAGGACCGCCGCCAGCAGGAGTGTCTCGGTGGCCCCCACGCTCGGGAAGTCGAGCCACAGCGGTGCCCCGACGAGCCGTGGTCCCTTGGCGAGCAGGTAGCCGTGCTCCACCCGCACCTCGGCTCCGAGCCGCTCGAGGCCCGCCACGTGCATGTCGAGGCCGCGCGACCCGATCGCGTCGCCGCCGGGCAGGGCGACCTTGGCCTCACCGCACCGCGCGAGCAGCGGGCCGAGGACGGTCAACGACGCGCGCATCCGGCGTACGAGGTCGTAGTCGGCCTCGTGACCCGGCCGCTCGGGGACCACCAGGCTCACCGCTCGGTCGTCGCGGACGACCTCGCACCCGAGCCGCCCGAGCAGCTCGCACATGATCGTCACGTCGAGGATGTCCGGGACGTTGGTGACGGTGGTCGTGCCCGGAGCCAGCAGCGCGGCGGCCATCAGCTTGAGCACGCTGTTCTTGGCGCCCGGAACCGCCACCTCCCCCACGAGGCGGGCTCCACCGTGCACGACGAACCGCTCCATCTCCCGCAGCCTAGGAGGGCTCCTCGCTAGCGTGGGGGGATGCGTGCCCGGACCCTGGCCCTGCTCCTGCTGCTCCCCCTGGTCACTGCCTGCGGAGGCGGCGGTGGGACGACCGCGTCACCCCAGCCACGCACGACGCGGACCGTGGTGACGACCCTCCCGCCGCTGCCCGTGCCGACCATCGTGGGCACGCCGGTGACGTTCAGCACAGCGGGCGGCAACGTCTCGTGCGACCTGGAGCAGGCGTTCGTGGAGTGCCAGCTGCGCGCACACACCTGGCCCGCGCCGAAAAAACCAGGCGACTGCCACAACGCCTGGGGCACCCGGGTGCAGGTCGCGAGCGGCAGCAAGGGCGAGTTCATCTGCTGGTTCGGCGACTCGCTGCTGGGGGCGAAGCGGGTGCTGCCGACCGGGCAGGCGCTCACGGTCGGGCTCGTCACCTGCCGCGCGGTGAGCGGCGGCGTGCAGTGCACCACCGACGGCAACGGCTTCCTGCTCACCGACGCGAAGTACCGCCTGTTCTGACGCAACCATCTCGCCACACCTGGCGTCCTGAGAGCTGACGAGAGGAGCTCGGCGTGGACGCATCAGGACGTGAGGCCTTCCAGGCCTACGTCGTCGGGCGCTCGCCGGCGCTGCTGCGCACGGCTTACCTGCTGACCGGCAACCGGGCCGACGCAGAGGACCTGCTGCAGACGGCGCTGGCGAAGACCTACCTCGCGTGGGACCGGATCCGCGAGCGCGAGGCCCTCGACGCCTACGTCCGCCGGGTCCTCGTCACCACGCAGACCTCGTTCTGGCGCAGGAAGCGCCCCGAGGCGCTGTACGACGAGGTGCCGGAGCGGCCGGGTCGCGACGTGCACGCCGACGCGGACCTGCACGACGCGCTCTGGACCTCGCTCGGCCGGCTGTCGCGCAAGCAGCGCGCAGCGGTCGTCCTGCGCTACTACGAGGACCTCTCCGAGGCCGAGACGGCCCGCGTCCTCGGCATCTCGGTCGGCACCGTCAAGTCCACGACCTCACGCGCGCTCTCGCTGCTGCGCGAGGACCCCACGCTGCGCGACGACCCTCGCGCCGCCCTCCCCTACGGAGCAACCGCATGACGCCCCTTGACGCCGAGCTGCGCCGCACCCTCGCCAACCGCGCCGCGGTCCTGTCCCCCTCCCCCGACCCACTGGCCGGCATCGAGGCACGGGTTTCGCGCATGCGCCGCCGCCGCAGCGCCGCCACGGCCGCTGGCGCCCTTGCGGTCGTCGCAGCGGTCGCGCTCGCCGTGCCTTCTGTCGTGAGCGACCGAGGTACGACGGCTCCAGACCGCCTCGCCTCAGCGACACCGACGGGGCGGACGAGCCACCCGTCCGTGCTCGACCCTGCGAAGCCCTGGCCGGTGCGGGGTGACGAGCAGCTGCTCGCCGGCGGCGCGCTCGACACCGTGCAGCGCGAGTGGGCCCGGCGGCACCCCGGCAGCGTGCTCACCCCGCTGTTCGTCCAGGTGTGGGAGCCCTCCGCGCAGACCGAGATGGCCTTCGTGGCCAGCGGCGACGGGGTTCTGCGCGTCGGATGGGTCGTGGTCGGTGAGCCGGGTCCCGCCTTCGTCCAGGAGGAGACGGCGACGGCCGACTCGGCCTACCAGTTCGCGCTGGACGGCGACGAGGGCGTCACCCGGCTCTACGTCATCGCCGCACCGGACAGCAAGGTCGCCTACGCCCCCGACGGCGTCACCTACAGGGACATCACGCAGACCTCAGTCACTCACACGGACGGCCCCAGTTCGTCCACCACGACGAGCCGCAGCGGCTTCGGCATCACCGCGGTGGAGACGGCCGGGGCGCGCGTGCGGGTCACCGCGTCCGACGGAGCAGTGGTCTACGAGGCCGACGCACGCGGAACGCCCGCTACGGCTGCACCGGCGAACCTGCTCGACTGGCCGTCGCGCGGCACCGCCTCCGCCGGCCCGTCGGTGCACGACCTCGGAGTCGCGTTCACGCGGGCCCTGGGGCGCTCCGACGGCGCGGCGGTCGAGTACCGACCGCTGTTCACGGGCGACACCGACAGCGGGGTGCGCTACACCGTGGGCCAGGCGTGGTTCCGGGGTGACCCGCAGGCGTACTCGGTGTCCTACGCCACGGGCGGGACCGACGGCCCCCACTTCTTCGTCGGCCCGGTCACGCCGTCCGCCCCGCCGGTGCTCGCCTTCCTGGTCGGCAACCTGCCCGGTACCTCGGTCGACCAGCTCGTCGTCGTGCCGGCCCCCCGGTCGGGCCAGGTGTCCTACGACGCGGACGCGACGGGCGCCTTCCGCCCGATCACGGGCCAGGACCACTTCGACGGCGTGGTGCTGATCGATCGGGCGAAGGACGCGACCGCCGACCGCCTCGAGGTGCTCAACGGCAACGGCGAGCTCGACAACCCGACGTACTTCGGACCGGTCGCCGCGCTGCTGTGCGGTCTGAAGGAGTGCGGCTGACCCCGCCGCCCTCTCTCCGCTTGTCTACGCAACACGCCGTACCGACCGCCTCTCAGAGGGCAGTCGCACGGTGTGTTGCGTAGACAAGCGAGGGGACTTCGTAGGGTGAGCCCATGGCGGTGCACCTGACACGGATCTACACCAAGACCGGCGACGACGGCACGACCGCTCTCGGCGACATGAGCCGGGTCCGCAAGACCGACCCCCGCCTCACGGCCTACGCCGACGTGGACGAGGCTAACAGCGCGATCGGCGTCGCGCTCGCTCTCGGCGAGCTCGCGGCTGACGTGCGCGCGGTCCTCGACCGCGTCCAGAACGACCTGTTCGACGTGGGCGCCGACCTGTGCACCCCCGTCGTGCCGGACCCGGAGTACCCACCGCTGCGGGTGCTCCCGTCGTACACGCAGGCGCTCGAGGCCGACTGCGACGCCTTCAACGCCCGGCTGACGAAGCTCAACAGCTTCATCCTCCCCGGGGGCACGCAGGGCGCCGCGTTGCTGCACGTCGCGCGCACGGTCGTACGCCGGGCCGAGCGAGCCGTGTGGGCACTGCTGGAAGCGGACCCTGAGCGGACGAGCACGGAGCCCGCGCTGTACCTCAACCGGCTTTCGGACCTGCTGTTCATCCTGGCCCGCGTCGCGAACCCGGACGGCGACGTCCTCTGGAAGCCGGGCGGCGAGCGCTAGCTGCCCGGCGGCAGGGTCGCCCCCGGCGGACGCGACTCCAGCCAGGCGAGGAAGCCGGTGAGCATGGCGGTGTCGAGCCCGATCTCCACCGTGCTGCCGGCCGAGCTCAGCTCGACGACCTGCATGCCCTTGATGAGCGCGAGCGACTCGGGGCCGGTGGGCGGCCGCTGGCTCAGCACGTCGAGGTCGCGCCTGCTCAGGGTCCGCCGCGGACGCGGGCTGAGGCTGAAGACGCGGAACCACTCCAGGTCGTCACCGACGAAACGCCCGAGGCCGAGCACCCAGCCGCGGCCCTGGCTGCGCGGGTTGAGTCGCAGCGACATCTCGATGGCACCACCCGGCCGCGAGATCCAGCGGCGGCGGGCACTGACCGCTACCAGGGGCAGGGCCAGGACGAGGACCAGTCCGAGCAGGACCTCGAGCGCCGGCACGGGGTGGAGCTAGGCCGGAACGTTCTCGCCGGGCAGCGTGGCCGCCTCGGCGAGGATGGTGACCCCGGCCTCCGTGACGGACAGGAAGCCTCCCGAGACGGTGACCGCGAGCTCGCTGCCGCCCGTCTGCTGGATGCGCACGTCGTAGCCCTCGGCGAGCTGGCCGAGCAGCGGCGCGTGGCCGGGCAGGATGCCGATCTCGCCCTCAGTGGTGCGGGCGAGGACCAGGTCGGCCTCTCCGCTCCAGACCTCGCGCTCGACCGAGACGAGCTCGACCTGCAGACCCACTGTCGTCCTCCGTTGCTGTGCGGTGCCGCCATCCTACCGGGCTGCGGTGCTCAGCTCCCGAGCCGGGAGCGGAGGTCAGCGGCAGCGGCGAGGACCTGCTCCTCGGTCGCCCGTGGCAGGGTCTCCTCCCACTCCACGAGCACCGACCCGCGAAGGTCGAGGTATCCCAGCGGCCGCGGGATGAGCCACATGTGGAAGTGCGCCCCGCCGTCGTTCCACAGGTGCCCGTGCACCCGCGCCACCCGCCCGTCGCCGAACCCGGGTGCCCCGGCGGGCCGGTCCTCGAGCGCCTTGCTGATCCGGGCAGCAAGCGGTCCGAGGGTCGCCAGCTCCTCCCCGTCGAGCCCGCTGAGCCCGTCGGCGTGGCGCTGCGACACGATCATGCAGGCGCCCGCGAACGCGATGTCCTTGAGGGCGAACACCCGCCACAGCCTGTCGCGGTGGACCACCCGCTCGGCGGGCACGTCGTCCAGGCACGCACCGCACTGCCCGCCGTCTCCCTCGCCGTTGCGCGGCGGTTCCGGCAGCACCGGCGCGGCGAGCTCGTGGACCGGGCTGCTCTCGTCAACGCCCACCCATGGGTGCCTCATCGGCCTATCCAACCCGGTGAGGCGCTCGACCCGTGGATCACTGAGCGGACACGCCGCGCGCTTCGCCCACCGGCTCCCTGATGATCACGGGGCGGCAGCAGGTCGAGCCGGGTACGACGAAGGCCGGCCTCACGAGGAGACCGGCCGCTCGTCGTACCTGGGAGTGCTAGCCCTGGGCGAGCTTCTTCGCGTTGGCCTCGACGTCGTCGAGACCGCCGCAGAGGAAGAAGGCCTGCTCCGGGATGTGGTCGTAGTCGCCCTGGGTGAGCTTCTTGAAGCTGTCGATCGTCTCGTCGAGCGGCACGAACTTGCCGGGCTGGCCGGTGAACTGCTCGGCGACGAAGAACGGCTGGGACAGGAAGCGCTGGATGCGACGGGCGCGGTTGACCAGGACCTTGTC
>DATLCV010000106.1:0-64695 GCA_035526225.1 Mycobacteriales bacterium
GATGCTCCAGGCGACCTTCCAGTTCAGCAGCTCGAGGAAGCTCGCCTTGGCCGTCAGGCGGGCGAGCGAGGTCTGCACCCACTCCTGGTCGACGACGCGGCGACCGTCGGGCAGCTTCTCCTGCTGGGCCCAGGCGCGCACGTCGGCGATCTTCTGCTGCACCGCGCCTGCGCTCGACAGCGAGACGCGTTCGTGGTTGAGCTGGCTGGTGATGAGCTCCCAGCCGCGGTTCTCCTCGAAGACGAGGTTCTCGACGGGGACGCGCACGTTGTCGTAGTAGGTCGCGCTGGTGTAGCCGCCGCCGAGCGTGTGGACCTTGGTGTAGCTGAAGCCCTCGGCGTTCGTCGGCACGATGATCATCGACAGGCCCTTGTGCCGCTTGGCATCCGGGTCGGTGCGGCAGGCCAGCCAGACGTAGTCGGCCTGGTGGATGATCGAGGTCCACATCTTCTGGCCGTTGATCACGTAGTGGTCGCCGTCGCGCACGGCAGTCGTGCGCAGGCTGGCGAGGTCGGTGCCCGCTCCCGGCTCGGAGTACCCAATAGAGAAGTGCAGCTCCCCGGCGAGGATCCGCGGGAGGAAGAAGTCCTTCTGCACCTGGGTGCCGAACTTCATCAGCGTCGGGCCCACGGTGTTCAGCGTCAGGAAGGGCACGGGTACGGCGGCCCGCTGGCTCTCGTCGAAGAAGATGTACTGGTCGAGCAGGTCGCGGCCCTGACCGCCGTACTCCTTCGGCCAGGAGATGCCGAGCATCCCGTCCCGGCCGAGCTGGCGGACCATCTCGCGGTACGGCTCGCCCTCCATCTCGCCCTGCGTCAAGGACGCCCGCAGCTCGGGTGTCATGAGGGCGCCGAAGTAGGCCCGAAGCTCGTCGCGCAGCGCCCGCTGCTCGTCGGTGTACGTGAGGAACACTCGCCGTCCGCCTATCGCTAGAACAGGTTCCCTTTGTAACACGTTCTACCGGGGGACGAAACCATCCAGGCGTTGCCGAACTGAAACGCGTTCTACTAATGTCGCCGCCACACGACCAGGGAGGCCGCAGTGGGCAAGGCATTCGTCATCGGTGTCGGGATGACCGACTTCGTCAAGCCGGGTGACCGCGACTGGACCTACCCCGACATGGTCTTCGCGGCAGCCACCGACGCCCTCGCCGACGCCGGCATCACCTACGCCGACGTCCAGCAGGCCTGCGTCGGCTGGACCATGGGCGACTCCACGGCTGGGCAGCGTGCGGTCTACGGGCTCGGTCAGACCGGCATCCCGGTCTACAACGTCAACAACAACTGCGCGACCGGGTCCACTGCGCTGTTCATGGCCAAGCAGTTCGTCGCCGGCGGCGTCTCGGACGTCGTGCTCGCGACCGGCTTCGAGAAGATGGAGAAGGGCTCCATCAAGGGCGGCGGCGGCTCCAACCCGCACCCGATGGACCGGCACATCGGTGCGCTCGTCGACATGCGGGGCTACCAGGAGGCCCCGGTCACGGCGCAGTTCTTCGGCAACGCCGCGCGGGAGCACATGGACCGCTACGGCTCCACGCCGGAGATGTTCGGCGCCGTCGGCGTGAAGAACCACAGGCACTCGGTGAACAACCCCCGGGCCCAGTTCCGGGACGAGTACACCCTCGAGGAGGTCATGGCCTCCCGGATGATCCATGACCCGCTCACCAAGCTGCAGTGCTCGCCGACGTCAGACGGCGCGGCCGCGGCGATCGTCGCGTCCGAGCGCTTCGTCGACGAGCACGGGCTGCGCGACCAGGCGGTGGAGATCACCGGCATGGCGATGGTGACCGACACCGACCGCACCTTCACGAAGTCCGACATCGAGCTCGTCGGCGCGGAGATGTCGCGCCGCGCGGCGGCCCAGGTCTACGCGCAGGCAGGCCTCGACGTCACGGACGTCGACGTCATCGAGCTGCACGACTGCTTCAGCGCCAACGAGGTCCTCACCTACGAGGCTCTCGGCCTGTGCGCCGAGGGCAAGGGCGGTCAGCTCGTGCTCGAGGGCGCGACGACGTACGGCGGGCAGTGGGTCGTGAACCCCTCCGGCGGGCTGATCTCCAAGGGGCACCCTCTCGGCGCGACGGGAGTGGCCCAGTGCGCCGAGCTGGTCTGGCAGCTCCGCGGCCTCGCCGAAGCACGTCAGGTCGACGGCGCGCGGGTAGGTCTGCAGCACAACATCGGCCTCGGCGGCGCCGTCGTGGTCGCGTCGTACGCCGCCCCAGGTGCCTGAAGGCCTTCTCTGCGGCGACTGCAGCGCGAAGATGGCCACAACTGACCATGCGCCGCGACCCCTCTAGGCCCGACATTCAGGGCAGACCGCGGTGTGCCACGTGCCCGCGGCAGAGCAGGTCGGTGGTCCACCATGCATCTGCGAGCGCTTCCCGTCAGCCGGGCGGGATCGGCTCTGGTGGTTGCCGCCAGCATCGGGGTCGTGGGCGTCGCTGTCGTCCTGCTCACCGGGTTCGGCGGTAGGGGCACCGTTCGCGGCGTCGCCGACATCAGCGAGATGGTGTTCGCCGCAGGTGCGGCCGCGACTGCGGGCTGGCGGGCGTACAACACCCGTGGCCGGCTCCGGCTGAGCTGGGCCGCGCTGGCCGGCGGGTGCGGCGGCTGGGCGCTGGGTGAGGGCGTCTGGAGCTGGTACGAGCTGGTCGTGGGCCGGGCGACCCCCTTCCCCTCGCTGGCAGACTTGGGGTTCCTGCTCTTCCCGGTCGGTGCGTCAGTCGCGCTGGCGTTGCGCGCGACCCGGGTGAGCACCGGGGACCGCCGACGCAGCCTGCTCGACAGCCTCACCGTCACGGCCTCGCTCACCGTCGTCTCCTGGACCACGGCGCTCGGGGCGGTCGCCGACGCACGGGACAACAGCCTCTTCTCGTTCGTCGTGTCGATGGGCTACCCGGCCCTCGACCTCGCCGTCCTCACCTTGCTCGTCATCGTGCTGAGCCGGTCCACCAGCACCCGAGTCGGCCTGGTCCTCGTGGGGCTGGGCATCGCCGCGATCGCGCTCGCCGACAGCGCGTTCGCCTACCTCACCGCGACCGGTACCTACGAGACGGGCGTCATCGCCGATCTCGGATGGGTGGTGGGCTTCGCGTTGCTCATGCTCGCCCCCGTCTTCGCGCACCCAGCGCCCGAGGACGGCGCCGACGTCGCGTCCCACGTGGCCCCGAGCAGGCTGCCGTACGTGCCGGTGGTGCTGGCGCTCACGGTTGTCGTGTCCGGCCTGGTGCAGGGACGCACACCCGACCTCGTCGTGACCTCGCTCGCGGGCCTGACCGTTGCGCTCGTGCTGCTGCGGCAGTACTCGTTCATGTGCGAGAACGCCCAGCTGGTCACGACGCTGTCGGAGCGCGAGGAGCAGCTGCGCCACCAGGCCTTCCACGACGCGTTGACCGGTCTCGCCAACCGAGCCCTCTTCCAGGACCGCGTGATGCACGCCCTGGACCTGCACCGACGCGACATGCGCAGCCTCGCGGTGCTCTTCTGCGACCTGGACGACTTCAAGCTCGTCAACGACACGCTTGGCCATCAGGTCGGTGACGAGCTGCTCGTGCGGGTGGCGGAACGCCTCCGGGGCGCCTTGCGCTCCGGCGACACGCTGGCTCGTCTGGGCGGCGACGAGTTCGCGGTGCTCCTGGAGGACGGTGGCGACCCCTGGTCGGTCGCGCGCCAGGTCGTCGACGTGATGGCGTCCTCCTTCACGGCCGGAGGGCGAGCCCTCGCCGTGCACGCGAGCGTCGGGCTCACGGTCGTCGAGCGCGAGGCACCCACCCCGACGGCTGCCACCGTGCTCGCCCAGGCCGACACGGCCATGTACGCCGCAAAGCGGACGGGCAAGGGCTGCTTCCGAGCCTTCGAGCCAGGCATGGAGCTCACGGAGGTGAGGGACGAGTCGCTGCGCCGGCGCTTGTCGAGCGCGCTCGCGCAGGGGCGCATCTCGCTGGTCTACCAGCCCATCATGGACATGACCGACGGCGTGCTCCTGGGCTTCGAGGCACTCGCCCGCTGGAAGGAGAACGGGCAGGACGTCCCTCCTGACGTGTTCGTCCCCGGAGCCGAGCGCACGGGCCTCATCGGCGCCCTGACGGAGCTGGTGCTCGACCAGGTGTGCGCCCAGGTCGCAGCGTGGGACCGGGCCGGCGTGCGACGTGACTTCACGGTCGCCATGAACGTCTCTCCGCGGACGGTCGTGGACCGTGCCTTCCCGGACCAGGTCATGGCCGCGCTGCGGCGGCATGGCGTCCCAGCTGGGAGGCTCGTGCTGGAGATCACGGAGTCCGGGCTCCTGACAGACCTCGACGCAGCGCATGACGTGACGCGGCGGCTGGACGCCCACGGCATCGGTCTCTCCCTCGACGACTTCGGCACCGGCTACTCGTCGTTGACGCACCTGAGCCGCATCCCGCTGCGCTCGTTGAAGATCGACCAGGCTTTCGTCGAAGGGCTGGACCGGGACGAACGGCAGTCGCGGTTCACCGACGCGCTGCTCCGGTTCGGCGCCAACCTGGGGCTCGAGGTGATCGCCGAGGGTGTCGAACGGGTCGAGCAGCTGGATCGGCTCCGCCAGCTCGGCTGCGATCGTGGGCAGGGCTTCTTGCTTGGCCGGCCCGCGCCGGCACTCGCGTGGGACGCCCTTCTCGCCGGCTCGGCGGCCTCCGCAGTCCCGCGTCCGCGCTCGGAAGCACCGGCGACGACCTCCCCCGAGACCTGACCCTTCAGGGCAGGGCGCGTCCGCTCGCGGCGAAGGCCGCTTCGAGGGCTGCCCTGTCGGTGTCCGTCATCGGCCGCACGGTGGCGCCGTCACGGACCCACACGTCGTCGCCGTCCCAGCGACGGGACGCCAGCTGCCGGACCACCAGCTTGCCGGTCGCCGTACGGGGCAGGTCCTGCGAGACCCGGACGTACCTGGGCACCCAGGGCTTCGCGGAGTCGGGGTGCACGGCGAACCAGTCGAGGAGCTGCTGCGGGTCGAACCCCTCCCCCGGGACGACGGCGGCCATGACCTGGTCGCCCGCGGTGGGGTCGGGCACGGCGTACACGACTGCCTCGACGACCGACGGGTGGCTGGTGAGCAGCCGCGCGACGGGGGCGGCGGGGAAGTTCTCGCCGGCGACCCGCAGCCTGTCGAGCGAGCGCCCGGCGAACCACAGGAACCCGTCCGCGTCGCGGTAGCCGAGGTCTCCGCTCCAGTACCAGCCGTTGCGGGAGCGCCGCTCGGTGTCCTCCGGCGCGTCCCAGTAGCCCTCGAAGAACATCAGCCCGTCGGCGTTGACCAGCTCACCGACGGCCTCCTCGGGGTTGGCGAGCCGGCCGTGCTCGTCGAGGACGGCGTGCGGCCGCTCCTCGCCGTCCGGTCCGACGACGCGCACGTCACCCACGCCGACGCCCAGCGCACCGGCCGGGGTGTCGGGGGTGCGAGTGATGCTCAGGCCCCCCTCGGTCGACCCGAAGCCGTCGATGACCTCGCAGCCGAACCGGGTGGCGAAGCGCTCCAGGTCCGAGGGCGCGCCCTCGTTGCCGAACACCCTGACCAGCGGGTTGTCGGCGTCGTCGGGCCGCTCCGGTTGCGCCAGCACGTACGACAGCGGGGTGCCCACGTAGTTCGCGTAGGTCGCCCCGACCTCCCGGCAGTCGTCGAGGACGCGCGAGGCCGAGAACCGACGGCGCAGCGCCAGCGTCATCCCGGTCGCCATCGCCGGCGTCCAGGCGGTCACGATCGCGTTGGAGTGGAACAGCGGCATGCTCGCGTACGCCGTGTCCTGGTCGGTGAGGCCGACCCGCATCACCAGGCCGAGCCCCATCATGGCGATCTTGCCCTGCGAGCAGCGGACGGCCTTGGGGGCGCCTGTCGTGCCGCTGGTGAAGATGAGCAGGTAGAGGTCCTCGGGCCGCGCCTCTGTCACGGGCAGGTCCGCCGGTGGGTACTCGCGGTGCGGATCGAGGACCTCCGCTGCGCCGAGGTCGAGTCCGTCGAACAGCTCAGGGCGGTCGGTGAGCACGAGGTCGCAGGCCGTGCTGCGCACGTCGGCCGCGAGCGCCTCGCCCTGACGGGTGCTGTTCAGGCCGACGACGACGAACCGACCGAGGGCTGCGGCGGCGAGCCAGAACGAGTACTCCGGGACGTTCTCCAGCAGCACCCCGACGTGCGGCTGTGCTGCGTGCGGTGTACGCGCGGCGTACCAGGCGGCTCGCGCGGCGGCCTCGGCGGTGTGCTCGGCCCACGTCCAGGTGCGGCCCTCGAAGCGCAGCCCGGGGCGGTGGTCGTCGGCACGGGCACGGACGAGCCCGCCGACGGTGGGGAGGCCCTCAGGCACCAGCGGCTTCGCTGAGCACCTTCGTCGCCCACTGGTAGTCCGCCTTGCCGGCGGGCGAGCGCACGATCGCGTCGACCGTGTGCACGAAGCGCGGCACCTTGTAGCGGGCGATGAGCGTCGACAGGTGCTGCTCGATGTCCTCCTGCGAGGGCGGCTGCTCCCCGGGCTGCACCTGAAGCACCGCCGCCACCTTCTGCCCCCAGCGCTCGTCGGGGATGCCCGCGACCACCGCGTCGACGAGGGCCGGGTGCGACTTCAGCGCCCCCTCGACCTCCTCGGGGTAGATCTTCTCGCCACCCGAGTTGATGCAGATCGAGCCTCGTCCCAGGAAGTGCAGCGTGCCGTCCTCCTCGATCATCGCCATGTCGCCGGGGAAGACCCAGCGCACGCCGTCGATCTCGCGGAAGGTCTTCGCCGTCTTCACGGGGTCGTTGTAGTAGCCGAGCGGGATGTGCCCCTTCTGGGCCACCCGCCCGACGACGCCGGAACCCGGCACGACCGCCTTGTCGTCGTCGTCGAAGACGGCGGTGCGCGGGTTCACCTGGAACTTCAGCCCCTGTGAGGCGTCGGTGCCTGGCTTGATGGACCCGTTGTAGCCGGTCTCGGAGGAACCGAAGGAGTCGTTGATGTAGAGCTGCGGGATGCGCTTCACCAGCTCGTCGCGCGTCGACTGGGACAGCAGCGCGCCCGCGGAGGCGAGGGCGAACAGCGACGACAGGTCGTAGCTCCGCTGGTCCAGCGCCTCGATGAGCGGCACGGCCATGGCGTCGCCGACGATGGTGAGGGTGTTGCACTTCTCCTGCTCCACGAGCGAGAGCGCCCCGTCACCGGTGTAGCGCCGGATGAGGCACACCTTGCCGCCACCGAAGAAGTTGATGAACGACCCGAGCTCGGCCGCCCCGTGCATGAGCGGCGGCGACGGGAAGCTGATCATGGGCGTGTTGGCGAGCGCTCGCGGTCCGGCGTCGGAGGGCTTCTCCAGGGGCTCGCCCGCCGGGTAGCCGCCGCCCATGCCGGCGAAGAACAGGTCCTCGTGGCGCCACATGACGCCCTTCGGCATCCCGGTGGTGCCGCCGGTGTAGATGATGAACAGGTCGTCCGGCGACCGCTCGGGGAACCCGTCGCGGTCAGCGGACTGCGCCGCGAGCGCGCCCTCGAACTCCACCGACCCCGCGGGCAGGTCGAACCCCTCCTCCGGACCGACGTGCACGAGCGTGCGCACCTTCGGGGACTTCGGGAGGACGGTCGAGACGCGGTCGGCGAACTCCGTGTCGTAGACGACCCCCACCAGGTCGGCGTCGTTGTAGAGGTAGCGCAGCTCCTCCTCGACGTACCGGAAGTTCACGTTGATCGGCACGGCGCGGATCTTGAAGAGCGCGATCATCGTCTCGAGGTACTCGGTGCCGTTCATCATGTGGCAGCCGACGTGCTCACCCGGCTGGATGCCCTGCGCCTGGAAGTGGTGCGCCAAGCGGTTCGCGCGCTCGTCGAGCTGTCGGAACGTCAGGCGCCGGCCTTCGGCGTACAGGGCCTCGCGGTCCGGGACGTGGTCGACGACGTCCTCGAACATGTCCGCCATGTTGAACTGCATGCGATCCCCTACTGCTTGAATCCGGACGAGGCTGTCGCCCCGCCGTCCACGGCCAGCTCGGCTCCGGTGATGTAGGACGCCGCGTCGCTCGCGAGGAACGCCACGGTCTCGGCGATCTCCTCCGGCTTCCCGGTGCGCCGCATGGGTGCCTGCTTGCCGATCAGCGTCGCCATGTCCTCGTCCCCCGGCACGAACGCCCGCGTCATCGGGGTGTCGATGCCACCCGGGTGGACGCTGTTGACCCGGATCCCCTTGCGTGCCAGCTCGATCGCCGCCGACTTCGTCATGCCGCGTACGGCGAACTTGCTGCCGGAGTAGGCCACCAGGAAGCGGTTGCCGCCGAGGCCCTCGACGGAGCTGAGGTTGACGATCGCGCCCCCGCCGGCGCGCTCGATCGCGGGGGCCACCTCCCGCATGCCCAGGAAGGGGCCGAAGGCGTTCACGTCGAAGATGCGCCGGAAGGTCTCGTCGGTGGTCTTGGCGAGCTCGTCCATGACGAGGATGCCGGCGTTGTTCACCAGGACATCCAGCTTGCCGAATCGCTCCTCGGCCGCTCCGACCGCGTCGCGCCAGGACTGCGCCTGCGTCACGTCGAGCGTGAGGCCGATCGCCTTGTCGCCCAAGGAGTCCGCGACGTCCTTGACCTCGGGGAGGATGTCGCCGAGCACGACGGACGCCCCCTCGCGGACGAACACTCGCGCGGTCTGCTCACCCATCCCGCGGGCCGCGCCCGAGATGAGGGCGACCTTGCCCTCCAGCCGGCCCGTCACCTCTTCTCGGCTCCCACGACCCACATGGCGAAGAACTGCGAACCGCCGCCGTAGGCGTGCCCCATCGCCGTCCTCGCGCCCTCGACCTGGTGATCGCCGGCGGTGCCGCGGACCTGGTTGGCAGCCTCGAGGAAGCGCAGCATGCCGGAGGCGCCGATCGGGTTCGAGGACAGCACCCCGCCGCTCATGTTGATCGGCAGGTCGCCGTCGAGAGCCGTCGTGCCGTCGTGCACCATCTTCCAACCGGTGCCCTCCTCGGCGAAGCCGAGGTTCTCCAGCCACATCGGCTCGAACCAGCTGAAGGGCACGTAGATCTCGGCGCAGTCGATCTGACGGAACGGGTCGGTGATGCCGGCCTCGGCGTAGACCGCCTTCGCGCAGGCGCGGCCGGCGTGCGGGTTCACGCGGTCGCGGCCGGCGCCCATCGTCGGCTCGGACCGCACGGCAGTGCCGTGGATCCACGCGACCGGGCGCTCGGACGCCTCGGCCGCCCGCTCCGAGCCGATGACCATCGCGGCCGCGCCGTCGCTCGAAGGGCAGGTCTCGGCGTACCGGATGGGGTCCCAGAGCAGTGGCGACTCGGCGATCTGCTCGTAGGTGATGTCGGGCTGGTGCAGGTGCGCGTAGGGGTTCTTCAACGCGTTGAGGCGGTCCTTGAGCACGACCTTGTAACCGGTGTCGAGGGGCGCGCTGGACTTGCGGATGTAACCGCGCACGATCGGTGCGAAGTACCCGCCGGCACCGGCCACGAGCGGCTGGGCGAAGGGGATGCGGATCGACAGCGCCCACATGGCGTTGCTCTCCGACTGCTTCTCGAAGGCCACGGTGAGCACCCGCTCGTGGATGCCTGCCTGCACGAGGTGGGTCGCGACGACGGCCGTGGAGCCGCCGACCGAGCCCGCCGTGTGGACGCGCATCAGCGGCTTGCCCACCGCCCCGAGCGCCTCGGCGAGGTAGAGCTCAGGCATCATCACGCCCTCGAACATGTCCGGGGCCTTGCCGATGACGACAGCGTCGATGTCGTCCCACGTGCACCCCGCATCGGCGAGGGCGCGGTCGGCCGCCTCGCGGACCAGGCCCGCGATCGAGACGTCCTTGCGGGCGGCGACGTGCTTGGTCTGTCCGGTCCCGAGGACCGCAGCGCGGTGTGCCATGTGTCAGGCCTCCAGGACGCAGACGAGGTTCTGCTGAAGCGCGGGGCCGCTGGTCGCGTGCGCCACGGCGCGGTTGCCCTCGCCGGCGGCGAGGCGCTTGGCGGCCTCCCCGATGCGGACGAGACCCGCGGTCATCATCGGGTTGGACGCCAGGGCGCCGCCGCTGGGGTTGATCCGGGTGCGTGTCTCGTCCAGGCCGAGCGCGTCGATGAGGATGAGCTCCTGGTGGCTGAACGGCGCGTGCAGCTCCGCGAGGTCGATGGTGCCGACGTCGGCGCCTGCCTTCTGCCCCGCCAGCCGCGTCGACGCAGAGGTCGTCACGTCGCGCGAGCCGAGGTGCTGGCTCTCCACGCGGTGGTCGATGCCGCGGATCCACACCGGGGTGTCCGTCAGCTCGCGGGCCCGGTCGCCCGCGGCCAGCACCATGACGGCGCAGCCGTCGCTGATCGTCGGCAGGTCGTGCTTGCGCAGTGGGTCGTTGAACAGCGGCTCGTCGAGCAGCGCAGCCTCGTCCACCTCGCCCTTGAGCTGGGCGTTCGGGTTGTCCTGTGCGGCGCGCCGGCTGCGGGCGACCACCCGGGCCA
This sequence comes from Mycobacteriales bacterium, assembly GCA_035526225.1. GTDB lineage: Bacteria > Actinomycetota > Actinomycetes > Mycobacteriales > SCTD01 > RYN-111. The sequence continues at coordinate 10,413 of DATLCV010000106.1, forward strand.
GGTCCTTCTCGGACGCCTTGCCGCTGTCGATCAGCGCGCGCGCCTGCAGGGCGGCGAGCGAGGCAGCGTCGGGCCACAGCGGTCCGACGAGGTAGGGCTCGAGCTGCAGTGCCAGCACCCGACCGAGGTCGCCGGGCGAGCTCTTGCCGAAGGCGTACACGAGCGCTGTGTCGATGTCGCCGTGCTGCAGCCGCACCCACGCCTCGTAGAGCGCGAAGGCACCGTCCATCTCGACGTGCGACTCCGCGATCGGCGGCCAGGGACCCACCGCGTCGAGCGCGCTCACGAACGCGAAGGCCTGTCCCGCGAGGTAGTCCGAGGACCCCGAGACCGTGAAGCCCATGTCCTTGGTCGTGAGGCCGAGCGGGCCGAGCGTGTCCTTCAGGACCGGCAGCAGCATCTCGATCTCGTTGCGGGTCTCGTCCCGCCTCGTCGCGAACTGGTTGTACGCGACGACCGCCACGTCTCTCACGGCTACACCAGCTCCTTGAAGGACTCGTACGGCGCGTCGGGCTCGTCGAGGGGCTCGACGTAGTCGATGTTGGCGAGCGAGAAGTCCCACTCGGCCTCGGGGATCCAGTGGGCCTTGACCCGCATCCCCATCCTGGCCTCCTCGGGCGCGACGCCGGACAGCAGCACCATCGAGGCCGTGTCGGCGCCGTCGAAGACCACCTCGGCGGTCACGTAGGGCAGGTCGATGACGCGGTTCGCGAAGTTCACGTTGACGACGGCGAAGGTCACCATCGTCCCGGTGTCCTTGACCTCGACGGTCTCGGTGAAGGCCTCGCCGCACATCGAGCAGACAGCACGGGCCGGGAAGTACACCTTCTCGCAGCTCGGGCAGCGGCGACCGAGCATCTTCCCCTCCTTCATGCCGCGCAGGAAGGCGGAGGACTCGGTGCCGGGTGTGTACCGGTAGTCCATGCGGATCGGCGTGATGATCTCGGTGACGGGCTCAGTCATGCGACGACCTCGAAGCAGGCGATGTCCTTGATGTATCCGGTGGTCTCCGGTGCCCAGCGGACCCGCACGCGCTGTCCGGTGCGGATCGCGTCACGCTCCGCGTCGAGCGCGTGGAGCAGCGAGGTGTCGGCGCCGTCCAGCTGCACCAGCACCCACGCGAAGGGACGGTCGAAGGGCTGCCCGGCCCGCGGCAGCGGGTTCCAGCTCCAGCTCGTGATGACGCCCTCCTGACCCACCTCGACCAGAGCGGCAGGGTCGGTCGCAGCGGCGGTCTTCACGTCGTACTCCGGCGGGGGTACGACGATGCGGCCCTGGGAGTCCTTGCTGCCCAGGACCTTGCGGTCGCGCAGGCCGGTGAGGAACGCGCCCACGACCGGGCCGGTGGACCGGGTGTAGGCGAACTCCATGCTGTGCGGTGCGCTCAGCACCTCTGTCGTCTCGGCAGCCATGTCAGACCAGCTGACTGTCGCGGTCGGCCCAGTACGGGTCACGGAGCTTGCGCTTGTAGAGCTTGCCGTTCGGGTCCCGTGGGAAGTCGGTGTGGAAGTCGAACGACCGCGGGTTCTTGAACTTCGCGAGGTTGTCGTTGCAGTAGGCCACGAGCTCGGGCTCGAGCTCCTCGGGGGTGACTCCCGCTATCGGCTGGATCGCGGCCTTGATCTCCTCGCCGAGATCGGCGTGCGGGACGCCGAAGACCGCGGCGTCGTTGACCTTCGGGTGCTGGAGCAGCACCGACTCGATCTCGGCGGGGTAGATGTTGACCCCACCGGCGATGATCATGTCGATCTTGCGGTCGCGCAGGAACAGGAAGCCGTCCTCGTCGAGCTCGCCCGCGTCACCGACGGTGAAGAAGCCCCTGTCGTTCCAGGACTTCTTGGTCTTCTCGGCGTCGCCGTGGTATTCGAAGGTCCGGTCGCCCATCTTCATCCAGACGGTGCCGATCTGGCCCGGCGGCAGGTCGTTGCCGTCGTCGTCGAGGATGACGACCTCGCTGCCCGGCCACACGTTGCCGACCGTGCCCGGCTTGCGCAGCCAGTCCTCCGGGGTGGCGGTGGTGCCGCCCCCCTCGGTCGCCGCGTAGTACTCCCAGATGACCGGACCCCACCAGTCGAGCATCTTCTGCTTCGTGGGCACCGGGCACGGGGCGGCGGAGTGGATCATCGTCCGCAGCGAGCTCACGTCGTACTGCGCGCGGTCGCCCTCGGGGAGCTGCAGCAGGCGGTGGAACATCGTCGGCACCATGTGGCTCGTCGTGACCTTGTAGCGCTGGATCCGCTCGAGGGTGCCCTCGGGCGTCCACCTGTCCATGAGGACGACCGTGTGCCCGGAGTGCAGGGCGTTCTGGGTGAACTGGCCGACAGCCGTGTGGTAGAGCGGCGCGACGGTCAGGTGCACGTTGTCGGCGAACGGCGTGATGTTGAAGAAGCCGTGGAAGGCGGTGCCCAGCTCGGCCATGGTGTCCGGGTCGATGGGAGGCAGCGGCCGCTTGACGCCCTTGGGCTTTCCGGTCGTGCCGGACGTGTAGTTCATCAGTGTTCCCGCAGCGCGATCCTCCGGGAGCGTCGTCGGCTGCCCCGCCTTGAGCTCGGCGTACGGGCGGAACCCGGGCACGTCGCCGATGGCGAAGCGGGCCTGGGCCGGGATCGAGATCTCGCCCGCCGCCCGCAGCGCCTCGTCGGCCAACCGCTCGTGCGTGATGAAGGCCTTCGACTCCGAGTCGTTGATGATGTACGCGATCTCGGGCCCGACCAGGTGGTAGTTGATCGGCACCACGTAGAAGCCGGCCTGCTGGATCGCCAGCAGCACCTCGAGGAACTCGGCGCAGTTGGGCAGCAGCATCGAGATGACGTCGCCCTGCTGCACGCCGAGGGCGCGCAGGCCGTGCACCACCTGGTTGGTCGCGGCCAGCAGCTCGCCGGCCGTGTGCTCCTCGTGGTCCGGGTCGACCAGCACGACCCGCTCGGGGTCCGCGGCCGCGATGCGCCAGAAGCCAAGCTCGCTCAAGGGGTTCTCCTGCTTCGGTGGGGTGGTCGTGGGCTACCGGTAGCGGACCGGGAGCTCCTTGATGCCGTCGATGAACATCGAGCGCAGCATCCGCGGCGGCCCGAGGGGGGCGATGTCGGGCATGCGCTCGGCGATGACGTCGAACATGATCCGGACCTCGGCCCGGGCCAGGTTGGCTCCGAGGCAGAAGTGCGGGCCACCGCCACCGAAGGCGACGTGCTCGTTGTCCGTGCGGGTCACGTCGAAGGCATCCGGGTTGTCGAGCGCCGTCGCGTCGTGGTTGCCGCTGGAGTAGTAGATGGCGACGCGGTCGCCCTTCTTGATCTGCTGGCCGCCCAGGACGTAGTCGCTCAGCGCCGTGCGCTGGAACTGCATGACGGGCGTCGCCCAGCGGATGATCTCCTCCGCAGCCGTCTCGAGCGGGCGCTCCTTCTTGAACAGCTCCCACTGGTCGGGGTGCTCGAAGAAGGCCTGCATGCCGTGCGTGATGGCGTTCCGGGTCGTCTCGTTGCCGGCCACCATCAGCAGCAGGAAGAACACGTCGAACTGCTCCTGCGAGAGCGCCTCGCCGTCGACGCTCGCCTGCAGCAGCCGGGTCGCGACGTCGTCGGCAGGGCACTCCTTGCGCGCTGCGGCGATGCCGTCGGCGTACATGTACATCTCGGTCGAGGCGATCATCGCGTCGTCGGGCGAGGTGCGGAACTCGGGGTCGTCGAAGCCGATGAGGCGGTTCGACAGGTCGAAGATGGTGCCGCGGTCCTCAGCGGGGACGCCCACGAGCTCGCAGATCGCGAGGAGCGGCAGCTCCGCCGCGACGTCCTTGACGAAGTCTCCCTCGCCCTTCTCGAGGGCCTTGTCGACGATCGCGTTGGCGAACTCGACGAGCCGCGGCTCGAGGTTGCGGATCGTGCGCGGCGTGAAGGCCCGCTGCACGATGTTTCGGTACTGGCTGTGCTCCGGCGGGTCCATGTTGAGCATGAGCATCCGCGTCGCGGCGAGGGCCTCCTCCTCGTCCTGCGCCTCACCCGTGTGCAGCAGCGCGCCGCGCTCGTGCGAGGAGAAGACCTCGGGGGTGCGGGAGACCTCCTGGACCTCGGCGTACCGGGAGACAACCCAGAAGCCACCGCCGTGACCGCCCGGCTGGTCCTGCCAGTAGACCGGTGCCTCCGCCCGGGCCGTCGCGAAGAACTCTTGGGGCACCCCGTTGTCGAACGTGGTCGGGTCGATGAGGTCGACGTGGTCGACGGGACAGCGGGCCCGGCCTTGGGCGTCGGTAGGAGCGGTCATCGGTGGTTCTCCTGGTGTCCGAGGGGGCTTAGAGGCTGGGGAGGGCGTCGACGGTGCGGGTGTACTCGTCCTTGAGCTGCGCGATGACCTCAGCCACGGTGCGCACCTCCTGGAAGGATCCCACCAGCTGACCGATGGGTGTGCCCATGAGCTCCTCCTTGCCGGCCCGGCGGATGCGCTCGAGGGCCTCGGAGTTGAGCATGTACTGCAGCGGCATGCCGAGCGGGTCGGGGTTGGCCGGGTCGTCCCAGGCGTCGGTCCACTCGGTGCGCAGCTGACGCGCGGGCTTGCCCGTGTACGCGCGGGAGCGGACCGCGTCCTGCGAGCGGGCCTCACGGAACTTCTTGAGCATGATGTCGGACTGCTGGCACTCGACCGTGTTGAGCCACATCGAACCGGTCCAGACGCCCTGGGCGCCCAGGGCGAGCGCCGCAGCCGCCTGCCGGCCACTGCCGATGCCGCCTGCGGCGAGGACGGGACGGCCCTCGACCGCAGCCACGACCTCAGGCACCAGGACCATCGTGGCGATGTCGCCGCTGTGGCCGCCGGCCTCGGTCCCCTGCGCCACGATGATGTCCACGCCGTTGGCGACCTGCTTGAGCGCGTGGTCCTTGCGTCCGACCAGGGCCGCGACCTTCACACCCGCCTGGTGCGCCTGGTCCACGACGTCCTTCGGCGGAGCGCCGAGCGCGTTCACGATGAGCTTCACGTCGGGCCGCTCGAGCGAGAGCTCGACCTGCTGACGCGCCTCGGTGTCGTTCCAGCTCAGCAGGTCGCGTCCGACCGCGGCGTCCTGCGGCAGCGGCGGGACGCCGTACTGCTCGAGCACGCGCTCGACGAAGTCCTTGTGCTCCTGCGGGATCATCTTCTCGAGCATCTCGTGCATCTCGACGACGTCCATGCCGGCCTTGGCCTCGGTCTTGGCGGGCATCACGACGTCGACGCCGTAGGGGCGGCCACCGATGCTGGCCTCGATGTATGCCAGTGCCTCCTTGAGCTCCTGCGGCGTGAACCGCACGGCGCCCAGGACGCCCATGCCGCCCGCCTTGCACACCTCGATGACGACGTCGGGCTGGTAGTTGAACGCGAAGAGCGCGAGGTCGAGCCCGAACTCCTCGGACAGCGGGGTGCGCATGGACCGTGCTCCTTACCTGTCGACCGACAGCACGAGGCCGCTGGTAGGGACGCCGGTGCCGGCGGTGACGAGGACGTTCTCGACGGCCGGGACCTGGTTGACCGAGCTGCCGCGCACCTGGCGAACTCCCTCGGCAATGCCGTTCATGCCGTGCAGGTAGGCCTCTCCGAGCTGGCCACCGTGCGTGTTGACGGGCAGTCGTCCGCCGAGCTCGATGGCGCCGTCGGCGATGAAGTCCTTGGCCTCGCCGCGCTTGCAGAAGCCGAACTCCTCCAGCTGCTGCAGCACGAACGGGGTGAAGTGGTCGTAGATGACCGCGGTCTGCACGTCGTCGGGTCCGATGCCCGCCTGCGCCCAGAGCTGCTCGGCCACCAACCCCATCTCCGGCAGCCCGGCGATGTCGTCGCGGTAGTAGCTGACCATGCTCTGCTGACCCCGCGCGGAGCCCTGCGCAGCGCCTGCGACCACGGCCGGAACGTGCGGCAGGTCCCGCGCCCGCTCGAGGGTCGTGACGACGAGGGCCTGGCCACCGTCGGTCTCCTGGCAGCAGTCGAGCAGGTGCAGGGGCTCGACGATCCAGCGGCTCGCCTGGTGCTCCTCGAGCGTGATCGGCTGCTCGTAGAACCAGGCCTTCGGGTTGGTCGCGGCGTGCTTGCGGTCAGCCACCGAGACGCGGCCGAAGTCCGCGCTCGTGGCGCCGTACTCGTGCATGTAGCGCTGGGCGAACATCGCGACCCAGCTGGCAGGGGTCATCAGGCCGAACGACGAGACCCAGCTCATCGCGATGCCCTCGGCGGTCGGCTCGCCACGGTGCGCGCCGGTGCCGAAGCGGTGCCCCGAGCGCTCGGTGAACGCGCGGTAGCAGACGACGGTGTCCGCGACGCCCGTCGCCACCGCGATGGCCGCCTGCTGGACGGTCGCGCAGGCCGCGCCCCCGCCGTACCCGATCTTGGAGAAGAACGTGAGGTCGCCGAGGCCGGCCGTGCGGGCCACCTCGATCTCGGAGTTGGTCTCCATGGTGAAGGTGGTCAGGCCGTCGACGTCGGCCGGCGTGAGACCCGCGTCGGCGACCGCGGCGAGCACCGCCTCACCGGCGAGCTGCAGCTCGGAGCGGCCGCTGGCCTTGGAGAACTCGGTGGCGCCGATCCCGACGATCGCGGTCTGCCGGGCGAAGGAACGGCTCATGCGACGTCCACCCCGACGGTGCCGACGACGTGGTCACCGAGGGAGTTCGAGCCGCGTACGGCGACGGTGACGCGCTTGCCGTCGACCGCGGTGACCTCGCCCCGCAGCGTCATCGTGTCGCCGGCGTAGTTCGGGACGCCGAGGCGGATCGTGCTCGTCTTGATGACGGACAGCGGGCCGGCCCAGTCGGTGACGTACTTCAGGACGTAGCCGTTGCTGGTGAGGATGTTGGTGAAGATCGTCCTGCTGCCGCGTTCCTTGGCCTGCTCGACGTCGTGGTGCACGTCCTGGTAGTCGCGGCTGGCGATGGCCGTGGCGACGATGTTCTTCACGCTCGCCTCGATGACGAGCTCCGGGAGCTGCTCACCGACCCCCGTCATGCTCACGCCGGCACCTCGGACAGGACGCGGAACGTGGGCCGGTAGTCGCCGCCGGGCACCTTGGTGAAGGCGACCTCGACCGGCATGCCGATCCGCACCTCGGCCGGCTCCGCCAGCTCGCTCACGATCCGCACGCCCTCATCGAGCTCGACCAGCAGCACGACGTGCGGGCGCTCCACGCCGGGCAGCGGGGGGTAGTGGTGCGTGACGTGGCTGTAGACGACACCGCGGCCGCTCGACACGACGTAGCCCTGATCACTGCTGCCGCAGCGGTCGCAGAGCGGCGCCGGGGGATGGCGGAGCATGCCGCAGCCGTTGCACTCCTGGATGCGCAGCTCGAAGTCGGACACGCCCTCCCAGAAGAAGGCGTTGTCCCGCCCCACGGGGGGCTTGGGCCGCACACCCACGTCGTGCTGCTTGTTCGGGGGCCTGAACTTCAGCAGTCGCATGCGACCGATGCCCACCAGCTCGCCGTCATCGGTGACGTACTCGCTGCGGGTCGTGGTGAACACGCCGACGCCGAGCGCCGTCTTCTTCTCCTCCGACAGGTCCTCGGTCGTCGACCGGACGCTGAGGCGCTCGCCGTGCTGCAGCTCGCGGACGTACTCGTGCTCGTAGTTGACGGCGACGACGCTGGTGTACCCGGCCTCGTCGAGCAGCTTCACCACGTGGTCGTTGGGGCTCATCGCGGACGGGTCGCGGGGCGCGTCCATGGTCCAGGTCTGGAGCATCCCAGGCGGCGCGATGAGGTGGCCGCGGGTCCGCGCCGCGAAGTCCTCGTCCAGGTACGCCGGGTTGCGGTCGTCGAGGGCCTGGCACCAGTGGTGGACCATCGGCAGGTTCACCGGGTCGCGGCCCACGCGCAGCGGACCGCAAGGGGCGCCGACATAGGCGCGCGCCTGCTCGAGGGCACTGGCAGACCCGGTCTGAGCGGTCACGTGCCGAATGCCTCCTGATCTGCGGCGGGGATACCTGAACGTAATGGGGCGTCGCGCGGAGCGTCAAGAACCTGTTCTAGTTTTGCCACGCTCGCACCGTTGCCGAAGAGCGAGAACACGTTCTAGTATCGATCACCTACGACAGCCAGGAGCTGAGCGTGTCACCCACTGCGTCTGCCCCCGCTCGCGAGCCCGTGATCGTCGCCGCGACCCGCACCCCCATCGGCCGCCGCAACGGCCAGCTGGCCGGCCTGCACGCGACCAAGGTCCTCGGCCTCGCGCAGCGCGACGTCATCCAGCGCGTGGGCCTCGACGCGGCCCAGGTCGAGCAGGCGATCGGCGGCTGCGTGACCCAGGCGGGCGAGCAGGGGTCCAGCGTCACCCGCAACGCCTGGCTCAACGAGGGCCTGCCCTGGTCGACCGGCACGACGACCGTGGACTGCCAGTGCGGCTCGGCGATGCAGGCCAACCACATGATCGAGGGCCTGATCCTGTCCGGCGCGATCGACGTCGGGCTTGCCTGCGGGGTCGAGGCCATGAGCCGGGTCCCGCTCGGCGCGAACGTCATGAACGGGCCCGGGTCGTCGAAGGCGGACGACTGGACGATCGACATGCCCAACCAGTTCGAGGCCGCCGAGCGGATCGCGAAGCTCCGCGGCATCACCCGTGAGGACGTCGACGGGCTCGGCTACCGCTCGCAGCGCAACGCCGCGCGCGCGTGGGCGGAGGGCCGCTTCGACCGCGAGGTGTTCACGGTGCAGGCCCCGGTGCTGGACGCCGACGGCAAGCCCACCGGCGAGCTGCAGGACGTCACCCGCGACGGCGGCCTGCGCGAGACGACCATGGACGGCCTGGCCAAGCTCAAGCCGGTCCTGCCTGACGGCATCCACACCGCCGGCAACTCCTCCCAGATCTCCGACGGGGCCGCAGCCGTGCTCTGGATGACCCGCGAGCGCGCGCACGCCGAGGGCATCACACCGCGCGCCCGCGTCGTGGCACGCGTCAACGTCGGCTCCGACCCGTACTACCACCTCGACGGGCCCGTGAACGCCACCGAGGCGGTGCTCAAGAAGGCCGGCATGTCCATCAGCGACATCGACCTTTTCGAGTGCAACGAGGCCTTCGCTTCCGTCGTGCTGTCCTGGCAGCGCGTGCACGACATCCCCGAGGACAAGATCAACGTCAACGGGGGCGCCTGCGCCATCGGCCACCCCGTCGGCTCCACCGGAAGCCGGCTCATCGTCACCGCCCTGCACGAGCTCGAGCGCACCGGCAAGCAGTTCGCGCTGCTGACCATGTGCGCAGGCGGCGCGCTCGCCCCGGCGACGATCATCGAGCGGATCTAGCCGCTCCCCCACGCCGCGAAGGGGCCCTCTGCCGATCAGGCGGGGCCCCTTCGTCGCGTCTAGGAGGCGCCGCGCTCGGCGAGCACCGTCTCGGTCAGGCGCGAGGCGTTGTTGTTCTGGCCCAGGTCGTTGTCGGCCGGGAGCAGCTCCCAGTCCTTGAAGATGTGGGCCAGCTTGCCCATGATCACGCTGAACCGGAAGCCGGCGAACACCTCGTAGTACTCGAGGTTCTTCAGCGTCCGCCCGGTGGCGGACTCGTAGCGCGCGACCGTCTCGGCGACCGAGGGGAATCCCTCGAGCCGCGGCACGTCCATGCCCTCGCTGTGGTGCCGGTCGAGGAACAGCGCCCACGCCACGTCCTGGGCCGGTGCCCCGAGCGACACCATCTCCCAGTCGAGCACGGCGAGCCGGTGCCCCGCGTCGTCGTACATGACGTTGCCGATGCGGGCGTCGCCCCAGCACAGCACGGACTCCTCGGGCTCCGGCTGGTTCGCGCGCAGCCACGCGAGCGCACGCCGGGCGACGGGGACCTGCTCGTGCTCCTCCACCTGCTCCAGGAACCGCTCGTAGTAGTCGAGCTGCGCGGGCAGGCCGTCGAGCAACCCCTTCAGACCCAGCACCGACGGGTCCGTGCCGTGCAGCTCGGCGATCGTGTCGATGCAGCCCCACCAGATGCGCTCGCGCACCTCCGGCGTGACGTCGAACAGCCACCCACCCACGTGGTACGGCGGGTTGTCCGGCGGCACGACCCCCTTGACCTCGGCCATGACGAAGAAGGCGGCACCGAGGACCGTCGGGTCCTCCTCGTACCAGAGCACCTCCGGCACGGGCACCGAGCTGTGCTTGGCCAGCCCGGTGAGGACCTGGTGCTGCACCTCGAAAGCGGCATCGGGGAACAGCGTGTACCCGGTCGGCGCGACGCGCACGACCCAGGTGCCGGCCTGGTTGGTGCCCCCGGTCGTCCAGGTCCCGTCAACGATGAGCGTCTCGTTGCTGAACCCGGTGGCACCGGGTCCGCGGAACTCCGACAGGGTCACCTCGCCGTCCGCGTTGACACGCGGGGCGAGCCAGGCGGCGAGCTGGCGGGCGGACTCTGCGGCATCACGCTGGGCGGGGATCGGCATGGCCGGAACCTAGAACGTGTTCCTGTCTGCGGCAAGGCTGCAAAACTAGAATGCGTTCTAGTCGGGTGCTACCTTCCGCGCACCCGGACGAGGAGGTCAGCATGGGCAGGTCGCTCGAGGTCGCCGTCGCCCCGTCGTGCATCAGCAGCGGCTACTGCCGCAACACGCTGCCTGACGTGTTCGGCGCGCTGGAGGACAAGAAGTCCTTCGTCAAGACCAACCCCGTCGAGGACAGCGAGCAGCTGCGCGAGGCGTTCGACCAGTGCCCGGTCGAGGCCATCAGCGCGTGCGACGCCGAGACGGGCGAGGAGGTCTTCCCCGGATGAGCGGCGAGCACCTTCTGGTCGAGCGGCGTGAGCACGTCCTGCTGCTGCGCATGAACCGGCCCGAGGCCAAGAACGCCTTCTCCCCCAACATGCTGGCCCGGATGGCGGAGGCCTGGGAGACGGCCGACTCCGACGACGAGATCCGCTGTGTGATCCTCACCGGGTCCGAGGAGGTCTTCTGCGCCGGCGCCGACCTCAAGTCGATGATGAGCGCCCCGCCGCCTGGCGACGAGTACGCCAAGCGCTTCACCGAGGACGCCGGCATGGCCTGGCGGGCGCTGCTGCGGCACTACCGCCTGACCAAGCCGCTGATCGCGGCCGTCGAGGGCCCGGCCATCGCGGGCGGCACCGAGATCCTGCAGGCGACCGACATCCGCGTCGCGGGTGAGGGCGCCACCTTCGGAGTGGCCGAGGTGCGGCGTGGCCTGTTCCCGCTGGGCGGGTCGACGGTGCGGCTGCGGCGGCAGATCCCCTACACGCTGGCGGCCGAGATGCTCCTGACGGGCAAGACGATCACTGCCGAGGAGGCCCTGCAGTACGGCCTCATCGGCCACGTGGTGCCGAAGGGGCAGGCCCTCTTGAAGGCGCTCGAGATCGCCGACCAGATCTGCGCGAACGGACCCCTGGCCGTCAAGGCGGTCCTGCGCTCGCTGCGCGAGACCGAGGGCGTCTCGGAGGACGAGGCGCTGAAGATCGAGCTCGAGATCGGGATGCCCGTCTTCGCGACGAGCGACGCCAAGGAGGGTCCGCGCGCGTTCGCGGAGAAGCGCCCGGCGCAGTTCACCGGCACGTGACCAACGCGGCCGACGAGCTCGCCGACGCCGTACGGCGGTTCCTCGACGCCGCGGTGGCCAGCCGCGCCGATGACGCCTCCCTCCTTTCCGCGCGGCGGCGGGTCGAGCAGGCCACGGCCGAGCTGACCGACAGCCGCCGTACGGAGGCCGGCCCCATCCACACCTCGGCCTTCCGGCACGCGCACAGCATCGTCACGGGCACCGCGAACGCCATCGCGCCCCCGGTCGCCCTGACCGTCACCGACGGCGAGGTCCGGGGCGCGTTCCGTCTCGGCAAGAGGTACGAGGGCGCGCCCGGACTGGCTCACGGTGGTGTGCTGTGCCTCGTGCTGGACCACGTGCTCGGTGAGGCTGCTCTCGCGCAGCGGGTCGGCGGGATGACCGTCGGCCTCGACGTGCGCTTCCTCGCCCCCACCCGGCTCGAGTCCGACTTGGAGGTCGTCGCCCGCGTGGACCGGGTCGACGGGCGCAAGGTGCACCTCGTGGGGGCCATCACCCACGACGGCAAGCCCACCGCGACCGCGACGGCCGTGTTCGTGCAGATCGACGCCGCGAAGGCCGCCGAGCTCTTCCCCCAGCTGTCCGCGCCATGACCGCCGAGCGGAGCCGGTGGGGCCGGTACGGCGGGAAGCCCCTCGTCGCCCTGTGCCTCGTGGGCCTCGTCGACGCCATCGACAAGGGCGTGCTGCCCGGCGTCCTCCCGAAGGTGCAGCGCGACCTCGGCATCAGCGACACCGAGGCCGGCCTGCTCTACACCTCCCTCATCGTCGCCTCGCTGCTGTTCGCCGTACCTGGCGGTGTGCTGTCCGACCGTCGCGACCGACGGGTGCTGGTGTCGATCGTGCTGGGGGTCTGGTCGGTGTCGACCGCGCTGGCCGCCGCGGTGCAGAGCTTCTGGCAGCTGCTCACCCTGCGAGCGGTCCTCGGGGCCGGTGACTCGGTCAACGACCCGGCGGTGCAGTCGCTGGTCGCGGACTACTACCCGGCCGAGGTGCGCGGCCGCGCGTACGCCTGGCAGCGGGTGGTGCCGACCGTCGGGACCGGGCTGGGCCTGGGGCTCGGAGCCGCCCTCGGCGCCGCGTTCGGCTGGCGGATCGCGGTGCTCGCCGTCGCGATCCCCGGCATCAGCGTGGCGCTGCTGGTGCGCAAGCTCCCCCAGCCGATCCGCGGCGGTGCCGACGACACGGCACCCCTGGAGGCAGACCCGGTCCACGCGGTGGTCGAGGCCATCGCGACCCGGCAGGCGCTGCGCCGGCTGCTCGCCGTACCCAGCCTGCGGGCCCTGCTGCTCGCCACCGCGGTGATCAACGGGATCCTCACGGCGCTCGGGTTCTGGGGGGTGACCTACCACGTGCGGGCGAGCGGGATGTCCGAGGGGAAGGCCGGGGGGATCGCGGGTGGGCTCATCCTGCTGGGCGCGATCGCGGGCGGCATCCTGGGAGGGCAGGCGACGGACCGCTTCCGGCACCGCTTCTCGGGTTGGCCCATGCTGCTGGCCGCTCTCGTCACCGGCGGCGGCACGATCCTGCTCATGGGCAGCTTCCTCGACGGCATCCCGGTCTACACCGTGCGACTCCCGTTGCAGACGCTCGGGGTCGCGCTGGTCGTGGCCTCGCTCCCCCCGCTCACCGTGACCACCGCAGAGGTCGTCCCGGCCGCGCTGCGGGGGTCGGCCTTCGGCCTGCTCAAGCTGTGTGCCAACGGCCTCGGCGCGATCGCGCCGCCGCTGATCGGGATGCTCGCCGACACGCGGAAGATCACGCTGGCGAACGGCGAGGTCGTCGGGGACCTGGGGCACGCCTTCCGCCTCACGGCCCCCCTCGTGCTGGTCGGCGCGGCGCTGCTCCTGCTGGGCCGGCGGCACCTGGACGAGGACGTCCGCAAGGCCGGCGCACCGGTGGTCGCGCCCCCCCTGGTCCCTTGACGGCCGCTCGTGCCGCTTGTTGACTGAAGTAGAACACGTTCTAGACAGGGGTCGCGGGTGCGGGTCGACTACACGGACGAGCAGGTGCTCCTCCGGGAGGAGCTGCAGGCCTACTTCACCACGGTCCTCACCCCGGAGGTGAGGGCCGAGCTGCGCGCCGAGGGGCACGGCGGGCCGGTGCACCGCGAGGTGCGCCAGAAGCTCGGCACCGACGGCTGGCTCGGAATCGGCTGGCCGAAGGAGTACGGCGGGCAAGGCCGCTCGGTGCTGGACCAGTACGTGTTCTTCGACGAGGCGTCCCGGGCGGGCGCCCCCGTCCCGATGATCGCCCTCAACACCGTCGGGCCGACGATCATGGCGGCGGGCACCGAGGAGCAGAAGCAGCGGTACCTGCCCGGGATCCTCGCCGGCACCCTCGACTTCGCGATCGGCTACACCGAGCCCGGGAGCGGCACCGACCTCGCGTCGCTGCGCACCCGCGCCGTGCTCGACGGCGACCACTGGGTCGTCAACGGCAACAAGGTCTACACCTCCGGCGGCGACCTGGCCGACTTCATCTGGCTGGCGGCGCGCACCGAGCCGGACGCGCCGAAGCACAAGGGCATCAGCATCCTGCTCGTGCCGACGGCGGCCGAGGGGTTCTCGGCCACGCCGATCCGCACCATGGGCGGCGGCACCACGACGGCGACCTACTACACCGACGTGCACGTCCCGGTCGGCAACGTCGTGGGCGAGGTCAACGCGGGCTGGAAGCTCATCACCACCCAGCTCAACCACGAACGGGTCGCGCTGTCGGCGATGGGCGGTCGCTGCCTCGGGCTCTCCGACGCGGTGCGGCAGTGGGCCACCGAGACGGTCACCCCCGAGGGCACACGCGTCATCGACGAGCCGTGGGTGCGCACCTCGCTGGCCCGGGTGCACGCCCGGCTCGAGGCCATGAAGGTCATGAACTGGCGGATGGCGTACGCCGTGCACACCGGCACCCTGACGCCCGCCGCCGCCTCGGCGGCCAAGGTCTACGGCACGGAGGTCGAGATCGAGGCCTACCGCCTGCTGCTCGACGTCCTCGGTAGGGCCGGGTCGTTGCGGCGCGGCTCGCCCGGCGCGGTCCTCGAGGGCAAGGTCGAGCAGGCCTATCGCGACGCTCCCGTCCGCACCTTCGGCGGCGGCTCCAACGAGGTGCAGCGCGAGATCATCTGCTGGACCGCCCTCGGCACGCCTCGTGGAGGGCGCTGACATGGACTTCTCCCTCAGCGACGACCAGCTGTCCGTCCGCGACCTCGCGGTCCAGCTGCTGGCCGACGTCGACCCCAAGGGCACGACCGGCTTCGACGCGGTGCTGTGGCGGCGCCTCGGCGAGGCGGGGCTGCTCGGCCTGTGCCTGCCCGAGGCCGACGGCGGCGCCGGGTACGGCCTCACCGAGCTCGCCCTCGTCTGTGAGGAGGCCGGCCGCCGGCTGGCGCAGGTGCCCCTGGCGGTCGCCGTGGGGGCTGCCACGGCCGTCGCCCGGTACGGCGATCCCGACCTGAAGGCCCGCCTGCTGCCGGGGCTCGTCGACGGCTCCACCGTGCTCACCTGCGGCTGGTCCGAGCCGTTCGGCGCCGACCCGCTCCGACCGCGCACCCGCGTGCAGGACGGGCTCGTCCACGGCGAGAAGACCGCCGTACCGCTGGCGCGGGAGGCGACGGCGGTGCTCGTGCCGGCCGTCGGTCCCCACGGGCTGGTGCTCGCCGTCGTCGAGGGCGGCACGCTGCTCGACGAGGAGACGACGTCCGGGGAGCGGGCAGCGACGCTCGTGCTCGACGGCGCGGCACCGCTCGCTGTGCTGCCGGCGGAGGCCGCCGTGCTGGCGAGCCAGTGGACGACGGTCGCGCTCGCCGCGACCCAGCTCGGCATCGCCTCAGAAGCGCTGCGCCGCGCTGCGGACCACACCTCGACGCGCGAGCAGTTCGGCCGGCCGCTGGCGACCTTCCAAGCCGTGGCCGTGCGCCTGGGCAGCGCCTACATCGACGTCGAAGCGCTGCGGTCCGTGATGTGGCAGGCGGCGTACCGCATCGACGCCGGCCTGCCCGCGACGGAGGAGGTCGCGACCGCCGCGTTCTGGGCTGCCGAGGCCGGTGAGCGGGTCGCGAGCTCGGCGGTGCACCTTCACGGCGGGCTCGGCGTCGACACGGACTACCCGCTCCACCGGTGGTTCCTGGCTTCCAAGCACGTGGAGCTGGCACTGGGCGGGGCGAGCCGCCAGCTCGAGCTGCTCGGGGCCGCGCTGGTGCCGTCGTGACCACCGCCCGTGAGCGGTTCTTCCCGACCCCCGACACCAGCCCGCGGCAGCAGCGCAAGCACGCGCTGGCCGACCACGTGCGCCAGCTCGTCGACGACGTGCTGTTCCTCGACGCCGCATCGGCCTCGGAGGAGTCGCTGGCGGCCGCCGAGGCCGCGCTGGCCGCCGCGGTGCACGCGTTCGAGTCGCTGCCAGAGGTGCCCGACCGCAACCTGCACGTGGCGCCGATCGACAACAACCACGCCGAGCGCAGCCCGCTGACCGGCCGGAGCAACGCCCTGGCCGCGCCCCTGCGGCTGTGGTTCGAGGGCGACCTGACGCACGGCGAGGCGACCTACCCCGACGCCTACGAGGGCCCGCCAGGGCTCGTGCACGGCGGCTACGTCATCGCCGCCTTCGACGACCTGCTGGGCGTCGCGCAGGCCGCATCGGGTCTCGCCGGCCTCACGGGCACGCTCACCGTCAAGCTCCGCAAGGGCACCCCTCTCAACCGGCGCATCGACTACGTCGCGGGTGTCACGGGCGTCGAGGGACGCAAGGTCTTCGCCTGGGGTCACGCGCTTCTCGACGGCGAGCTGCTGGCCGAGGGCACCGGCGTCTTCATCGAGCCGCGCGGCGGCCACCCGGCGAGGGCGATGCGCGAGGCCGCTGGTCTGCCCTTCCCCAACGGCGTGGCCGCCGACTCCTAGAGGCCGACCCTAGAGCCGCACGGTCGAGGGGCGCTTGAGGTAGGCGCCCAGGGCCACCGCCACGATCAGCCCGCCGGAGGCCGCGATCACGGTGTCCACGCCGTACGAGTCGGCGAGACTGCCGCCGATGAGCGTGCCGACCACGTTCGCTCCCCAGGTGAGCATGAGCGTCCCCATGACGCGGCCGTGGTACGCGGGCTCGGTGATCCGCAGCAGCAGCGTGCGGAGCAGCACCTGCTGCAGACCGTTGCCCGCGCCCGAGGCGATCAGCGCGATGAACGCGACCGTCGTCGAGGTGGTCATCCCGAAGACGACGACCGAGACGCCCCACACCACTGTGGCGCCGTAGAAGAGCGCCCCCTCGTACGGCGGGGAGCCGGCGCGCAGGGCCAGCAGGATCGACGGGGGGACGCTCCCGATGCCGATGGCGGCGGACAGGACGGACAGCTGGACCGCGCCCCCGTGCAGGGTGTCGTGGTTCACGCTGGGGAGCAGCGCGATGTAGAGCCACCCCACGACGCCGCTGAGGATCCCGACGCTCACGACGGTGAGCGCGTCCCCGTGGCCGCGCAGGTAGCGCAGCCCTTCCACCAGCTCGTGCAGCGGACGCCCGGCCGTGCGGGGCGGGAGGCCTGATGCCTTGATGCGCAGGAAGACCCAGACGCAGAAGGCGTTCGCCAGGGCGAAGAACGCGTAGCCCGCCGCCTGACCGAGCGTGGCGATGAGCCCGCCGACCACGAGCGGCCCGATCACCCGGGCCAGCCCTCCCTGCACAGAGCCGAGCGCGGCCGCCCCCGCCACCTGGTCCGGCGCGACGACGTGCGTCACGAAGGCCTGGCGGGCGGCGATCTCCAGCACGACCGTCGCACCGGTCAACGCGCACAGCAGGAGCAGGACCGGGTAGGCCAGCGCATCGGAGGCGACGAGGAAGGCGAGCGCCGTCGCGATGAGGGCGGACGCGCCGCGGCAGGCGATGACGACCTGCTTGCGATCGCGTCGGTCGGCCAGCACCCCGGAGGGCAGCGCGAGCAGGAACATCGGCGCGAAGTACGCGACCGAGACCAGTGACACCCGGAAGGGGGAGTCGGTGAGCTGCTTGGCGCTGTACCCCATGGAGACGAGGAACGCCCAGATCCCCAGCGCGAACGCCGTGGATCCGAGCCAGTACCTGCGGTAGTCGGGGGTCGCGAGAAGGGTCCGCGCCAGGGTCTGCTCCCTCGTCCCGGTCACCGGGCCTTCCCCCTCTCGGCTCCCTGGCGCAAAGGTAGAACGTGTTCCATACTGCCCCCACCACAGTTGCATGGGAGGCACGGGAGTGCAGACGCGCGAGAAGCTCTACATCGGCGGCGAGTGGGTCGCCCCGGCGGGCACCGGGACGATCGACGTCATCAGCCCCTTCACCGAGCAGGTCATCGCGCGGGTGCCGGACGGCACGACCGCCGACATCGACCGCGCTGTCGCCGCGGCCCGCACGGCCTTCGACGAGGGCCCCTGGCCGCGCATGACGCCGCAGGAGCGCGCCGGCTACCTCGGGCAGCTGTCAGCTCTGATCCAGTCGCGCATGGACGACTGGGCGGCGCTCATCACGAGCGAGGTCGGCGCACCCTTCGGGTTCTCCCAGATGGGTCAGGTCTTCGCCAGCACGATGGTGATGGACTACTACGTCGGGCTGGCGAACAGCTTCCACTTCGAAGAGGTCCGCCAGGGCGTCATGGGCCCGGCGCTCATCCAGCGCGAGGCCCTCGGCGTTGCCGGGGCCATCGTCCCGTGGAACGTCCCCCTCTTCACCACCGCGCTCAAGCTCGCGCCTGCCTTCATCGCCGGCTGCACGATGGTCCTCAAGCCGGCCCCCGAGACGCCGCTCGACGCCTACCTGCTCGCCGAGGCGTGCGAGGAGATCGGGCTCCCCAACGGCGTCCTCAACATCGTCGTCGCCGGCCGTGAGGTCAGCGAGCACCTCGTGCGGCACCCCGACGTCGACAAGATCGGGTTCACCGGCTCCACCGCTGCGGGCCGCCGCATCGCCTCCGTCGCGGGCGAGGGCCTCAAGCGCGTCACCCTGGAGCTCGGTGGCAAGTCCGCCTCGATCTTCCTGCCCGACGCCGACCTCTCGGTTGCCGTGCCGCAGGCACTCGGCTCCGGCTTCATGAACAACGGCCAGGCATGCGTTGCCCAGACGCGGGTCCTCGTCAGCCGCGACAAGTACGACGAGACCGTCGACGCGCTCGTGGACTTCACCCGCAACCAGGTGGTCGGTGACCCCATGGACCCGGCGACGCAGATCGGCCCGCTCGTGGCCGAGCGCCAGCGCGAGCGCGTCGAGGGCTACATCGCCAAGGCGCAGTCCGAGGGCAACAAGATCGCGGTGGGTGGCGGCCGCCCCTCGGGCCAGCCCACCGGCTGGTTCGTCGAGCCGACGCTCGTCCTCGACGTCGAGCCCAACCACACCATCGCCCAGGAGGAGGTGTTCGGCCCGGTCGTCTCGGTCATCGCGTACGACACCCCCGAAGACGCCGTCCGCATCGCCAACGACAGCGCCTACGGCCTGTCGGGCAGCGTCTTCACCGCCGACGTGGCGGCGGGCATCGACATCGCCCGCCAGGTCCGCACCGGGACCTACACCGTCAACTCGTTCGCGCTGGAGTTCGCCGGCCCCTTCGGCGGCTACAAGAGCAGCGGCGTGGGTCGGGAGCTCGGGCCCGAGGGGTTGTCGGCCTACCTGGAGTCGAAGTCGATCTCGCTGCCCGCCGGCACCGAGGTGCCCGGCGTCCCGGTTGTCTGACGCCACGGCGGCGGAGGTCGCCGAGGGCGTCGACCTGCACGGCAAGGTCGCCGTCGTCACCGGCGTCAGTGCCGGTCTCGGCATCGAGACCGTGCGGGTGCTGCGCAGCCGCGGTGCCGATGTCGTGGGCACCGCGCGCGACCTCGACAAGGCGCGCTCGGCGCTCGCGGGCGTCAGTGGGGTCAACCTCGTCGAGGTCGACCTCGCCGACCTCGACTCGGTGCGCCGCGGGGCCTCGGAGATCCTCGACCGCCGCCCGCGGATCGATCTGCTGGTCAACAACGCGGGCGTGATGGCGTGCCCCCTGGGCCGCACGGCGCAGGGGTTCGAGATGCAGCTCGGCACCAACCACCTCGGGCACTTCGCCTTCACCACCGAGCTGCTGCCGTCGATCGGTGGCGGGGGCCGGGTCGTCAACCTCAGCAGCCGAGGCCACCTGCGCTCCCCCATGCGCTGGGACGACCCGCACTTCCGCGACGAGTCGACCTACGAGAAGTGGACCGCCTACGGCCAGAGCAAGACGGCCAACGTGCTGTTCGCCGTCGGCCTGGAGCAGCGGCTGAGCCCTCGAGGCGCCCATGCCTACGCCGTGCACCCGGGCGTCATCATGACCGAGCTCTCGCGCCACCTGTCCGCCGACGACGGCGCAGCCGTGATGACGCGACTCGCGAACATCACCTTCAAGACGGTCGAGCAGGGCGCTGCCACGACGGTCTGGGCCGCGACCTCGCCCGAGCTCGAAGGGCGCGGCGGGCTCTACCTCGAGGACTGCGGCGTCGCCGACGTCACGCCCGGGGACGGCAGCGCCGGCTACGCGCCGTACGCCGTGGACCTGGACGAGGCCGAGCGGCTCTGGACCTGGTCCGAGGAGCAGATCAGCTAGTCGGCGTCGGGGTTGGGCGGCAGCTGCGCCGTGTGTGGTGTGTCGACGTCGACCGGGCCGGTCTTCATCGATCCGCCGGGCGCGCCGAGAGGCTCGTCGCGGCCGGGGAGCACGTCGTAGAAGAAGGCCTTGTTGTCGTCCTTGTCGACCGTGGCCTCGCTCGGCAGGGTGCGGTCGGGGTAGATCGCGTCCACGGGGCAGACAGGCTCGCAGGCACCGCAGTCGATGCACTCCTTGGGCTGGATGTAGAGCTTGCGATCGCCCTCGTAGATGCAGTCGACCGGGCACTCCTCGATGCAAGACATGTCCTTGATGTCCACGCACGAGGAGGTGATCACGTACGTCACGCCTGAGCGCCTTCCGTCGAGTGTCCCGGGAACACCGTGGCCTCCGGGTCCACCACGGTAGCCGCGTTGCACACGGCGGTAGCCGCCTCCCCGAAGCCGACGCTGATGAGCCGGACCTTGCCCGGGTACTCGGTGATGTCGCCGGCAGCGAAGACGCGGGGCAGGTTGGTGGCCATCCGTGAGTCGACCAGGACGTGCCGCTCCGCCGTCTCCAGCCCCCAGGCCTCGAGCGGTGCGATGTCGGCGGTGAAGCCGAGCGCCGCCACGACCGCCTGCACGCCGATGTCCTGCGTCTGCTTCGTCTTGACGTCGCGCACGGTCACCGACTCCAGGGTGTCTGCACCGTTGATGGCCATCACCTGCGCGGGGGTGACGACGCGGATCGTGGAGTCCTTGAGGAGCTTGACGCTATGGGCGTGCGCGCGGAACTCGTCACGCCGGTGCACCAGGGTCACCGAGCGCGCGACGGGCTCGAGGCCGAGTGCCCAGTCGAGCGCGCTGTCCCCGCCGCCGACGACCACGACGTCCTTGCCCTCGTACGGCGCGTACGTCGGCACGATGTACTCCAGGCCACGGCCCTCCCACGCGTCGCCGCCGGGCAGCGGCCGCGGGGTGAAGGTCCCGATCCCACCGGTCACGACGACCGCCTTGGCCCGGACCTGCTGGCCGGAGGCCGTGGAGATCACCACGCCGTCCACGCTCTGGTGGTACGCGACGGCTTGCTCCCCCAGCAGGTACGCCGGGGAGAACGGCGCAGCCTGCGCGACCAGAGCCTCCACGAGGTCCTTGCCCTTGACGGCCGGGAAGCCGGCGATGTCGTAGATCTGCTTCTCGGGGTACAGCGCGGTGACCTGGCCGCCTGCCTCGGGGAGGCCGTCGACGATCGCGACGGACAGGCCGCGGAACCCGGCGTAGTAGGCGGCGTACAGGCCTGCCGGCCCGGCCCCCACGATGAGCACGTCGACGTCCACGCGGTGTCCTCCTTGTTCGAGAACAGGTTACAGGGACCGACCAAGCAAGCGCTAGGTCGGACCCTCCCTCCAGGGTGAACCTTCTGCCGACCTGCGGGCTCTCCCCCGCGTGAGACGACTTGCCACCGCGTGCGCCCTCTCCCTGCTGGCGCTGGCGCTGCCCGCCCACGCAGGACCGCTGGACCGCGAAGGCGGCCGCGGTCTCGTGCAACCGGGCATGGCCCTGAACCGGAACGGCGGCCAGTGGTGCACCGGCGGGTTCCTGCTCGACGGCAAGGGGCGGCTGCGCGGACGGGTGTTCCTGGCGACTGCTGCGCACTGCTACGAGCACAGGGTCGGCGAGCGGGTCTACGACGAGCACAACCGCGCGTTCGGGCGGGTCGTGTACTCGCACTGGCCCTACACCTCCTTCGCCGACGACATCGGGCTCATCGAGATCGATCGGGGCGCCTTCCGGCGCACCTCACCGGAGGTTGCCGGGCACGCGGGGATGCCGACCGGCATCGGGAACGGCGAGAACATCCAGGTCGGCGACCGGGTGGGGTACGCCGGCTGGGGGTTCGCCACGGACTACAACAGCACGACTCGCGAGCAGCGCATCGGGGTGCTCAACAGCTACGACAGCAGGCTGTGGGGTGCGGACGGCCCGATCAGCAACGGTGACAGCGGCGGGCCGTTGGTCGACCTCGAGAGCGGCGCGGCGGTCGGGAGCATCAGCAACTTCTGCGTGCCCTTGCCCTTCAACACCAGCGACGGGTTCGTGCCCGGCTGCACCGGCTACGGGCCGAACATGGAGCAGTTCGTCCGGCTCGCGACCTCGCAGGGCTGGCCGGTCGCCCTGCGCCAGGCCTCCGCCGGTCGCCCTCGCTAGACCAGCAGGTCGACGTGGTCGGAGAAGATCCCGTCCACGCCGGACCTCAGCACGTAGTGCTTCGTCCAGCTGTGGTTGACGTCCCAGGCAAACGCGAGCATGCCGGCGTCGTGCACGACCCGGACCAGCCGCTTCGTCCACCGCCCGTGCCGCAGGTTCACCGCGTCCACGGTCTGCTCCGCGATGAGCGGCACGACCCTCTCGGCGTGCAGCACTGCGTCACGCCAGCGGAGGTCCGTCACCAGCCGCACGTCAGGGTCGTACTGCCGCCAGGCTGCGCTGGACCCGGACCCGCCGCAGAGCCAGAGCCGATGGACGTCGAACCCTGCCGCGTGCGCGACGCGGACCGTGGCCTCCGCCGTACCCGGGCCCTTCATGTCCAGGGACAGGTCGTAGTCGGTACCGCACGCCTGGAACAGCGCGCTCAGCGCCAGTGGCGGGCGCTTCTCCCTCTGCGGCGGCCCGTGGTGCAGGACCGGGTCGCCGGTGCTGTCGAGCCAGACATCCGACTCGAGGCCGCGGCAGCCCCTGCTCAGCGCGAGCTGGAAGGCCTCGAGGGTGTTCTCCGGGGCATCGGCCATCCCCCCGCGGTGGGCGAAGCCGAGGACCCGGTCAGGCCTCGTCTGCGCCACGGGACCAGCCCGTGGTCAGGTCGCGGGCGGTCCACCAGCGGTCGAGGTCACGCATGGTCGTGTCGAAGCGGAGCATCGGCGCGGCGATCACGGCGGCCGCCACCACCAACGCGAAGATCACGAGAAGAAGCACAGAAGTCGATCCCCTTTGGACCCGTCGGTCCCCCCTAGGGCAGCGGCCAGTCTACGAGCCCGGCGAGCGGGGGAGCACGCGCGGGCTCACGCGACGCGCGCGGGTGCGGCCGCGCGGCGGCTGCCGACGAGTCCCAGCAGCCCCCCGACGACAGCGCCGGCGGCGATGACGAGCAGGCTGACCGCTGCTCCTGGCTTGTTCACCATGTTCGCGACGACGCCGATGATCATGAAGGGTACGGCGTGCCCGATCACCCACGGCACCGTCGCGCTCGCGCGCGCCCGGATCTCGGGGGTGACCGGCCCGTCGGGCGCCTCACCCAGCGCCGTGAGCAGTCCCTCGGCGTGCGGCCCCTCCAGGGCGAACCCCTCGACGAACGCGAAGGCGAGCACGAGTGCCGCCGTCCAGACCCATCCGTCGCCGAAGGAGTAGGCATCGCGCCGGTCGTCCGAGAGCTGGACCAGCCACCCCCCGAGGAGCAGCATGAGCGCCACCACGGGCGCGAACAGGATGCCCCACGCCTGCGGCTTGGCCAACGCCCGCATCTCCGCCACGGTCGAGGCGCGTGCGGCGAGCCACTGGCTCGCGTGGATCGCCCCGGCCAGGACCATGGCGAGCAGCAGCACCGTGATGTGCCCGAACAGGACGACCTCGTAGAGCTCCATGCGCGCAGTCTGTCGGTTTTGGAAACAAAGGGCCATCGTGGGAGTGCCAGGCGCAGGGGGTTCCACACGGCGACCCCGGGGCAAGATCGTCAACGTGACCGCGAAGCGCGCCCCGACCCCGCCAGAGCCGCAGCAGCCCGAGAGGGTGGCCGCCTTCAACCGCGCGATGACGCTGATCGAGGACGTCGTCTACGCCGCGATCGCGCTCGTGCTGTCGGCCGGCGCGGTCGGCCTGCTGTTCGTCGCCGGCCGGGACCTGGTGGAGGCCTGGGGCGACGAGGACACCCAGGGCCTCGTGCACGTGCTCGACACCCTGCTGCTCGTGTTCATCTTCGTGGAGCTGCTGTACGCCGTGCGCCTCACGGTGCGGGAGCGCCAGGTGCTCGTCGAGCCCTTCCTGCTCGTCGCCGTCCTGGCCGCCATCAAGGAGATCGTCGTGCTCTCCGTCGAGGCGGCCGAGCAGGTGCACGAGGACGCGCAGGCGTTCTCCCGGTCGCTGTCGGAGATGGGCGTTCTCACGGTTCTCGTCGTGGCGCTGGCGCTGTCCGCGTACCTGCTCCGCCGCAAGGAGCGTGAGCCCGCGGAGCGGGACTAGAAGTACTCGGTGGGGTGGTAGACGCCCCACACCTCGCGCAGGGCGTTGCAGACCTCACCCACCGTGGCCAAGGCGGCCAGCGCCTCCTTCATGGGGTAGAGCACGTTGTCCGTCCCGACCGCCGCCTTCTTCATGGCTTCCAGGGCCACGTCGACCGCTGCCTGGTCGCGGCGCTCCCTGAGCGCCGCCAGGCGAGCGTGCTGCTCGGCCTCGATGGCGGGGTCCACCCGCAGCGGCTCGTACCTCTCCTCCTGCGCGGCCTGGTACTTGTTGAGCCCCACGACGATCCGCTCGCCCGAGTCGATGCCCAGCGCGATGTCGTACGCCGAGCGCTCGATCTCCGACTTCTGAAAGCCCTTCTCGATGGCGGCCACGGCACCGCCGAGCTCCTCGACCCGCGCCATCAGCTCGCGCGCGCCCTTCTCGACCTCGTCCGTCATGGCCTCGAC
This sequence comes from Mycobacteriales bacterium, assembly GCA_035526225.1. Taxonomy (GTDB): domain Bacteria; phylum Actinomycetota; class Actinomycetes; order Mycobacteriales; family SCTD01; genus RYN-111. The sequence goes on from DATLCV010000106.1 coordinate 35,117, forward strand.
GACGTACGAGCCCGCGAACGGGTCGACCGTGGCGGTGACATCGGTCTCGTAGGCCAGCACCTGCTGCGTGCGCAGCGCGAGCGTCGCGGCCTTCACGGTCGGCAGCGCGATGGCCTCGTCGAAGGAGTTGGTGTGCAGCGACTGCGTACCACCCAGAACGGCGGCCAGGCCCTGCACGGTCACCCGCACCAGGTTCACCTCCGGCTGCTGCGCCGTGAGCTGGACGCCGGCGGTCTGCGTGTGGAAGCGCAGCATCAGCGACTTCGGGTCCTTGGCACCGAACTCGTTCTTCATGACGTCCGCCCAGATGCGGCGAGCGGCGCGGAACTTCGCGACCTCCTCGAGCAACGTGGTGCGTGACACGAAGAAGAACGCCAGCCGGGGGGCGAAGTCGTCGACGTCCTGCCCCGAGGCGATCGCCGCCCGCACGTACTCGATGCCGTCCGCCAGCGTGAAGGCGATCTCCTGCGTGGGCGACGCCCCGGCCTCGGCCATGTGATAGCCGGAGATGGAGATGGTGTTCCACTTCGGGATCTCGGCGCGGCAGTACTCGAAGATGTTGGTGATGAGCCGCAGCGAGTGCCCCGGCGGGTAGATGTAGGTCCCGCGAGCGATGTACTCCTTGAGCACGTCGTTCTGGATCGTGCCGGTGATCGCCTCGCCGCCGATGCCGTTCTCCTCGGCCACGAGCTGGTACATCAGCAGCAGCACGGCTGCGGGCGCGTTGATGGTCATCGACGTCGAGACCTGGTCGAGCGGGATGTCGCCGAACAGGACCCGCATGTCCTCGAGGCTGTCGATCGCCACGCCGACCTTGCCGACCTCGCCGTGTGCCACGGGGTCGTCGGAGTCGTAGCCCATCTGCGTCGGCAGGTCGAAGGCCACGGACAGCCCACCCGTGCCGGCGGCGACGAGCTGCCGGTAGCGCTCGTTCGACTCCTTGGCGGTGCCGAAGCCGGCGTACTGCCGCATGGTCCAGGGCCGACCGGTGTACATCGAGGGGTAGACGCCCCGCGTGAAGGGGTAGTCGCCGGGGCGGCCGAGCCGCCCCTCGAGCTCAGGCTCGAGGGAGTCGGCGGTGTACAGCGGCTCGATCGGGAACCCCGACTCGGACAGGCGCGTCATGGCCCGAGCGTACGAAGCGGCGGGGAGCCTGTCGTACGGAGGTGTCAGCAGGTGGCGCGGGCGAGCCCAGCCAGCGCCCGCGGCAGCGCACGCGGGAGAGGACCCTCGACCGCGGGCTCGGTGGCCACCAGGGCCTCGCGGGACACCAGCCCCTCCTTGCTCCCGCAGCGACGGCCCAGCAGGACCCCCTGGACGCGCGTCACCTCGTAGAGACGCACCGCTACCCGGGGCGCGTTGGCGTCGAGCTCGTACGCCGGGAGGGTCGAGCTCTGCGGTCCGCTCCACGTCACCTGCAGACCCCTGCCGAACAGCGCCGTGGTGAGCGATCCCGAGGACAGGTCGGTGGCCACGGCGAAGGAGCGGGTCGAGAGGGCGCCGCGGTAGACGTAGCGCGTGCAGCCCAGCCCGAGGCAGCGCTTGATCGTGACCGTCACGGACCCGGTGCCGGTGCGGCTGCCCGCCTCGGATGCCTTCGCGACCACATCGACCAGGTACGACGCCCGGTCGCTGCCGTAGAGGGTGAAGTGGGCCTGGCCGCCGATCATGACGTCGGCGCCCAGCCCGGCCGCGCGCGAGGGCGCGGGCAGCAGCAGCAGGGCACCCAGGACGAGGACGCGGACGAGGACGAGAGCACGACGCACCCCGCTCTGTTCGCCGCCCAGCAGCCGCTCCCTGCTCACGGGGCCGCGGCACCTCCGTGGTGACGATTCCCACAGGACCAGGCGGATCTGGCGCCATCACGCGTCGTTAGCATGACGGGCGGCGAGCAAGCGCTCGTCGCGGTGCCGGCAGGCGCCGGCGAACGCTGGAGGACGCCGCGATGGCGAAGGCTCCCGCCGGGACGCTCTACCGCGGTCGCGAGGGCATGTGGTCCTGGGTGGCCCACCGGGTGACCGGCGTCCTGGTCTTCTTCTTCCTGTTCGCGCACGTGCTCGACACCGCGCTCGTCCGGGTCTCCCCCGACTCCTACGACCGGGTGATCGACACCTACAAGACCCCTGTCGTGAACGTCATGGAGCTCGGCCTCGTCGGCGCTGTCCTGTTCCACGCCCTGAACGGCCTGCGGATCGTCGCGATCGACTTCTGGGAGAAGGGTCCGCGCTACCAGAAGCACATGACGGTCGCGGTGCTCACCGTCTTCGTGCTCGTCATGGCACCGGGCGCCTACTTCATGCTGGAGCACACCGTGCGCGCGGTGTTCGGGAGCTCCTCGTGACCGCCCTCGACCTGCCTGCCCCCCGCACGGGCCGGGCACGGCGCACCCGGTCGGGGTCGAGCTTCGAGATGCACAGCTGGGTCTTCATGCGCGTGAGCGGCATCCTGCTCGTGGTGCTCGTCCTCGGGCACCTGCTCATCATGAACGTCCTCGACGGGGGCGTGCAGCGCATCAACTTCGGGTTCGTCGCCGGGCGCTGGGCCAGCCCGTTCTGGCGCACCTGGGACCTCGCCCAGCTGTGGCTCGCGGAGCTGCACGGCACCAACGGCCTGCGCACGATCATCAACGACTACGCCGTTCGAGACACCACGCGGTTCTGGCTGAAGGTGCTGCTCTACACCTCGTCGTTCCTCGTCCTGGTGCTGGGCACGCTCGTCATCTTCACCTTCGACCCGAGCCTCCGGTAGGGCGGTCAGTTTCCATGACGACGGTCCAGTTCCACCGCTACGACACGGTCATCGTCGGCGCCGGCGGCGCGGGCATGCGCGCAGCCCTGGAGGCCGGGCAGCGCAGCCGCACCGCCGTGCTGACCAAGCTCTACCCGACCCGCTCCCACACCGGCGCTGCCCAGGGAGGCATGTGCGCCGCCCTCGCGAACGTCGAGGACGACAACTGGGAGTGGCACACCTTCGACACCGTCAAGGGCGGTGACTACCTCGTCGACCAGGACGCGGCCGAGGTGATGTGCCGGGAGGCGATCGACGCGGTGCTCGACCTCGAGAAGATGGGGCTGCCCTTCAACCGCACCCCCGAGGGCCGCATCGACCAGCGTCGCTTCGGTGGCCACACCCGCAACCACGGAGAGGCCGCGGTCCGCCGCTCGTGCTTCGCGGCGGACCGCACCGGCCACATGATCCTGCAGACGCTGTTCCAGCAGTGCGTCAAGCACGGCATCGAGTTCTACAACGAGTTCTACGTCCTCGACCTGCTCGTCAACGACGGCCGTACGGCGGGCGTGGTCGCCTACGAGCTCGCCACCGGTGAGCTGCACGTGTTCCAGGCCAAGGCCGTGCTGTTCGCGACCGGCGGGTTCGGCAAGGTCTTCAAGGTCACCTCCAACGCGCACACCCTGACCGGCGACGGCATGGGCATCGTGTTCCGCAAGGGCCTTCCCCTTGAGGACATGGAGTTCTTCCAGTTCCACCCGACGGGCATCTGGAAGATGGGGATCCTGCTCACCGAGGGGGCCCGCGGCGAGGGCGGCATCCTGCGCAACAAGGACGGCGAGCGCTTCATGGAGCGCTACGCCCCCACGATCAAGGACCTCGCGCCCCGCGACATGGTCGCCCGCGCCATCTACACCGAGATCCGCGAGGGCCGGGGGTGCGGCCCCCACGGCGACCACGTCTTCCTCGACCTCACCCACCTCCCCCCCGAGCAGCTGGACGCCAAGCTCCCCGACATCACCGGGTTCGCCCGCACCTACCTGGGGATCGAGCCGTACACCGACCCGATCCCCATCCAGCCCACTGCGCACTACGCGATGGGCGGCATCCCGACCAACGTCAACGCCGAGGTGCTGCGCAACAACACCGACGTCGTACCCGGCTTGTTCGCCGCGGGTGAGGCTGCGTGCGTCTCCGTGCACGGGGCCAACCGGCTCGGCACGAACTCGCTGCTCGACATCAACGTGTTCGGCAAGCGCGGCGGGCTGTCTGCCGCGGCGTACGCCAACGCCACCGACCACGTGGAGCTCCCGGGGGACCCCGCCGCGGGCGTCCAGGCTCTGCTCGCGCGACTGCAGGACGGGAGCGGCACCGAGAAGGTCGCCGTGCTGCGCGCCGAGCTGCAGGAGTCGATGGACGCCAACGCCTCGGTCTACCGCACGGAGGCGACGCTCAAGCAGGCTGAGCTCGACATCGCGGGGCTGAAGGAGCGCTACCAGCGCGTCGGGGTCAGTGACCGCGGCAAGCGCTACAACACCGAGCTGCTCGAGGCGGTGGAGCTGGGCTTCCTGCTCGACCTGGCCCAGGTGCTCGTGGTGAGCGCCCGGGCTCGCAACGAGTCCCGCGGCGGGCACTTCCGCGAGGACTTCCCGCACCGCGACGACGCGCAGTTCATGCGGCACACCATGGCCTACTCCGAGCAGGGGTCCATCCGGCTCGACTACAAGCCGGTCGTGCAGACGCGCTACCAGCCGATGGAGCGGAAGTACTGATGACGGCCACCGTTCCCGAGACGGCCGTCGCCGTCGAGCGCCTCGTCACCCTGAAGGTCCGGCGCTACGACCCCGAGCTGGGCGACGAGGCCTACTGGCAGTCCTTCCAGGTGCCGGTCGAGAAGGGCGACCGCGTGCTCGACGCCCTGCACCACGTGAAGTGGCACCTCGACGGCTCGCTGACCTTCCGACGCTCCTGCGCCCATGGCGTGTGCGGCTCCGACGCCATGCGCATCAACGGCGTGAACCGGCTCGCCTGCAAGGTCCTCGTCAAGGACCTCATCTCCAAGGCGGGCGGCGAGATCACGGTGGAGCCGCTCAAGGGCCTGAAGGTGGAGAAGGATTTGCTCGTCGACATGGAGCCGTTCTTCGACGCGTTCCGGTCGATCAAGCCGTTCCTCATCACCACCGGCAACGAGCCGACGCGTGAGCGCGTCCAGTCAGCCGAGCAGCGCGCCCGTTTCGACGACACGACGAAGTGCATCATGTGCGCCGCCTGCACCACGAGCTGCCCGGTCTTCTGGAACGACGACGCGTACTTCGGCCCGCAGGCCATCGTCATGGCCCACCGCTTCATCTTCGACAGCCGCGACGAGGGTGCCGCGGAGCGCCTGGAGATCCTCAACGACAAGGAGGGCGTCTGGCGGTGCCGGACGACCTTCAACTGCACCGATGCCTGCCCTCGCGGCATCGAGGTCACCAAGGCGATCCAGGAGGTCAAGCGGGCACTGATCTTCCGCCGCTGAGCCCGCTGCGGGCGAGAGCACAGCTAGCGCGCCCACCGTGGGTCGTCGATTCGCCACACCAGTGGGCGCAGGTAGTCCTCCGGGTCCTGCACCCAGTGCAGCACCGGTCGCGCGGCAGCCGGGATCCGGTTGAGCTCCTCCACGACGTACGGGCGGTAGAGCTCGCCGCGGGTCGACAGCCCAGGCAGCCAGTTGTCGTGGTGGCCCGGGACGAGCTCCTGCGGTCGCACGGCCTCCACCACCAGCCGGAAGTCGCGGCCACCGTTGGTGATCTGTCCGAACCCCTGCACCGAGGCGACCTCCACCGAGGAGCGCGGGAGCTTGCGCAGCGCGGCGTAGACCTCCGGCGCGCTCTCCTTGTTGGGGCCGCTGGTGTCGTGCCAGGCGAGCCGGAACCGGCCGACGGTGATCTGGTAGTGCAGGCAGCCGTTCTCCGCGTCGACCTGGTGCTTCGCGAGGTGCGCCACGTCCACCGGCGTCGGCGGGTGGTCGGCGATGACGGAGAAGTCGTTCGGCGGGACGAGGGGCTGGTGCAGGCCGCCGGTGTCCGCCGGGTCAGGCGCCTTGGCGCCGGAGTGCACCACCTTCACGGTGGTGACCCCGATGCCCTTCCACAGCTTCACCCGGGTGGTCGCGGCGAAGGGTGCGGCACGAGGCGCGGCTGTCACGCAACGGACCTTGTCGCTGCCCCAGTCGCTGAGGGCCTGGCTACGGATCTGGTCGCAGTGCTCCGGCGTTCCCACCACCGGGGCGCCGGACTCCAGTGCGATCTGGGCGGCGTCGGCAGCGTGGTCGAAGTGGCTGTGGCCGATCAGGATGTACTCGGGCTTGATCGCCGCCAGCTCGGACGCCGAGGTGGGCACGTAGCCCGAGTGCTCACCGCGAGCCACCCACGCGTCCAGCAGCACCACGTGCCCGTCGATCGCGGCGGCGTAGGTCATGACGCTGGTCCAGGACAAGATCACGACGCCCTTGCGGACCTCTCCGGTGCGGTGGTCGACGTTGACCGTCCCGAAGAGCTTCTCGCGCAGCGCGATCGCCCGGCCGTCCAGCCCCGAGGACCGCTGGGCGGCCACGGCAGCGAGGCCGCCGGCGGCGAGCGAGACGACTGCGGCGGCGGCGGTGAGGCGGAGCAGGCGCATCCCTGTGAGTTCGCCGTGCGGTCGGAGGCTCCTGCCGTGTGCCCGGGCTCACAGCCTGCGGGCTCCACGACCGGTAGCCTGGGCCGGGTCATGCGCACCCCCACCAGCCTCCTCGCGGGCGTCCTCGCCTGCCTCGCCCTCGCTGCTCCGTCGGCTGCCGCGGACGGTGGCGCCGTCGTCGGTGGCGACCGGCTCGGCACCCGGGGCCTCGTCGTCGGCAAGGGCGCACCGCCGCTGCCGGCCACCGCTGCGGCGGGCTGGCTCGTCGCCGACATGGACAGCGGGGAAGTGCTCGCGGCCCGCGACCCGCACGGCCGCTACGCACCGGCAAGCACGCTGAAGGTGCTCACCGCCCAGACCCTCATCGGCCAGCTCGACCCGGCGACGCTGGTCCAGCCGACCTGGGACGACGTCAACGTCGAGGGCTCGCGGGTCGGCATCGTCCAGCGGATGCGGTACTCCGTGAAGGACCTCTTCACGGCCATGCTCGTCGTCTCCGGCAACGACGCCGCCAACGCCCTCGCGACCGCCAACGGCGGGCTGCGCAAGACCGTCGCCGAGATGAACGCCGAGGCGAAGCGCCTCAACGCCCTCGACACCCACGCCGCGAACACGAACGGGCTCGACCACCGGACGCAGCTGTCCTCGCCGTACGACCTGGCGCTGATCGGTCGTGAGGCGATGCGCTCGAGCGCCTTCCGCGCCTACGTCGCCACCAAGCGCTACTACCTCCCGGCCCCAGGCAGGAAGACCATCTACCTCGCCAGCCACGACAAGCTGCTGTGGAACTACGACGGCGCGATCGGGATCAAGAACGGCTACACGACCAGGGCCCGCGCCACGTTCGTCGGAGCCGCGACCCGAAACGGCCGCACCCTCATCGTCACCCTGATGAAGACCAACCCGAGGTACTGGCCCGAGGCCGCGGCCCTGCTCAACTGGGGTTTCGCCGCCTCGGCGGCCGGTGTCGAGCCGGTTGGCCAGCTGGTCGACGCGGCCCCGGTCGGCGCCGGCGAGCAGGGCGGCGTCTCGACCAGAGCCGGTACGGCGGCGGCCCCCGCCACGGTGACGAAGGCCGCCCCCGCTGCTGCGGCGTCGGGCCTGCCGGTCGTGCCCGCGCTCCTGGTGGGCTCGGGCGTAGCCGTGCTCGGAGGCGGCTTGCTGCGCAACCGCCGCCGAGGGCGCCGCCGGCACCGCAGCCGCCTCAAGCTCGACCTGCCGCTCTGACAGGGCAACCGGAAGGCAACCAGACACGCCCCTGGGGCGTTCAGGGGGCGTGACCTTGGACTTCGAGGAGTTCGCCGCCGCGGCGATGCCCAGCCTGCTGCGCTTCGGGCACGTCCTCACCGGTGACCGCCTCCGGGCCGAGGAGCTGGTCCAGCAGGCCCTGGTGAGCACCTGGGGGCGCTGGCGCCGGATCGAGCACGACCAGCCGCTGGCCTACGTCCGCCGCACCATGGTGCACACGCACACGTCCTGGTGGCGGCGCTCTCGGCGTGAGGCGTCACTGCCCGCGACGTACGACCCGGTTGCTCCCGAAGGGCCTGACCTCGGGGAGCGCGACCGGGCCGTGGCTGCCCTTCGACTTCTCCCGCCACGGCAGCGCGCCGTGGTGGTCCTGCGCTACTACGAGGACCTCTCCGAGGCGGAGATCGCCCGGGTCCTCGGCTGCTCGCCCGGGACGGTGAAGAGCCAGGCGTCCAAGGCACTGCGGACGCTGCGCACCCACCTGTCCCCCGACCTGGAGACGACGCGATGATCGAGGACCTGCTGCGCGACACCCTGGCGTCCCCGGACTGGGACCTGCCCGTGCGCCCCGGCGCGATGGAGGACCTCCGCCGGCGTCGCACCACCCACCGACGCCGTACGGCGGGGGCCGCCGCCCTGGGCGGCCTGGCCCTGGTCGGGGCCGCCGTGGCAGGAGTGACCCTGCTTCCCGAGCGCGGGGTGGAGCTCGCGACGTACGCCTCCGGCGGCGTGCCTGCTGGGTCGCCCGCGCCAGGCATCACGCCCTCGTGGGTGCCGGAGCACGGCCGCGACTGGCTGCTCACGTCCGAGCAGACGGAGCAGTTCTGGGCCGCGCACACCCACCCCTCACCCGCGCCGGGCCAGAGCACGGTCGAGTCACCCGCGCCGCTCGGACCGCTCTCGCAGGAACTCGCCGACGAGGTCGCCACGGCGGGCCTGCCAGGTGACGCACAGGTGCGCCGCGAGGACTCCGTGGGCGGCCAGCCCGGTGCGACGATGCTGCACCTCACGCTGCCTGGGGGCACTCCGGTCGAGGTCTCCCGTGCCACGGCGCAGGGACCGTGGACTTACCTGAGTGGGCGCGAGCAGTTCGACCAGGGCATCACCGTGGTGGACGTCCCGGGTACGGCGAGCGCTGCCGTCATCTACCCCGCTGATGCCGGGTTCGGCATGGCTTCGACGCCCCGCGCCGTGGCTGTCCAGGTCGTGACACGTGGCGGTGTGACGACGACCTGGGTGGCTCCGGAGTCCGTGGGGCTGGAGACGCTGAAGGAATGGGCCTTCACCGCTGCTCGGCACCAGGGCAGCTGAGGAGCGGGGCAGGCTGCGGTGATTCGGGCCGACCCCGATCGGCCCTTTCTCCCACGACCTCCGACTGGCCGCTAGCTCTCGGCGAGGACCGGACCGGGGAGCGTCGTCCCGAAGGGGTAGTCGCGCTGCGGGCGCCAGACGCCGTCCTTGCCCTTCTCGAACATCGAGAAGCCCCACACCTGGAACCGCGCGTCGTAGGACGCGAGCTCGACGAAAGCCCGGTCCAGCAGCGGCTCGGCGACGTCGTGCGCGACCGTCACGTGCGGGTGGTACGGGAAGCGGACGTCGCGCAGCAGGGGGCCGGAGCGCACCTCGGCTTCGAGTCGCTCGCACTCCCCGATCCCCTGCACCAGCGGCACGAACACCACCGGCGAGATCGGACGGAACGTCCCCGACCCGCGCAGGTGCATGGTGAACCCCGAGTGCCGCTCGGCGAGCTGCCGCAGGTGCTCGTCGACCTCGTCGAGGACATCGCTCGCCAGCTCGGTCGGCGGCAGCAGGGTCACGTGCGGTGGGATGTCTGAGGCGTTGGGATCGCCGAGCCGCTCACGCCATCCCTGCAGCTCACTGGTGTAGGGCTCGGGGATCCCGATCGCCACGCCGATCTCACGACGGGGCATCAGCGTGCCGGCAGGAGGCCCACGCGCTCCCGTACGGCGGCCATCGTCGCCTCCGCAACGACCTTCGCCTTCGCCCGCCCCTGCGCCAGCACGTCGTCCAGGTAGTCCGGAGCGGCGCTGAGCTCGGCGTAACGGGCCCGCACCGGTGCGAACAGCTCGACCACGGCCGCTGCGACATCGCCCTTGAAGTCGCCGTAGCCCTTGCCTGCGTAGGCGTCCTGCAGCTCGGTGATCTCCCTGCCGGTGCAGGCGCCCAGGATCGTGAGCAGGTTGGCGATGCCGGGCTTGTCCGTCTCGTCGAAGACGACCTCGCGACCGGTGTCCGTGACGGCCGACTTGATCTTCTTCACCGTGATCGCGTCGTCCTCGATCACCCACAGCGTGCCGGCGCCACCCCGGGAGGTGCTCATCTTGGCGGCGGGGTCTGCGAGGTCCTTGATGCGAGCCACCGACCTCACGGTGTGCGGCTGGGGGACGGTGAAGGTCTCGCCGTACCTGTTGTTGAAACGGCCGGCGAGGTCGCGGGTGAGCTCCAGGTGCTGCTTCTGGTCCTCCCCGACGGGGACGGCCACGGCCTGGTAGAGCAGGATGTCGCCGGCTTGCAGGATGGGGTAGTTGAACAGCCCTACGTTCCCCCCGCCCTTCTCCTTGAACTGGGTCATCCGGGAGGCCTCGCCGGTGCTCGTCAGGCAGGACAGGACCCATCCCAGCTCGGCGTGCTCGGGCAGGTGCGACTGGGCGAACAGCGCCGATCTGTCCGGATCCACGCCCATGGCGATGAGCTCGGCGACGACGCGGCGGATCTGCGCGCGCAGGACGTCGGGGTCAGGTGTGGTCGTCAGCGCGTGCAGGTCGGCGACGAAGTAGAAGCACTCGAAGTCGTCCTGCATGGCGGCCCACTGCCGTACGGCACCGAGGTAGTTGCCGAGGTGCTTCCCCTCACCCGTCGGCTGGATCCCGGAGAGGACACGGGGACGAGAAGCCATGCGGGTCAGTCAATCAGACGAGCGAGGCGAGCAGCTCGGCCTCGGACTTCGTCAGCTTGCCGATCATGTCGACGATGAAGGACTCCGCCTTGCCGCCCACGAGCGGGATGCTGACCTTCACCTCGCCCTGGATGCGGTAAAGCGTGCCGGTAGCGGTCGGCTCCAGCGCCATGGTCCCGCCGACGGTGGCGGGGGCGCCCGGGATCTCGCCCTGCCAGGTCCCGCGGCGGGCACCGCCGTCGGCCGCTCCCCACGCCTCGGACTGCCGGGCCCGGCCACCACGCGGCAGGAACTTCTCCAGGAAGCCCGGGATGCCGTCGGGGAGCCCGCGGGACACCACGAGCGTCACCGCGTCGCCCGCGCCGACCGTGCGGCTCTCCTGTCGGCTCTCGTCCTCGAAGCGCTCCGCCTTCGCGGCCGCCCAGCCCTCCCCCGAGATCACGGCGTAGACCGTCTCCACGTCGGCGGGGATGTCGTAGGACACGTCGAGCTTCTTGGGCATCAGTCCTCCGACTGGGGCAGGGGGATCACGCGGACGCGCGCGATGCGGCGGCCGTCGAGCTCGGTCACGACGAGGCGGTGGCCATCGACCTCGACCGCCTCGCCCTTCTTCGGGACGTGACCCAGGGCGGCCATGACGTAGCCCGCGAGGGTCTCGTAGGGGCCCTCCGGCAGCGTCACCCCGGTCTGCTCCTCGACCTCGTCGAGGTTGAGGAGGCCGTCCGCCTCGATGTCGCCGCCCTTGAAGCGCAGGGCCGCGTCGGGGCTGTCGTACTCGTCGCGGATGTCACCGATGACCTCCTCGATGAGGTCCTCGAGCGTCACGATGCCCGCCGTACCGCCGTACTCGTCCATGACGATGGCCAGGTGATGGCCCTCCCGGCGCATCTCGGACAGTGCCGGGAGCACCTTCTTGGTGTCGGGCAGCAGCTTCACGTCGCGGGTGACGTCACCGACCTTGAGGGTGCGCGCCTTCGTCGGCGGGATCAGCAGGTCGCGCACGTGGACGAAGCCGACGACGTCGTCTTGGTTGTCCCGCGTCACCGGGTAGCGCGAGTGCGGCGCGGTCGCCGTCGACTTCGAGGCACGCGCCACGGTCATCGACGCCTCGAGGAACTCGACCTCGGTCCGCGGGACCATCACCTCCCGCAGCTGCCGCTCGCCGGCGGCGAAGACCTCGTCGATGAGCTTGCGCTCGTCCTTGGTCAGGGACTCGTGCGCCGCCACGAGGCCGCGCAGCTCCTCCTCGGAGATGGCGTCGCGGCTGGCGGAGGGGTCGCCGCCCACCAGCCGCACCAGGACGTCCGTGGACTTCGACAGGAACCAGATGGCCGGGCGCGCGATGCGCGCGAAGCGGTCGACCACGGGGGCGAGCAACAGCGCGGTGCTCTCGCCGCGCTGCAGGCCGAGGCGCTTGGGCGCGAGCTCACCGACGGTGATGGCGACGTAGGAGATGACCAGCGTGATGCCGATGAGGGACACCACGTCCGCCACGCCGTGGGACATGCCGAGGCGCTCGAGCTGCGGGACGAGGTGGCCGCTGAGCTTGGCCTCGCCCAGGGCCGCCGACAGGAATCCGGCTGCCGTGACGCCGATCTGCACGGCGGCGAGGAAGCGGTTGGGGTTGGCTGCGAGCGCTGCGACGCGCTGACCGCGGCGGCCCCGGTCCGCGGCCAGGCCCTTGACCTGGCTCTCGCGCAGCGAGATGAGGGCGATCTCCCCGGCGACGAAGACGCCGCCGACCAGGATGAGCACGAGGATGAGCCCCATGCTCAGCAGCACGTCGGTCACGGCGCGCCCCCCGGCAGGGACGGGCGCGCCTGGGGACTCGGAGGGTGATCCACGTCCCGGAGCCTAGAACGCCGCGAGCGCGTCGTTGAACGTCGCGCTGGGGCGCATCACCGCGTCGGTCTTGGCCTTGTCGACGTAGTAGTAGCCGCCGAGGTCGGCAGGCTGCCCCTGTACGGCGATCAGCTCCGCGTTGATGGTCTCCTCGGCGTCGGTCAACCGCGCGGCGAGCGAGGCGAACAGCGCCGCAGCCTCAGGGTCGTCCGTCTGCCGGGCGAGGGCCTGCGCCCAGTAGAGGGCGAGGTAGAAGTGCGACCCGCGGTTGTCGACCTGACCGACCTTGCGCGCAGGCGACTTGTTCTCCTCGAGCACCCGCCCGGTGGCCTCGTCGAGGGTGCGCCCGAGCAGGGCCGCCCGCGGGTTGCCGGTCTTCTCGCCGAGGAACTCGAAGGCCACCGCGAGCGCGAGGAACTCACCCAGGGAGTCCCAGCGCAGGTAGTTCTCCTTGACGAGCTGCTGGACGTGCTTCGGAGCCGAACCGCCGGCACCGGTCTCGAACAGCCCGCCCCCGGCCATGAGGGGGACGATCGACAGCATCTTCGCCGACGTGCCGAGCTCGAGGATCGGGAAGAGGTCGGTCAGGTAGTCGCGCAGGACGTTGCCGGTGACCGAGATGGTGTCCTCGCCCCTCGCGGCACGCTCGAGGGTGTAGCGCGTGGCGGCAGCGACGTCGAGGAACTCCAGGGTGAGCCCGTCGGTGTCCAGCGTCGTGAGCACCGCCCGCACCTTCGCGAGCACCTCGGCGTCGTGCGCGCGGGTCGCATCGAGCCAGAACACGGCCGGGGCACCGGTCGCGCGGGCGCGGGACACGGCCAGCTGCACCCAGTCGGTGATGGGAGCGTCCTTGGTCTGGCAGGCGCGGAAGAGGTCGCCGACCGCGACCTCCTGAGACAGCAGCACGCTGCCGTCGGAGGCGACGACGTTCACGGTCCCCGCGGAGGCGATCTCGAAGGTCTTGTCGTGGCTGCCGTACTCCTCGGCCTTCTGAGCCATCAACCCGACGTTGGGCGTCGTGCCCATCGTGGTCGGGTCGAAGGCGCCGTGCTGCTGGCAGAACGCGATCGTCTCGGCGTACAGCGGCGCGTAGGAGGAGTCGGGGATGACGTAGAGGGTGTCCTGCTGCTGGTCCTCGGCGTTCCACATCTGGCCCGACGCCCGGATGGCGGCCGGCATGGACGCGTCGATGATCACGTCGCTCGGGACGTGCAGGTTGGTGATGCCCTTGCTCGAGTCGACCTGCGCCAGCGCCGGCCCGGTCTCGTAGGAGCGCGTGATGGCGTCCTCGATCTCGGTACGGCGGTCAGCCGGCAGCGTCGCCAGCGCGGCGAGGACGGCGGCCAGGCCGTCGTTGGGGTTCGCACCGACCGAGGCCAGCTCCTCGCCGTACCGGTCGAAGACGTCTGCGAAGTAAGCCTTCACGGCGTGCCCGAAGATGATCGGGTCGGAGACCTTCATCATCGTGGCCTTGAGGTGCACGGAGAACAGCACGCCCTCGGCCTTGGCGGCAGCGACCTGCCGCGCGAGGAAGGCCTGCAGCGCGGCCTTGCGCATCACGGCCGCGTCGACGATCTCGCCCGCGACGACGTTCAGCCCGTCCTTGAGCACGGTGGTGCCGCTGTCGCTGACGAGCTCGATGCGCAGCGTGTCGGCGTCGGTCAGGGTCACCGCCTTCTCGGAGTGCCGGAAGTCGCCGTCGTCCATCGTCGCGACGCGCGAGCGCGAGTCGGCGGGCCAGGCGCCCATCGAGTGCGGGTGCGTGCGCGCATACCCCTTCACCGACGCGGGTGCGCGCCGGTCGGAGTTGCCCTCGCGCAGGACCGGGTTGACGGCGCTTCCCTTGACGGCGTCGAAGGCGGCGCGAGCCTTCTTCTCGTCGTCGGTCACCGGGTCTTCCGGGTAGTCGGGCACCGCGAAGCCGGCCGCCTGCAGCTCCTTGACGGCGGCCTTGAGCTGCGGCACCGAGGCGCTGACGTTCGGCAGCTTGATGATGTTCGCCTCGCGCGTCTTCGCCAGCGCTCCCAGCTCCGCGAGCGCGTCCGGCGCCAGGCCGAAGGCCGCGAGGACGCGGGCCGCCAGCGAGATGTCGCGGGTCTCGATGTCCACGCCCGCCTTGCCCGCGTAGGCCTTCAGGATTGGCAGCAGCGAGTGCGTGGCAAGGGCCGGGGCCTCGTCGGTGTAGGTGTAGACGAGGCGCATCGAGTGTGCCTGCATCAGATGAGGCCGAGCTCGCGCACTGCGTCGCGCTCCTCGACGAGCTCCTGCACGGACGCGTCGATCCGGGACCGCGAGAACTCGTTCACCTCCACGCCCTGGATGATCTCCCAGCGGCCGTCGACGGCCCGGCACGGGAAGGAGCAGATCAGGCCTTCCGGCACGCCGTACGAGCCGTCGGAGACCACGGAGGACGAGGTCCACTCGGTGCCGTTCACCCAGTCGTAGACGTGGTCGATGGCGGCGTTCGCCGCGGAGGCGGCAGAGGACGCACCTCGCGCCTCGATGATCGCCGCGCCCCGCTTGGCCACGGTCGGGATGAAGGTGTCCTTCAGCCACCCCTCGTCGACCTGGTCCGCGGCGCTTGAGCCGTTGACCTGCGCGGTGTAGAGGTCGGGGTACTGCGTGGCGCTGTGGTTGCCCCAGATCGTCATCCGCTCGATCGCGGTGACCGGCACGCTCAGCTTGGTCGCGAGCTGGGACAGCGCCCGGTTGTGGTCGAGCCGGGTCATCGCGGTGAACCGGTCAGCAGGGACGTCGGGGGCGTGCTGCTGCGCGATCAGGGCGTTGGTGTTGGCCGGGTTGCCGACGACGAGGACCTTCACGTCGCTCGCTGCGTGGTCGTTGATCGCCTGGCCCTGCGGACCGAAGATCCCACCGTTCGCCGACAGCAGGTCGCCCCGCTCCATGCCGGCCGTGCGCGGACGGGCCCCGACGAGCAGCGCGACGCTGGTGGCGTCGAAGGCGGTCTTGAGGTCGTCGGTGATGTCGATGCCGCTCAGCAGCGGGAAGGCGCAGTCGTCGAGCTCCATCGCGGTGCCCTCGGCGGCCTTGAGCGCCGGCGCGATCTCGAGCAGGCGCAGGCGGACCGGCACGTCCGGCCCGAGCAGGTGCCCCGAGGCGATGCGGAAGAGCAGCGCGTAGCCGATCTGGCCGGCGGCGCCGGTGACGGTGACGTTCACTGGCAGGCGGGCAGAGGCATCAGCCATGACCGGGCGCTCCAAGGAAGAGGAAGGGATCTGCCGCTCAAGACTAGTGAGGCGGCTCAGCGGCCGATCGGGATGGTGTTCGCCAGGGCCACGAGCCCGAACCCGAGCACGAGGAGCACGCCGGCGTCGACCGCGCGGGACCGAACGGCGAGGTCGCCGACCTGCTGGGCAGGCAGCACGAGGCGCAGCCCGGCCGCGAGGCAGAAGGCGACGCCGACGACGACGGACCCGAGCTGCCACCAGCCGAAGGCCGCCGTCGCGAGCAGGCCTGTCACGACGACGCCGAGCACCACGAGCAGCGGCTTCACGGGTTCGTGGTGCCCAGCCGCGCGGGCGGCGGCGGGTCCCCCGCCAGCACGGCCACGGCCAGGTCGGCCTGGGCCGCGCGCACGAGGACGTGGTCGGTGGTGAAGCCCGCCATGGAGGTGAACGGGATCTGCGCCGCCGCCAGCCGGGTGGCGACGTCGGCCAGGAAGCCCACCTGCTCCCAGGGCAGCGGACCCGCGAAGGTCACCCGGCGCCAGCCGGGCTCCACGGCCAGCGCTCCGTCGTACCGGGCGATCGTGGCCTCCGCCGCGACGAGCGTGACCTCGGCCTCGTCCTCGACAAGGCCGAAGAAACCCTCGGGAAGGGGGTTAGGGCGCCAACCGGCAGGCCAGCGCGCCACCGCCAGGTGGGTCGGGTCGAGCGTGGGACCCAGGTCGACGGGCATGGGCCACCCTAACGAGCGAGCCTGAGGGTCACGGAGAGTGTGCCGCCCGGGTCACGGGGTACGAGAACGACGTGGAGATGACCGAGCACCCATCGTTGCTCCTGGAGGACACGGGCGGCACGTTCGTGCTGCACGAGACGATCACGACCCTGGGCCGAGGGCCCGGTGTCGACGTCGACCTCGGTGACCCCAGCGTGTCCCGCCTGCACGCCGAGATCGTCCGACGCGGGCCGCACGCCTACGTCGCCGACATGGGTCTGTCGACCAACGGCACCCTGGTGAACGGGCGCCCGGTGGGCCGCCGCGTGCTCGCCGAGGGCGACGTGCTGCAGATCGGCACCGTACGGCTGCGCGTCCTGGGCCTGCCACCGGTCGCCGACGATGCCGCGCCGCTGCGCCGCACGCAGTCCCCCGAGCTGACCCGCCGCGAGCGCGAGGTGCTGGAGGCCCTGTGCCGACCCGCGCTGGTGCAGGAGGCCTTCGTGGCCCCGGCTACCGCGCACGAGGTCGCCGACGAGCTGGTCGTGACCGAGGCCGCGGTCAAGCAGCACCTGCTGCGGCTCTACCAGAAGTTCAAGGTCGAGGAGGGCCCCAACCGGCGGGCCCGCCTGGCGAACGAGGTCATCAGCGCTGGCGTGGTGCGACCCGCCCCACTGCTGCCCGCCGCCGGCATCCGCCGGGTCGTCTAGCTCAGACCGGCCCGGCGCTCCGCGGCTTCGACGCAGTTCTTGAACAGCATGGCGATCGTGGTGGGCCCCACGCCACCGACACGCGGCGTGATGGCCCCGGCGACCTCGTTGCAGGCCTCGTCCACGTCGGGCAGCAGCTTCTTGCCCTCGTAGCGCACGCCCCCGCCGACCACCGTCGCACCGGGCGTGATGTGCTCGGGCTGAAGGATCCCGGGGACGCCCGCCGCGGCGATGACGATCTGCGCCCGCCGTGTGTAGTCGGCCCAGTTCTTCACCCCGGTGTGCACGACCGTGACCGCCGCGTTGGCGGTGTCGCGCTTCTGCGTCAGCAGCAGCGACAGCGGCCGGCCCAGGGTGGTCCCGCGGCCGAGGATGCAGACCTCGCGGCCTGACACGGGCACGCCGTGGAAGGCCAGCAGCGCCTCGATACCTGCGGGGGTGCACGGAACCGGGCCAGGGAGCCCCAAGGCCAACCGGCCCATGTTCACCGGGTGCAGGCCGTCGACGTCCTTGTCTGGGTCCATCTCGAGCAGCACGGCCTCGAAGTCGACGTGCGGCGGCGTCGGGTGCTGGACGAGCATCGCGTCGCAGGCCGGGTCCTCGTTCAGCCGCCGGACCGCCGCGATGACCTCAGCGGTGCTGGCGTCCTGCGGCAGCCGCTCGTGCGGGCTCGCGAAGCCGAGCTCCTCGGCCTTCTTCATCTTCATGCCGACGTAGCCGGCGCTGGCGCTGTCGTCGCCCACGAGCACGGTGCCGAGACCAGGTGCGCGGCCGGCCTCCTTGAGGCGGGCGATGCGCGGCGCGAGGTCGGCCAGCACCGCCTCGGCGACGGGGGCTCCGGGCAGCAGACGGGCGCTCATGCGGCTCAACCCTAGTGTTCACCCCGTGCCCACGCCCTCGCCGCTGCTCGTGCTCGCCTACCGCCTGCTCGGCTGGCGGCTGGGCCCGTCGTACCGGGAGTGGGTGCACGACGACCTGACCCGCCGGGGCTGGCTGCTGCGGCAGGGGGCTCCCGTGCTCCTGGCCCTTCTCGTCGTGGGCGTCGTCGTGAACACCGCCGTCGACAGCAACGGCGACCGGCTCGTCCCGCTGCTGGTGGTGCTCACCGGTGTCGGGTTGTTCCTGCGCAGCTCGCTGCGCGAGCGCGCGCTGCGCCAGCAGGGGATCGACGCGAGCGGGCAGCCCGTCGCGGACTGGTACGACGACGACCGGGCCCGGCGGCAGCGCAACGTGATCGGCGCCGTCAGCACCGTCGTCCTCACCGTGGCCGGGCTGACGATCCTGGCGGTCCGCTCGCGCTGACGGTCAGTGGAAGAAGTGGCGGGTGCCCGTGAGGTACAGCGTCACGCCGGCAGCCTGAGCGGCCGCGACGACCTCCTCGTCACGCACCGACCCGCCGGGCTGGACGACGGCGCGCACGCCCGCGTCGAGCAGCACCTGCAGGCCGTCGGCGAACGGGAAGAACGCGTCCGACGCGGCGACGGCACCCTTGGCCCGGTCCCCCGCACGGGAGACCGCCAGCTTGGCGGAGTCGACCCGGTTGACCTGGCCCATGCCGACACCGACGGTCGCGCCACCCGCCGCGAGCAGGATCGCGTTGGACTTCACGGCGCGCACGGCGCGCCACGCGAAGACGAGGTCCGTCAGGTCCTCCAGCGGCTCGCCGGCCGCCAGCGTCCACGCCGCCGCGTCGTCGCCGGCGGCAGTGATCGCGTCGGCCTCCTGCAGCAGCAGCCCGCCGTTGATGTGACGCGCCTCGACACCGCGGCCGCCGAAGCCGGCCGTCTTCAGGATGCGGATGGACGGCTTCTTCGCGAGCACCTCGACGGCGCCGGCCTCGTACGCCGGGGCAACGATCACCTCGGTGAAGATCTCGGCGACCTGCTCGGCCATCGCCTTGCTGACCGGGGCGTTGACGGCGATCACGCCGCCGAACGCGGACACGGGGTCGCAGGCGTGCGCCTTGCGATGCGCCTCCGCGACGTCGCCGGCCGAGGCGATGCCGCACGGGTTGGCGTGCTTGATGATCGCGACCGTCGGCGCGGTGAAGTCGTTCGCCGCCCGCAGGGCCGCGTCGGTGTCGACGTAGTTGTTGTAGGACATCTGCTTGCCGTGCAGCTGCTCGGCCGTGGCCAGCGAGTCGCCGGCGAGCTGCCCCGTGTAGAGGGCAGCCCGCTGGTGCGGGTTCTCGCCGTACCGGAGCACGTCCGCCCGCTGGTAGGTCGCGCCCAGGAACGAGGGGAAGACCTCGACCGCGTCGCTGGCGTCGTAGGAGCTGGCGAACCAGGAGGCAACGGCCACGTCGTACGCCGCGGTGTGCTGGAACGCCTTGCTGGCCAGCGCCCTGCGCTGCTCGAAGGTGAACCCGCCGACCTCGACCGCCTCGAGCACGTCGGCGTACGACGAGGGCTCGACCACGACGGCGACGCTGGGGTGGTTCTTGGCAGCAGCCCGGACCATCGTCGGCCCACCGATGTCGATCTGCTCGACGCACTCGTCGGGCGCCGCGCCGGAGACCACGGTCTGCGTGAACGGGTAGAGGTTCACCACGACGAGGTCGAACGGCTGGACCCCGAGGTCGGCGAGCTGCTGCACGTGGTCGGGCAGGCGCCGGTCGGCGAGGATCCCCGCGTGCACCTTGGGGTGCAGCGTCTTGACCCGACCGTCGAGGCACTCCGGGAAGCCCGTCAGCTCGTCGACGCTGGTGACCGTGACCCCCGCCTCGCGCAGCCGGGCCGCGGTGGAGCCGGTGCTGACGATCTCGACGCCGGCCTTGGCCAGGCCGCGGCCGAGCTCCTCCAACCCGGTCTTGTCGTAGACGCTGACCAGGGCGCGCTTGATGGCGATCGCACTCACGGGATGGTGACCCTTCGTCCGGTGACGGTGAAGCCCTCGCGGGCCATGCGGCCGATCGCGTCGACGAGCAGCTGGCGCTCCGCGACCTTGATCCGCTCGTGCAGGGTGGCCTCGTCGTCGCCCTCCAGGACGGGTACGGCGGCCTGGGCCACGATGGGCCCGGTGTCGACGCCGGCGTCGACGAGGAACAGCGTGCAGCCGGTGACCTTGACGCCGTGCTCGAGGGCGTCGCGGGCCCCGTGCATCCCGGGGAAGCTCGGCAGCAGCGCCGGGTGGGTGTTGACCATGGGGAAGCGGTCGAGGAAGTCCTGGCTCACGAGCTTCATGAAACCGGCGCTCACCACGAGGGTCGGTGCGTAGGCACCCACCACCCCGGCCAGGGCCTCGTCCCACTCCGCGCGGCTGGCGAAGCCGCCCAGCGGCAGCACGAAGGTCGGGATCCCGCGGTCGGTCGCGCGCTTCTCCCCGAGGGTGCCCTCCCGGTCGGCCCCCACCGCGACGACCTGGGCCCCCCAGGAGGGGTCGTCCGAGGCGTCGAGGAGGGCCTGCAGCGTGGTGCCGGTGCCCGAGACGAGCACGACCAGGCGCGCGGACACCAGGGGCCTCCTTCAGGAAAGCGCCAGCGTAGCGGGGCGGGCGCTGCGCGCTTCGGGGCGAAGCGCGCCAGGATGGGCGCCCACACCACGTACAGGAGCGCACGTGACCACACCGCAGGACCCCTTCGCCGCCTCCGGCGACCAGCCGCCGCGCGAGGGGCAGCAGCCCCCGCCCCCCGGGTACGGCGCCCCGCCGCCGGGGTACCCGCCTGGTTACCCACCGCCGTTCGGGCAGTCGCCGTACGGGCAGCAGCCGTACGGGCAGCAGCCGTACGGCGGGGGCCAGAAGACGAACACAATGGCGATCGTCGGGTTCATCCTCACGCTCGTCGTCTGCCCGCCGATCGGAGCGGTCCTGTGCTTCATCGCGCTCGGCCAGATCAAGCGCACCGGTGAGGGCGGCCGGGGGCTCGCGCTCGCCGGCGTCTGGATCGGTGTGGCGCTGCTGGCGCTGTTCGTGGGCGTGATCGCGCTCGGGGTCATGTCCGAGGTCGCGTACAGCCAGTGAGGACCTCCCACCGCCGCGCCGGACAGCAGTCCACCATGAGCGCAACACCACACCCCCGGAGGAAGACGTGACGAACCCCCAGGACCCGTTCAGCTCACCCGGCGAGGAACAGCCCCTGGGTTACGGCAGTCCTCCGCCGCCTGGCTACGGCACGCCCCCGCCGCCCGCCTACGGCCAGGTGCCCCCGCCGCCCGCGTACGGCGCGCCGATGCCCCAGCTCGCCGGCTGGGGTTCGCGCGTGCAGAGCGCGCTCGTCGACTGGTTCCTGCCGTTCGTCGTCGCGGACGTCGTCTACTACGCGTCCAAGGGCCTGGGGATCGTGCTGTTCCTGGCGGCCTTCGCATGGGTGTTCTACAACCGCTACCTCGAGGGCACGACCGGCCAGTCGTACGGCAAGAAGTTGGCAGGCACCCGTCTGGTGCGCGAGCAGGACGGCCAGCTCGTCGGCGCCGGCCTCGCCATCGGCCGGATGTTCGTGCACATCATCGACGGCCTGCCTTGCTACCTCGGCTACCTGTGGCCGCTGTGGGACGCAAAGAAGCAGACCTTCGCGGACAAGATCCTCAACACACTGGTCATCAAGGCCTGACCCAGCGCCCCGATGAGGGCGTCAGTGGCGCCGTACGACGGAGGCTGCGACCGCGGCTGCCAGGCCGGTCTCGACCATCGCGGCGAGGCCGACCTGCCACGGCGTGGGCCCGACCTCGACGAGCCGACCGCCGCCCAAGGGGCCACCTGACAGCCAGGCGAGCGTGCCGAGCGCGAGCCCCACACAGGGGCCGAGAGCCAGGCCCTCGAGTGCAGCGCGGCCCGCGCCGCAGCTGAGCCGCCGTGCGAGCACGACCCCGCCGAGTGCGCCGGCGCCCACGGGCACGGCCAGGGCGACGACGCCCAGCCACGTCGGTGCGGGGCCGGCCGGGAGGGCGGCGAGCAGGGGGAACGCCGGCACCTCGCCGAGGGTGGTGCCGAACGGGCCGACCGAGGTGCCGACGCCGACGGCGAAGCCCGGCCCGGTGAGCCAGGCGCTGCCCCAGAGCGCGGCGTTGGGGACGCAGACGACACCGAGGACCAACAGGGCCAGACCGCCCACGAGCCCCGGGTCGCTGGCGGCCGCGAGCGAGGACGCACGCCCGGCGTGCCGGGCGAAGCTGATGCCGGCGACGACCGCGCCCCCTGCGACCAGCACCGCGACGGCCACGGAGGTGGCCCGCAGCAGCCCGCGCGCGCGGAAGGGCACCGCGCTCAGCGCGGTGCGGAACAAGCCGGCCTCCCGCAGGGCGCCGCTTCCGGCGCCGAGCACGGCGAGCACCAGCCCGCCGAGCGTCGCCTGCACCGGCGCGGGCCGAACCGTCGTCGTGGCGCTCGCCGCAGCGACGACGGCGCAGAGCACGGCGTAGGGGAAGGCGACCGCCACGACGAGCCGCACGGCCTGCGTCAGGCCCCGGACCTCTACCGTCCGAGCGCCGTGCCGCCCGGCGCGGTGCAGCAGCGCGAGCGGCAGCAGCGCGAGCCCGAGGGGCACCAGCCCGACGTGGCCTCCCGGGATCCCCATCGAGGTGCCGTGCCCGAGCAGCCACAGCTGCCCGACGGCACGGGTCGCTGCCGCCGCACCCGAGCCGGACCGCGAGTCGGTGGCCCAGACCAGCAGCAGCGGGATGCCGAGTGCCACGAGCCCCGCGCCGGCCGCCCAGGTCGCGGCCACCACGCCCGGTCCGAGCGGGCTCCGCTCGGGCGAGTCCTGCCGCGCAGGGGGGCGCAAGGGGGGTCGCTCGAGCGTGGTCGTCATGGCGCTGTCGACTGTCTCAGCCTGGGCACCGCGGGCGGGGATCCCACGCCGACCTCGCCGCCGCCGTAAGTGGGGTGCAACCCGACGGACCGGCCGTGCGTGTAGGAGTGTGACCACCTCGATCGCACGCGCACCGGAGAGGCGGATCGTGTCCAGCACCGTCGACTTCGACGCCTTCTACGCGGCCACCGCCCCCTCGCTCGTCCGGCAGGTCCACGCCTTCACCGGCGACCTCGCCGAGGCCCAGGACTGCGTCCAGGAGGCGTACGCCCGCGCCTGGCAGCGATGGGCCCGTGTGTCCGAGTACGACGTGCCCGCCGCCTGGGTGCGGCAGGTCGCCTGCCGGCTCGCGGTCTCGCGCTTCCGTCGCCTGCAGGTCGGCCGGGGCCTGTTGCCCCGGACCCAGTCGGTGCCCGAGGTCGACCCCTCCCGTGTCGCCCTCGTCGCAGCACTCCGGCAGATCCCCGAGGCTCAGCGGCTCGCAGTCGTCCTGCACCACGTGGCCGACCTCTCGGTCGAGCAGGTAGCCGCCGAGACGGGTGTTCCCGTGGGGACCGTCAAGGCCCGCCTGTCCCGCGGCCGCGCTGCCCTCGCCCTCCTCCTCGCCGACACGGAGCCCTCGCGATGAACGACCTCGACCTCAGCTCCCTCGCCAGCGGCCCCGTGGCCCTGGCGGACGCCGCGTCCATCCGCGCCCGCGGCGAGCAGCGCCGGCAGCGCGGCCGCGCGGTCGTCGCCGGCGCCGCTGCTCTCGTCGTGCTCGCCGGCGCCGGTACGGCAGTCGCCCTGGCCGACCGCGGCAAGCCCGAGTCCCTCCAGATCGCGAACCCCACCGGCACTCCCTCTGCGGGTTCGCCCGAGCCGACGGTCACCCAGGAGCCGCCAGGGGTCACGCCGACCGTCGGCCCCGAGCTCCTGCTGCAGCCGGCTGACGGGACCTTCGTCGTCGGCGGCACGTGGCGCGGTGGCCACGAGGGGGAGTCGGAGAACGCACTGCTGCAGGTCTGCAAGGAGGCCGACGTGGTCGGGGTGAGCGGGGTCTACCGCAACCTCGACGGGCCTGGCGACGCGTCCGCCCGCTCGCAGGTGTTGCGCTTCGAGGACGGCGGTGGCGTCCCCGCCTTGAACCAGCTCGAGGCCGACCTGAAGCGCTGTCCGAGCAGGCCGGACGACTCCGAGGACGGCAAGGCCTACTCCACCCACGAGCTCGTGCCTCCCCCGGCAGTCGACGTCGTCGCGGTGCGCGCGACCTACCGCGACTGCCAGACCTGCACGGCCCACGTGTCCTACTGGGTCGCGGTGGCCGACATAAGCCACATCAGCTACGTCCAGGTGCCGGAGACCGAGCAGCCGCGGCTCGCGAAGTGGGCTGACGCGGCGCGGTTCCGCCTGGTCTGTGCCGACCCGACCTGCACCCGAGGCGACGACGAGACGGGTGCCGAGCCCGGCCCTCTCGCGGACGACGACCGGGCGCGCATCGACGGGATCGGCCCGATCACGGTCGGCATGACGCTCGCCGAGGCCGAAGCCGCAGCGGGGCAGCGCTTCACGACCATGCAGGACGACTTCGCCCCTCACTGCGGCCACGTCGCCCCTCGCTCCGGATCCCCCGACATCAACCTGATGCTCATCGACGGCAAGGTCGCGCGGTTCGAGGTCGACAAGGGGAGCGCCACGCGCACCGACCGGGGCATCGGTATCGGCGCCACGGAGGACGAGGTCAAGGCCGCTTACCCCGGCCGGGTCGTGGTGCGGCCGCACGCCTACACAGACGGGCACTACCTGCGTGTCGTCTCCCACGACGGCCGGCTCGCCCTGGTCCTGGAGACCGACGGCACCCGCGTGACCATGTTCCGGAGCGGCACCGCGCGGGCCGCCGACTACACCGAAGGCTGCGCCTGATCCTGGGGCGGCCGCCGCAGGTCCTTCAGCACCGGGTGGCGATCACGACACGCGTGTAGGGATCCGAACACGCTCTCGGGAGCACTCAGCCCCCCAGGCGTGGAATGACGAAGGCCGGCGCGCTCCACGGTGCGAGCGGCCAGCCTTCGTCGTACCGGGTCCTACAGGTTCTTCATGACCTCGCGCATGAGCTCGGCAGTCGCCGATGGCGTCTTGCCCACCCGCACCCCGGCGGCCTCGAGGGCCTCCTGCTTGGCCTGGGCGGTGCCGGAGGAGCCGGAGACGATGGCGCCGGCGTGGCCCATCGTCTTGCCCTCGGGCGCGGTGAAGCCGGCGACGTAGCCGACGACCGGCTTGGTCACGTGGGCCTTGATGTAATCGGCCGCGCGCTCCTCGGCGTCACCACCGATCTCGCCGATCATCACGATCGCCACGGTCTCGGGGTCGGCCTCGAACGCCTCCAGGCAGTCGATGTGCGTGGTGCCGATGACCGGGTCGCCGCCGATGCCGACGGCCGTGGAGAAGCCGTACTCACGCAGCTCGTACATCATCTGGTAGGTCAGCGTGCCGCTCTTCGACACCAGCCCGATCTTCCCGGCGGTGGGCGCGATGGTGGCGGGGATGATGCCCGCGTTGGACGCGCCGGGACTGATCAGACCAGGGCAGTTCGGGCCGATGATGCGGGTCTTGGACCCGGCATTCACGTTGTACTGCCAGAAGTACGCCGAGTCCTGGACCGGGATGCCCTCGGTGATGACGACGGCCAGGCCGATGCCCGCGTCGATCGCCTCGATGACAGCGGACTTGGCGAAGGCCGGCGGCACGAAGACGACGGTGACATCGGCACCGGTCGCCGCCATGGCCTCGGCGACGGTCGCGTAGACGGGGATCCCGTCGACGTCCGACCCGGCCTTCTTCGGGTTGACGCCACCCACGACGTTGGTGCCGGAGGCGACCATGCGGCGGGTGTGCTTGGTGCCCTCGGACCCGGTGATGCCCTGGACGATGACCTTGCTGGCCGCGGTCAGGAAGATGGCCATCACTTGCTCCCGGAGTGTGCGAGCTCGGCGGCCTTGTCGGCGGCGCCGTCCATGGTGTCGACGACCGTGACCAACGGGTGGTCGGCCTCCACGAGGATCCGGTGGCCCTCCTCGACGTTGTTCCCGTCGAGTCGCACGACCAGCGGCTTGGTCTCCTTGTCCCCGAGCATCTCCAGGGCCTGGACGATGCCGTTCGCGACCGCGTCGCACGAGGTGATGCCGCCGAAGACGTTGACGAACACCGACTGCACGTCCGGGTCGGACAGGATGATCTCCAGGCCGTCGGCCATGACCTGCGCCGAGGCGCCGCCGCCGATGTCGAGGAAGTTGGCGGGCTTGACCCCGCCGTGCTTCTCGCCGGCGTAGGCAACGACATCCAGCGTGCTCATCACGAGCCCCGCGCCGTTGCCGATGATGCCCACCTGGCCGTCGAGCTTGACGTAGTTGAGGTCCTTGGCCTTGGCGCGGCCCTCGAGGTCGTCCTCGGCCACCACGTCGGCGTAGGCCGTGAACACGTCGCTGTGGCGGAACTCCGCGTTGCCGTCGAGGGTGACCTTGCCGTCGAGCGCCACGATGCGTCCGTCGGGGGTGCGCACGAGCGGGTTGACCTCGACGAGCGTTGCCTCCTCCTCGACGAACACCTTCCACAGCTGCACCAGGATGCGGGCGACCTCGTCGGAGACGTCAGCGGGGAAGCCCGCGGCGGCGACGATCTCGGCGGCCTTGGTCGCGTCGCAGCCGGTCACCGCGTCGACCGCGATCCGGGCGAGCGCCTCGGGGCGCTCCACCGCCAGCTGCTCGATCTCCATGCCGCCCTCGACGCTCGCCATCGCGAGGTAGGAGCGGTTGGCCCGGTCGAGCAGGAACGACACGTAGTACTCGGTGTCGATGTCGGAGGCCTCTGTGACGAGGACCTTGTGCACCACGTGGCCCTTGATGTCGAGCCCGAGGATGTCCGTCGCGCGGGCCACGGCCTCGTCGGGGGTGTCGGCCAGCTTCACGCCGCCCGCCTTGCCGCGGCCGCCGGTCTTCACCTGGGCCTTCACCACGACGGGCTTGCCGATGCGCTCCGCCACCGCGCGCGCGTCGGCGGCGTCGTCGATGGTCTCGCCGGGGAGCACGGGAACGCCGTGCTTGGCGAAGAGCTCCTTCGCCTGGTACTCCATGAGGTCCACGAAGAGGGTCCTGTCTGTCCGGCTCGCGGCAACCCCGTCGAGCACTCACGAGCGTAGCCAGCGGCACGCGCGCGTCTCGACGCGGTACCGCCCGTGTGACGCACGCCATGGACGTGGGTCACACCCTGAGCAGGTGCTCGCTCGTTCATCTCGAAGACACCCCCGTGAAGCTGGAGCCCCCCGTGCGCCGTCTTGCCCTCGCCACCGCGCTCGTGGCCGCCACGAGCGCCCTCACCTGGGCCGGTCACGCCGACACGGTGCGACCCAACAAGGGCACCCACCGCTTCGCCACGACGGACGCCCTGGTGCCCGTGCTCGACGGGCCGACGAACACCCACGCCGTCACGATCGACACCCGCCTCTACGTGCCCGACAACGCCACGGCCCGCACGCCGCAGCCCGCCATCCTCATGACGCACGGCTTCGGGCTGAACAAGCTCAGCGGCGAGGTCACGTCCATGGCGACGTTCCTCGCGCGGCACGGCTACGTCGTGCTCACCTACACCTCGCAGGGCTTCGGCAAGAGCACCGGCTGCATCTCGCTGCAGTCCCGCACGTACGACGTCAAGGACGCCCAGCAGCTCATCACGAAGGTGCTGCAGAGCAAGCCCTACGTGAAGAAGGACCGCAAGGGCGCGATCGTCGGCACCGTCGGCGGCTCGTACGGCGGCGGGATCCAGGCCAATCTCGCCGAGGCCGACCCGCGCGTGCGGGCGATCAACCCCTACCGCACCTGGAGCTCGCTTCAGTACTCCCTGGCCCCCAACAACTGGGTCGTCCCCGGTGACCGCACCGGCTTCACCCACACGCTGGCGCCGCAGGGTGTGTTCAAGAGGAGCTGGACGACCCTGCTGTCGGCCAGCGGCCTGGCGCAGCCGGTCGGCGGCCTTCCCCCGACCGGCAGCCAGAACGGCGGGTGCCCACAGGACAAGCTGGCCGACCCGAGCCGGGCGCCGGAGCTGGGCTGCACCGGCTTCCGGCTCGACGTGTGCCAGACCCTCGCGAAGCTCGAGGCCACCGGCGACGCGGACGCCGCCGCCAAGGCGCTCGTGGCGGACTCCTCCGGCACCACGCTGATCGGGCGGCTCCGGGTCCCGACCCTTCTCGTGCAGGGCCAGAGCGACACCCTGTTCAACCTCAACGACGCCGTGGCGGTCTACACCCAGCTGCGCCGGCAGCGCACACCCGTGCAGATGATCTGGAACTCCGGCGGGCACGGCGGTTACGACTCCAAGCCCGGGGAGTGCGAGGTGTACGGCGGCGGCCACAGCGGTCTCGACGACTGCTACCTCACGCTGCGGACCCTGGCGTTCCTCGACCACTGGCTGCGCGGCAAGCCCGACCGCAGCCCCGGCTTCACCTACTACCGCGACTGGGTCCCCTACTCCGGGAAGGGCGCCACCAAGCAGTACGGCGAGGCGCCGGCCTTCCCCACCGGTGAGACGCTGACGCTCACCCTGTCCGGCTCAGGGCAGCTGGTCGTTCAGCACCCCGTCAGCAGCTCCGTGACCCTGGTCAACCCGCCCGCAGGCCTGCCCGGGTCACACAGCGAGATCTCCAACTTCACCGGCCCCGGCAGCTCCCCCAACGCCAGTGGCCTGCCCCCCGCCGATGCGCCCGGGACCTCCGCCTCCTTCACCAGCGGCCCGCTGGCGCAGCCGATCGTGTCCGTCGGTGTCCCGAGCGCCCGCCTGCGCCTGTCGCACGTGGGACGCAGCGACCTGTTCCTGTTCGGGAAGGTCTACGACGTCGACCCGCAGGGCAACGCGACGCTGATCCACCGGCTCGTCGCGCCGATCCGCATCCCCAGCCCGAGCCTGGACCCGTGGGTGGACGTGAAGCTGCTCGGATTCGCGCACCGCTTCGACAAGAACCACCAGATCCGCGTGACGTTCTCCACCACGGATGCGACGTCGTACAACAACCCGCAGCCCGACGTCATCACCCTGACCACCGGGCTCGGCACGTCGTTCACGCTGCCGGTCGCCAGGGGCTGACGCGCGGCTACGCCTCGGCGGGGGTCCCGACGTTTGCGCGGACCCACTCGACGATCGCGGTCGGGGACGCCCCCGCGGTGAAGATCTTGGTCACGCCGGCCGCCTCCAGCGGCGCGATGTCGTCCTCAGGGATGATGCCGCCACCGAAGACGACGACGTCGTCGGCGCCGCGGGCACGAAGCAGCTCGACCACGCGCGGGAGCAGGGTCAGGTGGGCGCCCGACAGGATCGACAGGCCGACCGCGTCGACGTCCTCCTGGACGGCGGCGGCGGCGATCTGCTCCGGGGTCTGGCGCAGCCCCGTGTAGATCACCTCATAACCGGCATCGCGCAGGGCCCGCGCCACCACCTTGGCCCCGCGGTCGTGCCCATCCAAGCCGGGCTTGGCGATCAGAATACGAACCCTTCTTTCCATGGCGGCGGATTGTAGCAGAGGGGCGTTGCGCCGCGGCGGATCTCACCGCGGCGCTCTTCAGGATCGGAGGGCTAGAAAACGGCCGGCTCTTCGTAGGTGTTGTAGACGTCGCGCAGGGCGTCGCTGATCTCCCCCACCGTGCAGTAGACCTTCACGCAGTCGAGGATCAGCGGCATGGTGTTCTCCTCGGCCGCCGCGCCCTTCTTGAGAGCGTCGAGGGTGCGGGCCACGGCGCCCGGGTCCCGCTTGGACTTGACCTCGTTCAGGAAACCGATCTGCCGCTCGGCGAGGTCGTCGGGGATG
>DATLCV010000113.1:0-18308 GCA_035526225.1 Mycobacteriales bacterium
GCGGGGCTTGCTCTGTCGGGCTGACAGGATTTGAACCTGCGACCCCTTGACCCCCAGTCAAGTGCGCTACCAAGCTGCGCCACAGCCCGCTCCCGGGTCTCCCCGAGGGCTCGCGCAGACTAGCAGGATCAGGTCTTCCGGCTCTTCTCCCGCACCTTCACGCTGACCTCGACAGGCGTTCCGGCGAAGCCGAAGTCCTCGCGCAGCCGCCGCTCGATGAACCTGCGGTACCCCGCCTCGAGGAAGCCGCTGGTGAACAGCACGAAGCGTGGGGGGCGGGTGCCTGCCTGCGTCGCGAACAGGACCTTGGGCTGCTTGCCGCCTCGCACAGGCGGCGGGGTCTGCGCGATGAGCTCCCCGATCCAGGCGTTCAGCCGCGCGGTCGGGATGCGGGTCTCCCAGCCCTCGAGGGCCGTGTGCAGGTGTCCGGCGAGCTTGTCCACCGAGCGCCCGCTCAGAGCGCTCACGTTGAGCCGTGGCGCCCACTGCACGCGGCTGAGGTCGCGGTCGATCTCCTTGGCGAGTGCCGGTCGTCGGTCCTCGTCGACGAGGTCCCACTTGTTGAACGCGAGGACCAGGGCGCGGCCGGCTTCGACCACCATGCTGATCACCCGCTGGTCCTGCTCGCTCAGTGGCTCGCTGGCGTCGAGCAGCACGACCGCCACCTCAGCCGCGTCGAGCGCGCCCTTCGTGCGCAGGCTCGAGTAGTACTCAGCCCCGCTCGCATGGCTCACACGGCGTCGAAGCCCCGCCGTATCGACAAAACGCCAAGTCTCTCCGCCTACTTCGACGAGCGAGTCCACGGGGTCGCGCGTCGTGCCGGCCACGTCGTCCACCAGGACCCTCGTCTCGCCGAGGAGCCTGTTGAGCAGCGAGCTCTTGCCGACGTTGGGCCGGCCGAGCAGCGCGACCCGGCGGGGGCCGCCCTCCTCCTCGTCGCGGTCCGCAGGAGTTTCGGGCAACGCCTCCAAAACGGCGTCCAGGAGGTCACCGCTGCCTCGGCCGTGCAGCGCGCTCACGACGTACGGCTGACCCAGCCCAAGGGACCACAGCGCGGCAGCGTCCGCCTCCCCGCGCTGGTCGTCGACCTTGTTGGCTGCCAGCACGACCGGCTTGCCGGAGCGACGCAGTACCTTCACGACCGCCTCGTCCGCGTCCGTCGCTCCTACCACGTTGTCGACCACGAACAGCACCGCGTCGGCGGCAGCCACAGCGACCTCGGCCTGCGCGCTCACGTGCACCTGCAGGCCCTCCGCGTCGGGGTCCCAGCCCCCGGTGTCGACCACGGTGAAGCGCCTGCCTCGCCAGGTCGCGTCGTAGGTCACCCGATCCCGGGTCACTCCTGGGACGTCCTCGACCACCGCTTCGCGTCGGCCGATGATGCGGTTCACGAGGGTGGACTTGCCCACGTTCGGGCGTCCGACGACCGCCAGGACCGGTGGCGCCGCGTCCGGAGTGCTCACGGGCCGGCCTCCCTCTTGGGAGGAGTCGTGGGGGGGCTCGTCGCGGAAGGACTCGTGGGGGGAGTCTCAGCGTGGGCAGCAACGGGGGAAGCGGCATGCTCGCCCGGGACGCTGTCGCTCACCACACCCGCGCGCTGCGCCAGGGCGACGATGACCTCGACGACCTGCTGCACGGACAGGTCAGAAGTATCAAGGTGAAGTGCACCCTCAGTCGGTTGCAAGGCGTTCGTCCTGTCGTCGACGGCATCTCGATGTGCGAGCGCGCGCTCGACGACGGCGATGCGGTCCGCCGCCCCGCCAAGCGTGCCGGACGGTGCCCCCTGGCCACCCGGCAGCTCAGCCGCGCGTCTCCGTGCGCGCACGTCTGCGCTGGCGTCGAGGTAGACCTTCACGGCAGCCAAAGGGGCCACGACCGTAGCGATGTCTCGTCCCTCCACCACGGCGCCGTCCACTCCCATGAGCTCGCGCTGAAGGGACACGAGATGCTGCCGGACTGCGGGGACGGCGCTCACGGCGCTCACCGCCGAGGTCACGGCCGCGCCCCGGATCTCCGCCGTGACGTCCTCGCCGTCAAGGAGCACGCGCGGGGAGAGCGGGTCGACGTCCAGCTCGACCCGAGCCCGGCGCGCCACCCGCCCCACCGCTTCGGCGTCGGCGAGGTCTATGCCGGCGCGCAACACGTGCAAGGTCACGGCGCGGTACGTCGCACCCGTGTCGACGAAGCGCCACCCGAGCGCCAGTGCGGCCTGCCGGGCAACCGTGCTCTTCCCGCTCCCCGCCGGACCGTCCAGTGCCACCACTCGCGTGAGGTGCTGCGGGTCCGGCAGCGGGGCCTCACGCCCACCCACCGCTGACACCGCTGTCCTCCGCTGCTCGATCAAGCTCAGGCCGCGCCGCACGGCGCCGGACCCCGCGCGAGCCTACCCGCCGTGCGCCTTCTGGCTGGAGAGGTAAACACAAGTCGACAAGTCACCCCGAGTGCGGTGCCTACGCGCAACCGGTTGTGCGCGGATCCAGCAGCCATGTTTTTAACATTATGTCGATAAGGAGACTTTCCATCCCGCCGTGGAGAGGGCCTGCGCAAGCCCGCCCGCACGAGCGGGAGCCACGAGAAGCTCGACCACCCCGCGCGGACGACCCGGCACGTGCTCCACCCGGAGGTCCTCGACGTTCACACCCGCCTCGCCCGCTGCCCGCAGCAGATCGGCGAGCCGACCGGGCTCGTCGGGCAGGTCCACACGCACCCCCGCGAACGAGCCCGCGAGCTCCCCTCGCTTGACCGGTACGAGCCTGCGGCCGGCGTTGCCGCGCACGAGGAGGTCTTCGAGCCCCGACAGTGCGGAGGCCCTGTCCCCGTCGTGAGCACCAGCAAGGACCTCGAGGTTCGAGGCGAGGCGTCCCAGGTCAGCCGCCAGACGACGCACTGCAGGAGCGACGTGCCAGGCGTTTGCCTCGAGCACCTCCGACCACAGGCTCGGACTGCTCGCGGCCAGCCGCGTCGTGTCCGCCAGACCGGGACCCGACAGCTCCAGCAGCGGCGGCTCCTGGGACCCGGGCGCCCCCAGCAGCAGCGCCGCGAGCGCAGAGGACACCACCTGCGGCAGGTGGCTGACGAGGGCTACCGCGGCGTCATGCTGCTTTGCCTGCACCTCGAGGGGTATCGCCCCACAAGCCCGGGCGAGCGCACGCACCTCGTCGACGGCGTCAGAGGCGGCGTTCTCGTGCCGGCACACGGCCCAGGGCCTGCCCACGAACAGATCGGCCAAGGCGGCACCACCCCCTGACACCTCACGCCCAGCGAGGGGGTGCCCGCCGACGATGCGGGACGGATCCGAGCTGAGAGCCTGTACCTCCGCTTCAACGTGAGACTGAACGGAAGCGACATGGGTGTACGTCCGGGCGACATCGAGGACTTGAAGCCGCAACAGTTCGGGCGCGGTGGCCTTGGGCGGCACGGCGACGACGGCAATACGCGCCCGCTCCTCCCCGTTCCAGGCCCTACCCGCCCCGCGGCTGACAGCCAGGTCCACCGCACCCGGGTCGCGGTCCCACAGCGTGACGTCACCGATGTCGCTCCCCTGCAAAGCCAGTCCGGCACTGGTGCCCAGCAGGCCGCATCCCACGACCAGGACGTCGCTCACGGCTACCGGGGCAGATCCGTGCGCAGCTGGGCAGCACCTCGCAGGTAGACGTGTCGCAGGTCGTGCCGGCTCAGGGGCGTGTCGACGTGGGCGAGGAGTCGTAGTACGCGCGGCATCGAGCCCGGCACGTCGATCTCTTGCGCACACAGAAGGGGGACGTCGGTGATCCCCATCTGCCGCGCCGCGTACGCCGGGAACTCCGCGCGCAGGTCTGGCGTGGCGGTGAAGACGACGCTGATGAGGTCGTCAGGGGACAGGCTGTTGCGCTGGAGCACCTCACCGAGCAGCTCCGTCGTCGCGTCGAGGATCTCCTCCCGCCCGTCGGCATCCACCTGGATGGCGCCTCTCACTGCCCGCACTGCCACCTACCTACCTCCGTCACCAAAGCCTTAGGTCACCCTATCCACGGACCAGCAAAGGACCGAAGCTATCTAGTGGCGTGTCGGCGTGCAGCTCTGCCGTTATGACACTCCGCCGCTGAAGCGATTACTGTTTTTATCGACTTATCACTGGCTACTGGCCGCTGTCCTGGCGAGGCCAGGTGTCGTTTTATCTGCTTACGGCAGCGTCGAGTGACAGAGCATGCCGGCTTCGGAGCAGACGGGTTCCGCCTCCACCATGGCGACTCAGATCATCGATATATCGATGTAACCGCAGGGAGACTGCGCGATAGAGCACCTGTGGGACGTAACACCAAGCCGCCTCGACCGCCCGCACAGTGGTGCCCCACCTACAGAGATCGCGCCTCACCGAGCGCGAGGAGTACGCGCGCTACAGGTCGACGGCGGCGTAGAGCGCCGCGACCTCCTGGCCGGTGAGCGGCCGGATCTTGCCGGGGCGCTGGGACCCGAGTTGAACGGGACCTACCGAGACGCGCACGAGCGAGAGCACCGGGTGCCCGACCGCAGCGAGGAGCCGGCGCACCACGTGCTTGCGTCCTTCGTGCAGCACGACCTCCACGAGGACCTTGCCGGCAGCGCTGTCCACGAGGCGGAAGCGGTTTACGGAGACGGGACCGTCCTCGAGCACGATCCCCGCGCGTAGCCGCTTGCCGACGTCCCGCGCCACGGGGCCTTGGACCTCGGCCAGGTAGGTCTTCTCCACCCCGTACGACGGGTGGGTCAGCCGGTGCGCGAGATCGCCGTCGTTCGTGAGGATCAGCAGGCCGGTCGTGTCTGCGTCCAGGCGCCCCACGTAGAAGAGCCGGTCAGCCCGCTCGGCCACGAGATCGCCCACGCACGGGCGCCCTTCCGGGTCCGACAGCGTGGAGACCATGCCCCGGGGCTTGTTCAGGGCCAGGTAGACGCGGTCCGCGGACGTGGTCACCCGCATGTCGTCGACGCGGATGATGGAGGCCTCGGGGTCGACGCGTCGCCCCAGCTCAGTCACCTTCTTGCCGTCGACGGAGACGCGGCCGGCAGCGATCAGCTCCTCGCACGCGCGCCGCGAGCCGACCCCCGCGGCGGCGAGGACCTTTTGCAGGCGGATCCCGTCATCATTTCGCTCGGCCATGTCTCTACCTCAGGTCGAGAACGAGTCAGCAGTGACGTCGTCCAGCTCGGGAAGGAGCGGAGCCAGGGACGGCAGCTCCTCCAGGGTGTCGAGCCCGAGCCGCTCGAGGAAGAACGGCGTGGTCCGGTATCGCGTCGCCCCGGTGTCCTCATCAGAGCCTGCCTCGGTGATGAGCCCGCGAGCCAGCAGCGTCCGGACGACGCCGTCGACGTTGACACCGCGCACCGCACTGACCCGTTGCCGCGTGACGGGCTGGCGGTAGGCGATCACCGCGAGCGTCTCCAGCGCCGCCTGGGTCAGACGCGCCTGCTGGCCGTCGAGCACGAAGCGCTCGACGTACGGCGCGCAGTCCGCCCGCGTGTAGAGCCGCCAGCCGCCGGCAACCTGCCGGAGCTCGAACCCCCGGCCGTGCGTCGCGTAGTCCTCCGCCAGCGCGCCCAGCGCGGCCTCCACCTCCCCGGTCGGCCGCTCGACCACCTGCGCGAGGGTGACAGCGGGCACCGGCTCGTCCGTCACGAGCAGGATCGCCTCGAGCACGGCAGGCAGCGCCGGCAGCGCCGTGTCCTGGACCGAGGGGGGTGCACCCCCGGACGGGTGCTCCGCGGCGTCCACGCCTTCGCCCTGGGGGTCCTCGTCGGTGCTCACGCGTCCTCCTCCCGCTCGGTCAGGTCCACGACGGGCTCGTCGCCCTGCTCGTCCCACTCCACCCCAGCCGCCCGGGCGGCCGCTGACGCCTCGTCGTCCGTGCTCGGGCCGGTCCACCGTACGTGCAGGTCGCTCAGGGCCTCAGCCTGCTCGAAGGCCACCAGCCCTTCGCGGTACAGCTCGAGCAGCCCCAGGAACCGAGCCACGACCTCCAGCGTCGAAGCGCAGTCCCCCGTCAGGCTCCGGAACGTCGCACCGCCCGCACGACGCAGCCGCTCGTGCAGCAGCGCGGTCTGCTCCCGCACGCTCACGGTTCCCCCGTGGACGTGGTCGACCGCGACCTGCTCGACCAGTCGTGGGGTCAGGGCGCGTGTGGCGAGCGCCGCCAGCTCATGCGGACCCAGGCCGAGCAGCACCTCGGGCAGCAGCCCGGCGTACCGGGGCTCGAGCGAGACCTGCCGCGGGTAGCGGCGCGCCTCGGCGTGCAGCAGGCCTTCCAGGTGCGCCGCCGCCTGCTTGTACGCGCGGTACTGGAGCAACCGGGCGAACAGCAGGTCGCGCGCCTCGAGCAGCGCCAGATCCTCCTCGTCCTCCACGTCCGCGCCCGGCAGCAGGCGTGCCGCCTTCAGGTCCAGCAGCGTCGCCGCCACCACGAGGAACTCGGTCGCCTGCCCGAGGTCCCAGCCCGCCCCCAGCGCACGGATGTGCGCGATGAAGTCGTCTGTGACCTTGGACAGCGCCACCTCCGTGACGTCGAGCTGGTGCTTTCCGATGAGTTGCAGGAGGAGGTCGAAGGGTCCCTCGAAGACGTCGAGGTGCACCTGAAAGGCGGTGTGCGGACCGGTGCTCCCCACACCGAGCGCGGTATCACCCTCGGCCGGCGCCGGTGCTGGCGGCTGCGGGTGCGCGGGCACCTGGTCGGCGGGCATGAGGCCCTCCATGCTGCCAGGCCCGGCGCTCACGCGCCGCAGAGCAACCGCAGGAGCGGGGTGAGGACCACGTCGAGCAGGTCCGGCAGGATCGGCACGGGGCCCCCGAGGGGCACGAGCAGCAGTGCGAGCAGGATGGCGACCCCGATGTTGCGCTCGACCAGGTGGTGCTCGGCACGCAGCCACCCCTGCGTCCTCGGAGCGAGGCCGAACAGCAGCCGCCCGCCGTCAAGCGGCGGCAGCGGGACGAGGGACAGCGCACCGAGGTAGAGCTGGGAGGCACCGGCCAGCAGCAGCACGTCCGAGGCCTCCGCGAGGTCCGTGCCGCGCTGCAGGACATACGCCGCACCGTCGGGGAACGGCTCCCCCGGCCCCGCCGTGAACCGCCAGGCGAGCAGGAACGCCACTCCCAGGACCAGCTGCACCGCCGGCCCCGCGAGGCTCACCCAGACGATCAGGTCCTTGCGCCGGCGCTGCAGCTCCACGGGGCGGGCCCAGCCGAGACCGCTGATGAGCGCACCGACAGCCCCAAACGGATCGATCTGCACTCGAGGGTCAGTCTTGCATCGCCCTTCCAAGGCAGGTCGTCGGTCACCTCGCCACCCGGCTACCCGTGCCTGCACCCAGCCGTGCAGGGTGAGCCCGACGACGTAGGAGACGAGCAGCACAGCGAGGGACGCCGGGTGCGCCAGCGCGTAGAGCACGTCAGCGGCCGCGCAGCCGGCGGACCAGGATGCTCGCCTCGCCCTTCGCCTCGAAGTCAGCGAGCACGACGGCCAGTGCCTCGCGCACCACCCGGCCGCGGTCCACCGGCAGGCCGAAGTCGCCGCGCAGGCCCAGCCGCGCGTGCTCCAGGTCCATCAGCTCCTCGGCGGACACGTAGACGGTGATCTTCTCGTCGTGGCGCTCACGCCCGCTGGGGCGGCGGTCCGCCACCGCCCTGGCACGGCGTCGGACGGCGCTGCGGACAGCCGTCGACGCGGCTTCCAGGCCGTCTGCGTCGCCTGTTCCCTCGGCGTCGGCGTCGCGAGCTCCGCCCTCGTGCGCCTCCGGCAGGGCACGGGCGGTGGGGCTGGGGCCCGGCGGCGGCTCGTCCGTGTCCGGCTGCTCAGCAGCGCGGGACGGATCGCCGGTCGAGCGGAAGAGCTCGTCCGCACCTGGCAGAGCGATGCGTCGGCTCATCGGGCCAGCACCTCCTTGGCGAGGTCGCGGTAGGCCTGCGCGCCGCCGGAGCTGGACGCGTAGCTCGTGATGGGCTCGCC
Organism: Mycobacteriales bacterium; assembly: GCA_035526225.1. GTDB lineage: Bacteria > Actinomycetota > Actinomycetes > Mycobacteriales > SCTD01 > RYN-111. The sequence goes on from DATLCV010000113.1 coordinate 7,953, forward strand.
CGCCACCGTCGTCTCGGGGAACCGGACAGTCCGGGCGATCACCGTGTGGAAGACCTTCTCCCCGAAGGCCTCCACCACACGCGCGAGCACCTCACGGCCGTGCAGCGTTCGCGCGTCGTACATCGTGGCCAGAATCCCCTCAAGCTCGAGTTGAGGGTTAAGCCGTTCCTGGATCTTCTCAATGGTCTGGATGAGGAGGGCTACACCACGAAGGGCGAAGAACTCACACTCCAGCGGGATGATCACGCCGTGCGCCGCGGTGAGCGCGTTGACCGTGAGCAGTCCCAGTGACGGCTGGCAGTCCATGAGGACAACGTCGTAGTCGTCGAGCACGGGGGTGATCGCTCGCAGCAGGGTCTGCTCGCGCGCCACCTCGTTCACCAGCTGGACCTCGGCCGCTGACAGGTCGATGTTGCTCGGCAGCAGATCCATCCCGGCCACGTTCGTCTTGAGCATCACGTCATCGACGGTGACGTCGCTCTCCATGAGCAGGTTGTAGACGGTCCGGTCCAGCTGCAGCGGGTTGACGCCGAGCCCGACCGACAGCGCCCCCTGCGGGTCCAGGTCGACGAGGAGCACCCGGCGCCCCTGCTCCGCCAGCGCCGCACCCAGGTTGATCGTCGAGGTGGTCTTGCCCACCCCGCCCTTCTGGTTGCACATGGCGAGGATCCGGGCCGGCCCGTGCCGGTCGAGGGGCGGCGGGTCGGGCAGCACGCGGCGCGGGCGGCCCGTCGGCCCCAGCGTCGTACCGTCCGGCGCCTGTGGCACCCGACTTGTCGACATACCCATAAGTAGAAACGCCTCTCTGCGGACTGAGCGTCCTCGCGACTTCTCGCCGTGTTGCCAAGGCGATCGCCGGGGACTCTAAGCGCTGGCCCACCCCTGGGACAACGCCGCCGCCAGATCTGGGGACGACACGCCGATGTCCTGTGGAGAACCCCGTGCGCTGCCCTGGCCCCGATCAGGAATCAGCCGAGCGCGCGCGGGTGCGCGCCTGCGTACACCTCACGGAGCCGGTCCACCGTGACCAGGGTGTAGACCTGCGTCGTGGTCACCGAGGCGTGGCCGAGCAGCTCCTGCACGACGCGCACATCCGCGCCGCCATCGAGCAGGTGGGTGGCAAAGGAGTGCCGGAGGGTGTGCGGCGACACCTCACCGGTGATGCCGGCGCGCGCCGCCACCGCGCGGAGCACGGACCACGCGCTCTGCCGCGACAACGGGCCCCCGCGGGCGTTCAGGAACAGGCGTGGGGTCCCCCGCCCCGCCGCCGCCAGGAGGGGACGGCCACGCACGAGGTAGGCCTGCGTCGCCTCCAGCGCATAGGAACCCACAGGCACCACGCGCTCCTTCCCGCCCTTCCCGGCAAGCTTCACCACGCCCGACTCGCGGTCGAGGTCGTCGACGGCGAGTCCCACGGCCTCGGAGATGCGGGCGCCGGTGCCGTAGAGGACCTCCAGCAGTGCGCGGTCCCGCAGCCCCAGCGGCGTGTCGTCGGAAGCAGCGGCCGCCATGAGGCGGGCGACCTCCTCGACGCTGATGGCCTTCGGCAGCCGCCGCGCCGGAGCGGGCGGCCGGACGAGGGCGGCCGGGTCGGAGGCCGTCATCCCCTCGCGGAGCGCGAAGCGGTGAAGACCACGTACGGCCACGACCGCACGACCGGCGGAGGTGGCGCTCAGCGCCGGGTGGGCGGCCCAGCCCGCCCGCAGCGCAGCGAGGAAGCCGCTGACCTGCTCCTCCCCCACCTCTGCGAGGGAGTGCACCCCTGACCCGGCGAGGAAGTCGACATAGCGACGTAGGTCGCGCTGGTAGGACAGCAGCGTGTTCGCCGCCAGGCCGCGCTCGACCGCGAGGTGGTCGAGGTAGGCCTGGACCACGCGGCCAGGCGCTGCGCTCAGCCGAGCACCTCGTCGAGCGGCACCGACGGCAGCCCGTGCGCCTCGGCGACCGGCGCGTAGGTGAGTGTCCCGCCGACCGTGTTCACCCCGAGCGCGAGGGCGGGATCGGCGGCGGTGGCGCCACCGATCCCGTGGTTCGCGATCTCGAGCGCGTACGGGAGCGTGACGTTCGTCAGTGCGTAGGTGGAGGTGTGCGGGACCGCTCCGGGCATGTTCGCCACGCAGTAGAAGACGCTCTCGTGCACCTTGTACGTCGGCTCGGCGTGCGTGGTGGGACGCGTGTCCTCGAAGCACCCTCCCTGGTCCACCGAGATGTCGACCAGGACCGACCCGGGCTTCATCCGTGAGACGAGCTCGTTCGACACCAGCGTGGGAGCCTTCGCACCGGGCACGAGCACGGCGCCGATGACCAGGTCGGCGTCGAGCACGGCGCGCTCGATCTCGTAGGTGTTGGAGGCGACCGTCTGCATGTGTCCCTGGTAGATCCGGTCGACCTCGCGCAGCTTCTGGATGCTCTTGTCGAGCAACAGCACCTCGGCCTGCATGCCCAGGGCGATCGCCGCCGCGTTCAGCCCGCTGACGCCGCCACCGAGGACGACCACCTTGGCGGCGTAGACGCCCGAGACACCGCCCATCAGGACGCCACGTCCCCCGTTCGCGCGCTCCAGGCAGTGTGCCCCCACCTGCGGGGCCATCCGGCCGGCGACCTCGGACATGGGGGCGAGCAGGGGAAGCGACCGGTCAGCGAGTTGAACCGTCTCGTACGCGACGCCGGTGACACCTGCCGCCAGCAGCGCGTCCGTGCAGGCGCGGGAGGCGGCCAGGTGCAGGTAGGTGAACAGGACCTGGTCGCGGCGCATGCGGTGGTACTCCTCCGCCACCGGCTCCTTGACCTTGAGCACGAGGTCGCCCTCGGCCCAGACGTCATCCGCCGTACCGAGGATCTTGGCGCCTGCCCCGACGTACTCGTCGTTGGTGATCGAGGAACCCACGCCGGCGTCGGCCTCGACGAAGACCTCGTGCCCGTGCGAGACGAGCTCCTTGACCCCCGCGGGCGTGATCGCCACCCGGTACTCGTGGTTCTTGACCTCGCGGGGGATCCCGACCTTCACGACAGACGCTCCAGGGTGACGGGCGGTCGTGCGCCGTTGCGCGACTCGGCCCTGCAGGATTCTAGGAGTTCGGGGCGGCGTCCGGGCGGGATCGCCAGGGCGCGTCCGCCGGGCGCAGCGCTGCCGTCCCGCTGCGCACGACCTCGGCTGCCGCCAGGACGCCCACGACCGCCATCGCGTTCTCGAGCTCTCCGCCCAGCACCGCCCGGAGGGCGTCGTCCAGCAGCACCCAGGAAGCAGTCATGTCGACCTCCTCGTGCTCCTGCACATCCCGCGCGCAGGGGCTGAGGTCCTGGGCCAAGAACACCCGGATCGCCTCGTCCGTCATGCCAGGGCTCGTGAGGACGTCCACGAGGACGTGCCAGGTCGCCGCTGCACAGCCCGCCTCCTCAGCGAGCTCACGCTGCGCCGCGCTCAGCGCCGCCTCGTGCGCCACGTCAAGCAGGCCCGCGGGCAGCTCGTCGAGACGGCGACCCACGGGGTGGCGGTACTGGTTCACCAGCAGCACCTCAGCCGCGGCGCCCTCCCCTCGCAGCGCGAGCACCGCAACGGCGCCCGGGTGCACGACCACGTCGCGCTGCGCCGTGACGCCACCGGGCATGTCGACGACGTCCGAGCGCAGGCTGATGACGTGGCCCTCGAACGCGGTACGGCTCGACAGCACCTCGTAGCGGTGCACTACAGCGGCAGCATGCGCGAGTCGGCGCGTTGGACCGCAGCCGCAACGAGCCCGGCGAACAGCGGGTGGGCGCGGGTCGGGCGGGACCGGAACTCCGGGTGCGCCTGCGTCCCGACGTAGTAGGGGTGCACCTTCGCGGGCAGCTCGACGATCTCCACGAGCCCGCCGTCCGGCGACGTCCCGGAGAAGACCAGACCCGCCGCTTCCAGCGCCGGCCGGTAGGCGTTGTTCACCTCGTAGCGGTGGCGGTGCCGCTCGGTCGCCGGGATCTCGCCGTAGGCGACGGCGGCGACCGAACCGGGGATCAGCCTGGTCGGCCACAGGCCCAGGCGCATGGTGCCGCCCATGTCCCGCTCCCCCGCCACCACGTCCTCCTGGTCGGCCATCGTGGCGATCACCGGGTCGGGCGTCGCGGGGTCGAACTCGGCGCTGCTCGCCTTCTCGATGCCGGCGAGCGACCGGGCGGCCTCGATGACCATGCACTGCAGGCCGAGGCAGATGCCGAGCGTGGGCACCTGGTTGGTGCGCGCGTAGGTGAGGGCGCCCACCTTGCCCTCGATGCCCCGCACGCCGAACCCGCCGGGCACGAGCACGCCGTCGACGCCCTGGAGGGCACGCGCCGCGCCGTCCGGCGTGTCGCAGTCGTCCGAGGGCACCCAGCGGATGTGGACCTTGGCGTCGTTCGCGAAGCCACCGGCCCGCATCGCCTCAGTGACGGACAAGTAGGCGTCCGGGAGGTCGACGTACTTCCCGACCAGGGCGATCGTGACCTCGCGCGCCGGGTGGTGGACGCGCTGCAGCAGCTGGTCCCAGTCGGTCCAGTTCACGTCACGGAAGGGCAGCCCCAGACGGCGCACGACGTAGGCGTCAAGGCCCTCGGCGTGCAGCACCTTCGGGATGTCGTAGATCGAGGGGGCGTCGACCGCGCTGACCACGGCCTCCTGGTCCACGTCGCACATGTTGGCGATCTTGCGCTTGATGCCGTCGTGGATCGGGCGGTCCGAGCGGCACACGATCGCGTCGGGGGTGATGCCGATGGTGCGCAGCGCCTGGACGCTGTGCTGCGTGGGCTTCGTCTTGAGCTCACCCGACGGGCCGATGTACGGGATGAGGCTCACGTGCAGGAAGAAGCAGCGGTCGCGCCCCACGTGCTGGCGCACCTGGCGGGCGGCCTCGAGGAAGGGCAGTGACTCGATGTCGCCGACCGTGCCGCCCACCTCGGTGATGACGACGTCCACCTCGGGACCGCCGAGGCCGAGGATGCGTCCCTTGATCTCGTCGGTGATGTGCGGGATGACCTGCACGGTGTCGCCGAGGTACTCGCCGCGCCGCTCCTTGGCGATCACCGCGCTGTACACCTGACCGGTCGTGACGTTGGCGCTGCCGTGCAGGTCCTCGTCGAGGAAGCGCTCGTAGTGGCCGACGTCGAGGTCTGTCTCGGCGCCGTCGTCGGTGACGAACACCTCGCCGTGCTGGAACGGGTTCATCGTGCCCGGGTCCACGTTGAGGTACGGGTCGAGCTTCTGCATCGTGACGCGCAGCCCGCGAGCCTTCAGCAGGCGCCCGAGCGAGGACGCGGTGAGCCCCTTGCCCAGGGAGCTGGCGACACCGCCGGTGACGAACAGGTGGCAGGTCTCGCTGGCTCGACTCAAGGTGAGCTCCCGTGCTCTCGCGTCGCGGTCACGGACCGGAGTTCAGCAATTCGCTGCACGGAAGACCAGAGTAACGGACGCACCGCGACCGCGGGCGCGACGCGCGGGGCGTCACCCGACGAGCTGCCGCCACAGGTCGAGCAGCTGGGGGTGGGCCACGGCTGCCCCGGCCCCGACGAGTGCACCTACCACCCCGCTGAGCACGGGCACCGTGCGTCGGCGCGGCCGGTGCAGAGCCGGTACGACGGTGCCCTGCACGAACCGTCCGCCGACCGCGAATCGGGTGAGGAGCGAGGAAGCCGCGGCACGACGGCCGCGGTCGAGCAGCTCCTCAAGGGTCCGTGGCAAGCCCACGCTCACCACCAGCGACGCTCCCCCGTGGTGCAGCAGCAGCAGCGCGAGATCCTCAGCAGCCGCCTGGGTCGCGCACGTCACCGCCGGGACGACGAGCTCGTGCAGCCGGTCCCTGCCCTCGGCGCCCTCGTGCAGCACGACGTCCCGAGCGATGCGCAGTGCCGCCTCGCTCATGGCATCGGGATCGCCCACCAGGACGTCGGGGTCGAGACCTGCGGCAACCAGCACGTCGGCGCCTCCGTCGACGCCGACGAGGAGGGGCTTGGCACGACGGACGAAGCGGCGCAGCTCCCGCAGCTGGTCCGCCCCGCCGTACGCCGGTCCCACGACGAGCGCGGTGCGCCCGGCGACCGGGGTCGCGAGCTCCGGTAGCCCGTGCCCCTCGAGGAGCAGGCGCTGCTCGTCCACGAGGAAGCTCACGGCTCCACCGGCGAGGTCAGCGAGCTGCGCCGCCACCCCGGCGCGGGCGAGGTCGGCTGCGAGCGTCACCGACTCGAGGTCCTGGCGCATGCCGCGGGCGACCTGGGTCTCGTCGACCCACACGGTGTCCCCGTCCACGCGTACGCGGGTGCCGTCACGCAGTGCCGTGAGCACGCGCGGTCCCACGTCATCCAGCAGCGGCACGCCCGCCTCGACGAGCAGGGCCGGTCCGAGGTTGGGGTAGCGACCGCTCGAGCTCGGCGCAGCGTTGACCACCGCAGCGACGCCCCGGTCCAGGAGCGCCTGCGCGGTGCCTCCGTCGAGGTCCACGTGATCGAGCACGGCGATGTCGCCCCGGTTCAGGCGCGGCACCAGGCGCGAGGAGCGGCTGTCGACGCGCAGCGTCCCCACCGTCCCCGTCACGCCGTTCTTGCCGCTGCGTCTCATCCGTTGAGTGAATCCCCGCAGCAGCCCCAGGGGCTGCACCTGCGCAGGTACGGCGTGTCGCCGCCTATCGGGCGCTGTCCCGCGCGCTGCTGGCCCGCGACTGGGCAAGCAGCTCCTCGGCGTGTGCCCGCGCCAGGCCACTGTCGAGCCCGGCCAGCATCCGGGAGAGCTCTACGACCCGCGCTTCGTCGTCGAGCACCTCGACACCGCCGCGCGTCACGGCGTCGCCTTCATCGGTCTTGACGACCCTCAGGTGGCAGTCGGCAAAGGCGGCGACCTGCGGCAGGTGCGTGACGACGAGGACCTGGTGGTCGGCAGCCAACCGGGCCAGCCGGCGGCCGATCTCCACGGCGGCAGCGCCGCCGACTCCGGCGTCCACCTCGTCGAAGACCATCACGGGCACCGGGTCGGAGCCGGCGAACACGACCTCAACCGCCAGCATCACCCGGCTCAGCTCGCCGCCCGACGCACCCTTGCCGAGCGGACGCGCAGGGGCGCCCCGGTGCGGCACCAGCAGCAGCTCGACGTCGTCCAAGCCCTCGGGCCCGGCGGCGAGCACCCGGCCCTGCACGAGCAGTCCGTCGGGGGACTCGCGCTGGCTCACGGCGGCGACGACCTCCGCGTGAGGCATGGCCAGCTGGACCAGCTCGGCGGTGACGGCGGCCGAGAAGCGCTCGGCGGCGGCCTCGCGGGCTCGGGTCAGGCGCCCCCCGACGTCTGCGAGCGTCGTGGCGAGGGCCTGCTCCTCGGCCCGCAGCACACCGATCTGGTCGTCCGTCCCGTCCAGCTCGAGCAGCCGCTGCCCCGCCCGCGACGCCCAGGCGAGCAGGGACTCGACGTCGTCCGTGCCCAGTCGGCGCACCGCGGCGGTCAGCGCCGACAGGCGTGTCTGAGCGGACTGCAGCCTGGCGGGGTCGTCCTCGACCCCCGCGGCGTAGGAGGCGAGGTCCTGAGCGAGGTCGACCACCAGGACCCCGATCTCGCGGGCACGGCCGGCGAGCTCGCCGAGCGCGGGGTCGTGCTCGGCCACAGCGTCGAGCAGCCGCTGCACCCCCACCACGAGCTGCAGCACGTCGCCTCCGTCGCCGGCTTCCTCACCGGTGAGCAGCTGCCGCGAGGTGCCGGCCGCGCTCCCGAGGGCATCGGCGTGCGCGAGCCGCTCGATCTCCACCTCCAGCAGCGCTTGCTCCCCGGGCTGGGCGGCGAGGGCCTCCAGCTCCGCGAGCCCGATCCGCAGCAGCTCCGCCTCGCGCCGGCGTGACTCGCCCTCCTCGGACAGCTGCTCGACGGTGGCGCGGACGTCGCGCAGCCGTGCCCACTGCGCTCCGAACGCGTCCCGCAGCGCCAGCGCCTCCTCCCCGGCGAAGCGATCCAGTGCTGCCCGCTGCCGGGCGGGCTGCAGCAGGCGCTGCTGGTCGTTCTGCCCGTGCAGGGCCAGCACGTCCTCACCCACCTCCGCCAGGACCCCGACGGGAACGGCCCGACCACCGATATGAGCCCGAGAGCGCCCGTCGGCACCCACGCTGCGCGAGAGCAGCAGGGTGCCCTCATCAAGCTCGCCACCGGCATCCAGGCACCTGACGACCGCGGGGTGCTCCCCCGGCAGCACGAGGCGCCCCTCCACGAGCGCGCGGCCCGACTCGGGCCGCACCCGCCCGGTGTCTGCACGACCCCCGAAGAGCAGCGCGAGCCCCTGCACCACCATCGTCTTGCCAGCCCCGGTCTCACCCGTGAGGACGGTGAGCCCCGACGACAGCGGGAGCAGGGCGTCGTCGATGACACCGAGCCCCTGGATCCGCAGCTCCTCCAGCACGGCGCGATCCTCCCCGGTGGCGCCGACAGCGTGACCGCGGCCGGGCTCACGGCTCACGGCCGCGCCACCCGTCCACAGGGAGGTCGAACTTCTCGACGAGAGTGTCGGTGAAGGTGCGCGGGTGGGGCGGCTTGGCCAGCAGCACCGGTGCCTCGCCACGCCGGACCTCGACCCGAGCGCCGTGCGGCAGGTCGAGCGACCTGCGGCCGTCGCAGGAGAGCACGGCGTGCGTGCCGCTCGGCAGGACCTCCATCGCGACGACGGAGGACGGCGCCACGACCATGGGTCGTGCGAAGAGCGCGTGCGCGCTGATGGGAACCAGGAGCAGCGCCTCGACACCGGGCCACACGATGGGCCCCCCGGCGCTGAAGGCGTACGCCGTCGAGCCTGTGGGTGTCGCAGCGAGCACGCCGTCGCAGCCCCACCGCGACAGGGGCCTGCCGTCGACCTCGACCACGAGGTCCAGCACGCGAGCCCGGTCACCCTTCTCGATGCACACCTCGTTGAGCGCCCAGCCGCGCCCCAGCAGGCGGCCCTCCAGGGTCGCGGTCAGGTCGACGGTCAGGCGCTCCTCGACGTCGTACTCGCGTGCGAGGACGTGATCCACCGTGGTGTCGAGGTGACTCGACTCGACCTCCGCGAGGAAGCCGACGCGCCCCAGGTTGACGCCCAGCAGCGGCACGTGCGCGTCACGGGCAAGCTCTGCGGCGCGCAAGATGGTGCCATCCCCCCCGAGCACGAGCACGAGCTCGACCCCCGAGGCGGCGGCGTCGTCTGCAGCGCAGGTGACCGTGCCGGGGGCGGCGATCTCCTCGGCCTCGCCCTCGAGCAGCCGCACCTCGACGCCGGCCGCGACCAGTCGCGCAGCCACCGCGCGCGCGGCATCGGTCGTGCGGGCGCGCCCGGCGTGCGCGAGCAGCAGGACGGAGCGGGTCACGGGTGCGAGCCTGCCACCTCTACTGCGGCCCGTCCGCGACGGCACGCTCGAGCACGGCCGCGTCCAGTGGCGGAGCACCCGCGGCGAGCCACAAGAAGAACTCCACATTGCCGCTGGGACCCGGCAGGGGGCTCGCCACCACGGCCCGCGTGCCAAGGCCGAGCTCCCAGGCCTGATCCGCAACCCGCTGCACGGCGGCCGCCCGCGCCAGGGGGTCACGGACGACGCCGCCAGCAGGAAGGCGCTCCCTGCCCACCTCGAACTGGGGCTTGACCATCGGCAGCAGATCGGCGCCCGGTCGGGCGCAGCCCACCAGCGCGGGCAGGACCAGCCCCAGGGGGATGAAGGACAGGTCGGCGACCACGAGGTCCACCGGCTCACCCACCTGCTCGGGCGTCAGGCTCCTGGCGTTGACACGCTCGACGACGCTGACCCGGGGATCGGTGCGCACGCTCCAGGCGAGCAGGCCGTATCCCACGTCGACGGCGACGACGTGCGCCGCCCCCCGGCGCAGCAGCACCTGGGTGAACCCGCCGGTGGATGCCCCGGCGTCGAGAGCGCGCTTGCCGGCGGGGTCGTACCCGAACGCGTCCAGCGCTCCGAGGAGCTTGTGAGCACCCCGCGAGACCCACAGCTCGCCCGCCTCCTCCTCGACGAGGAGCGGCTGATCCGGTGCGACCCCGGTGGCTGCCTTGGTCGCCACCTGCCCGCCCACGCGGACGAGCCCCGAGGCGATCAGGGCGCAAGCGTGCTCACGGCTGCGGGCCAGGCCTCGCCGTACCAGCTCGGCGTCGAGGCGGGCGCGCCGTGCCAGCTCAGGCCTCGTCGAGCGCGGCCAGCGCGTCCTGCAACGAGCGGTGGACCGCGTCGAAGACCTCTACGTGCTCGGCGATCGGCCGCTCCTCGAGCCCGTCGAGCAGTGCGAGCGCGGAAGCCACCGCCTCCTCAGGCACCGGGAGCCTTCTTCGCGGGTGCCTTCTTCGCGGGTGCCTTCTTCGCGGGTGCCTTCTTCGCGGGTGCCTTCTTCGCGGCCGGGGCCTTCACAGC
>DATLCV010000116.1:0-6188 GCA_035526225.1 Mycobacteriales bacterium
TTCGTGAAGCGGCAGCGGGCGTGGTTCCGCCGTGACCCGCGCGTCACCTGGCTCGACCCCTCGGGCGACGTCCTGGCCCAGGCGCTGGGGGTCATAGGCTCGTGACGTGCGTTTCCTCAAGGGGCACGGCACGGAGAACGACTTCGTGCTGCTGCCCGACCCAGACGGCTCGCTGGAGCTGACCGACGACCTCGTGCGCCGGCTGTGCGACCGCCGGGCGGGCATCGGCGCCGACGGCGTGCTGCGGGTCGTGCCGACGGCCAAGGAGCCCGAGGCCGCGGCGTACGTCGGGGACGCCGCCTGGTTCATGGACTACCGCAACGCCGACGGCTCGATCGCCGAGATGTGCGGCAACGGCGTGCGGGTCTACGCGCGCTACCTCGTCGTGGAGGGTCTCGCCGACCCCGGGCCGCTGCGCCTCGCGACCCGCGGCGGGGTGAAGGACGTCGACGTCGACGGGGACGAGATCACGGTCGACATGGGCCTGGCGGTCGTCGGTGACGCGCTCACCGTCGACGGGATGCCGGCGACCGCGATCGACATGGGCAACCCGCACGCGGTGGTGCACGTGGCGTCGGCCTCCGGGCTGGGTGTGCTCGACCCGGAGCGCAAGGACCTCAACGTGGAGTACGTCGAGGACGTCGCGCCGCACCACCTGCGCATGCGGGTGCACGAGCGCGGCGTGGGGGAGACCCGGTCCTGTGGGACCGGTGCGTGCGCGGCCGTCGTCGCGACGGTGCTGCGGACCGGCGAGCCGCGCGGCAGCGCGTGGGACGTCGACGTCCCCGGTGGCCGGCTCGTCGTGAGGTGGCGGGAGGACGGGCACGTGCTTCTCACGGGGCCCGCGGTGCTGGTGGCAGAGGGAGTGTGGACCGGGTGACTCCGGAGGAGTGCGTACGCGGAGTGGCAGGTCCTGTCGGCAAGCTCGGCGGTGCCTTCATGTTCGAGGCCAGCGTCTTCGCGCGCGGCGCCGAGCTCGGGCTCGACCCCTGGGCCTGGTACCACTGCGGCCGCGGCGGCGTTCTCGGCAGCCCGCACCCGTCGGTGGTCGTGGCGGCGTTCGGCTTCTTCCCGCCGCACCTGCAGACCAAGGCCTGGAACAAGGGCGTGGCAGTGATGCCGCCCTCCGAGATCGCTGCGCACTACGCCGACGCGTGCGTGGAGTACGGCCGCACGCGCTTCGCCGTCGAGGGGGCCGACCGGCTCGCCGAGCTCCTCACCATCGCGCTCGACAGCGCCGACCTCGCCGGCCTGCCGCTGTTCGCCGGCTGGCGGCACCTGCTCTACGAGGGCCCCACCGACGGCCCGGGTCGCCTCGGCCTGGCGCTGATGGCCGCGCGCGAGCACCGCGGCGGCAACCACCTGCTCGCGGTCGTCGCCGCCGGTGTCCCGCCGCTGAACGCCGTCATCTCCGGCCGGTACGGCGAGACCAACGCCGAGTTCTTCGGCTGGCCCAAGCCGTGGCCGGACCCCGCCGAGTTCGCCGCCACCATGAAGGCCGCCGAGGCCACGACGGACGTGCTGGTTCAACCGGCGTACGCAGCGCTGTCGGAGGACGAGCGCGCCGAGCTCGTGACCGGCCTCCGCGCCCTGTAGCGCGTGTTGCTTCCCGTGATCCTGGGGGAGCCGAGCACCCCCAGGCGTTTCCGGGTCCCCCATGATCACGGGACAGGGGCGACGGCTCAACCGAAGAACAGGGCGGGGCAGTACATCATCAACTGCAGCTGGGGGCTGGGCGCGTCCTCGCCGAAGCCCGGCTCGTGCTGCGGCGAGAGGAACACGTGGCCGACCTCTTCCTCGAGCGGGCCGTGCAGCCGCACCCTGAGCGTGGCCAAGCCGTTCTCCCCCGACAGCCCGGCGTTGAACACGTCGCAGTCCTGCACGCGCAGCCGCACGCGCACCTGACGGGAGGGTCCCGTCGTCCCTGGCGCGTCCGCCGGCGGCAGCACGATCGGGAGCGGCGGCAGCTCTGCCCTCAAGCCGACGGGGACCCCGAGCGACCGCACCGACAACGGCAGCACGGAGGTGTTGCGCAGGTCCAGGACGACGTCAACCCACGCGCCCCGGGTGCGGGCGGAGACGATCGACGGGGCCAGCGCCTCCGTGGGCTTGAGGGTGCCGCACTGCTCGCGCACGTGGGTGTTGAGCAGCTCGTCGGAGGTGAGGCGCTGGACACGGGTCGCCACCTGCCCACGGCTGGTACGCAGACGTACGGTCACGGTGTGCGTCGCCCGCCCCGCGTCCGTCGTGCACCGGTTCCTCAGGGTGAGCGTCACGCTCGTAGCAGCACCTGGAAGCACGTCGGACCCGGTCGTGACCGGTACCTCGTCGCCGTCGTCGAGCTGCACGGTGCGCACGCGGATCATCGCGGGTCCGTCGTTGGACAGGTTCAGCTGCACCGACCCCGCCGGGGAGTCGGGGAACAGGCCTACGTCCGGCTCGTCGACGCCGAGGACCAACCGCACCTCGTGCACCGACTGCCGGTCGAGCGCCTGCTCGTGCCGCACATGCCGAAGCGCGGCGAGACCCCCGCCGACGACCCCCAGCAGGAGCACCGCGAACGCGCTGACCACCACCTGCCGCCGGGAGGGGCGCCAGGGGTCACGGCCGGAGTCGAGCAGGTCCGCCGTACCGGCTGGGGCGTTGGGGTCCACGATCGTGACCGGCGGCGGCTGAGCGTCCACGGCGTGGGACTCTGCCAGGTATGAGCCTGCTCGTCGCGTTCTCCGTCGCCCCTGCCACCGCCGACGACTCCGGGTCGATGTCCGCTGCGGTCGCTGCCGCCGTACGCGTCGTGCGGGAGTCCGGCCTGCCGCACGAGACCAACGCGATGTTCACCAACGTGGAGGGGGAGTGGGACGAGGTGATGGCGGTGGTGAAGGCCGCCACGATGGCCGTCGCCGCGGCCTCCCCGCGGGTCTCGCTCGTCCTCAAGGCGGACCTTCGGGAGGGCCACAGCGATGCCCTGCGCGCCAAGGTCGAGTCCGTCGAGCGGCACCTGCAGACCTGACGCGAGCGAGTAACCGGATCGCGGCGCTTCGCGCGCGGTGCGACGATGGAGTGCATGGCCCGCCGCGGGCCGGGAACACAGGGCAGGGATGACGCAACCGCACAAGGACGCACGACGACCCGGTACGACGGGCGACGCGGCCATTCACCTGGAGCCCGACAACCCCTGGTACGACCTCGAGGGTGAGGGGTTCGACCTCGAGGAGCGGCAGGCGCTGCGGCGCGTGGCCGGGATCCGCACCGACATCGAGGACGTCACCGAGGTCGAGTACCGCCAGCTCCGGCTGGAGCGCGTGGTCCTGCTGGGCGTGTACCCGCGGGGCGAGGGAGATGCTGCTGCGGAGACGTCTTTGCTGGAGCTGAAGGCGCTGGCGGAGACCGCGGGCTGCGAGGTGCTCGAGGGCCTGGTGCAGCGGCGCGACAAGCCCGACCCGAAGTCCTACGTCGGCTCGGGCAAGGCCGAGGAGCTGCGGGCGCTCGTCGACAGCACTGGCGCTGACACCGTCATCTGCGACGGTGAGCTCAGCCCCGGTCAGCTGCGCGCCCTCGAGGAGCTCGTCAAGGTCAAGATCGTCGACCGCACCTGGCTCATCCTCGACATCTTCGCCACGCACGCCACGAGTCGCGAGGGCAAGGCGCAGGTCGAGCTCGCGCAGATGACGTACATGCTCCCCAGGCTTCGGGGCTGGGGCGAGTCGCTGTCCCGCCAGGGCGGCGGCGCGGGCGGCAGCGGCTCCGGCGGAGTCGGCACCCGTGGACCCGGTGAGACGAAGATCGAGACCGACCGTCGCCGCATCCGCAACCGCAAGGCCAAGCTGGCCCGCGAGATCGCGCTGATGAAGACCGCGCGCGAGGTCAAGCGGCAGGAGCGCAAGCGGCACTCGGTGCCGAGCGTGGCCATCGCCGGCTACACCAACGCCGGCAAGTCCTCGCTGCTGAACCGCCTCACCGGCGCCGGCGTGCTCGTGGAGAACGCGCTGTTCGCGACCCTCGATCCCACGGTGCGCAAGGCGAAGACGCCCAGTGGCCGCGACTTCACCCTGGCCGACACCGTCGGCTTCGTGCGCCGCCTGCCGCACCAGCTCGTCGAGGCGTTCCGCTCCACCCTGGAGGAGGTCGCCCAGGCCGACCTCATCCTGCACGTGGTCGACGGGTCACACCCCGACCCCGAGGGCCAGCTCCAGGCGGTCCGCCAGGTCTTCGCCGAGATCGACGCGCAGGGCGTGCCCGAGGTGGTGGTCGTCAACAAGTGCGACCTCGCCGACCCGATCGTGCTGTCGCGACTGCAGCGCCGCGAGAAGCACCTCGTCGCTGTCTCCGCGCTGACCGGGGAGGGGCTGCCGGAGCTGCTGCAGCTGCTCGAGGACGAGGTGCCGCACCTGGACACTCTCGTGGACGTCGTGCTGCCCTACTCCGACGGCAGCCTGGTCAGCCGCATCCATGACGAGGGCGAGATCCTCTCGCAGGAGCACCTCGACGAAGGCACCCGCCTGAAGGCCCGGGTCCCTCCGTCGCTGGCCGCCGAGCTCTCGCCGTACGCGGTGGCGTAGGGCGCACCGAGCGGGACCTGAGCTCTAGCGACGCGGGCTGATCGAGAGCTCGTACGACGACTGCGGGGCGTACGGCTCGCTGGCGTCGTCCTCGGACGGGTCGTCCGTCGGCTCCTCCGTGAACTCATCGGACGGCTCGTCCGTGGGCTCCTCAGACGGGTCCTCAGCCGGTTCCTCACCGCTGACGCCGTCGTCCGCGGGCTCCGGCGTGACGTCGTCGTCCGGTGACTCCTCAGGCCCCGGCGTCCCGTACGGCGAGGGCGTTGCCGCCTCGGTCGGCACGACCCTGGGTGCCGGCTCTCGGGTGCGCGTCGGCGCGGGATCCGGCTGGTCGTCGCCGTCGGGGATCTCGACGGGGGAGACCCACTCGACGACGTCGGAGACCACCTGCTGGGCGGGCGCAGGCAGGGCGTTCGTCGACGCCAGGGCGAGCACGAGCCCGGCGAAGGCCGTCCCCGCGAGTGACAGTCGGCGCAGCGGGCGCGACGAGCGCGTGACACCGATCCGGGGGACCAGCGCATTGGGCTTCACCGGCGGACCCTGCTCGAGCAGCCGCGCCAGCCGCTCGGACGGCACGGGGGCGGAGTCGGGGACCAGCGCGCTCATCACAGCGACGAGCTGGGTGAGCTCCGGCTGGTCGGGGACCTCGCGGCCCTGCACCAGCCGGTCAGCGGTTCGGCTGCTCAGGACCCGGCGTCGCTTCACGGTCCTGTCATCGTTGGACGGGCTCACAGGGTTACGCCCTCGATGGTGGTGATCCCCGCCCGCTCGAGCCGCTTGCGGAGCGCGAGCAGGCCGCGGCGCTGGCGCTGCTTCACCGCTCCCTCGGACGTGCCCAGCACCTCGGCGACCTGCTCGACCGAGAGGTCGCCGAGGATGCGCAGTACCAGCACGTCGCGCTGGTCCGATGCCAGGGTGTCGAGAAGCGCACGGACCCGGGCCGTCTGCACCGCGACCAGACCGTCGTCCTCGGCGGCTGTGCTTGTGCGGGGGTCGGACTCGGGGGCGTACTCCGTCGCCGGCTGCCGGCGGGCCCGCCGGCGGTACTCGTCGACCAGCCGGGCGTGGGCCACGCTGAAGGCGAACGTGCGCAGGCCCGCCATCCCGCCCGTCACGGTGCCGATCCGTCCGAAGACGGTGAGGAACACCTCGCTGGTGAGGTCCTCCGGTTCTGCAGCGCCCTTGGCCCGCAGGTATCCCAGAACTCGCGGCGACAGCTCCTCGTAGAGCACGCGTGCAGCCCAGGCCTGCCCGGCCTGGGCTGCACGGAGCGCGTCTTCCAGCGGTGCGTCGTCCATCGGTTCCGATGCTGACAGATGGGGCCGGAGCGCTCGGCCAGGCGCGCTACAGCCTGGCGCTGAGGAAGACCCCTACCCTCGGGTCATGCGAGTGGTGGGTCACTCGGCTCGCTAGCTGTCGGAGCTGTCCGCGTCGGAGCTGTCGTCACCGGCGTCCTCAGAGCCGTCCTCGTCACCGGCGTCCTCGGAGCCGTCCTCGTCACCGGCGTCCTCGGAGCTGTCCTCGTCACCGGCGTCCTCGGAGCTGTCCTCGTCACCGGCGTCCTCGGAGCTGTCCTCGTCACCGGCGTCCTCGGAGCCGTCCTCGTCACCGGCGTCCTCGGAGCTGTCC
>DATLCV010000118.1:0-42771 GCA_035526225.1 Mycobacteriales bacterium
CCCATGCGGGGAAGGGGCTCGCCGCCGGGGGAGCGACCTCGGTGAAGTACCGGATCACCCAGTACGGCGTGAGGTAGTCGATGCCGGGCTCGCGCCACCGCACGTCCTGCTGACCGTCGAGCCGCCCCGGCAGCGCCTGCCACAGGAAGTCCGCCGGCGGACGCTGTGCCACCGGCAGCGGGGCGTCTGCCCGCAGCGAGCCGGACGTCGAAGGCCACCACTCGACCGCGCCGCCCGGAGCCTGCTCGACGAGCAGCTCGGTCTTGTCCTCGGGCACGCAGCTGACGTCGACCCCGCAGCGGGTGCTGTTGCGGATCTCCACGCCCCCGGCCACTGCAGCGCGGTAGTCCAACCACTGCTCGAGGTGGGTGACCGCGGCGTCCCGGCGCCACGCGTCGCCGGTGAGGCCGTAGGTGAGCGCCTCGAAGTGCGCGTTCTGGTCGTCGGCGGTCGTCTTGTCCATGACGGCGAAGCCGCGGGCAAGCAGGTCGCGCTCGGCGCCGCTGGTCGTACGGAGGAGGTTGAAGCCGAGCAGGTGGTTGAGGTTGAACTTGAAGTAGCTGCTGCTCGGCTGTGCCGAGTCGACCTCCATGTTCGCCGCCACGAGCGGTCCCTGGGTCGCGAGCTCCTCCGCCCACAGCGCGTCCCACTCCGCCACCTGCTGCGGGGAACCTGCGACTGCCGCGACGTGGCGCGCGGCGTTCACGACGTTGAGGCGCGCCAGTGGCACGTGCTCCATCAGCGGGGAGACGAAGCCGTCCTCGTCGTTGTTGGTGCCGACGGCACCGTTGGGCCGGACGTGGTTCCACCCGTGCCGCACGAGGTAGCCGGCCATCGCGAGCACGTCGTCGCGCACCTGCGCCCGCAGCGCCGCGTCGTCCGGTCCGACCAGGTCGAAGGCGGTGAGCATCCCGAACAGGAGGCCGGCGTACGTGTCGCGGCTGGGCGATGTCTCGCAGTAGTACGTGAGTCCGTCGCCGTGCGTCCAGGTGATCTCGTACACGTGGTTGCTGCTGTCGTTGACCGGGTTCGCGGCGTCGTGGTTCGGCGGGTTGATGCCCATCGCGCCGAGGCCCTTGGGCGTGCAGCCGCGGGTGACGAGGCCGCGCTCGCCGTGCACCACGCCGCCGCCGTAGTCGACGGTGTGCGGACCGCGCGGGTCGCTCGTGTTCACCCGCGGAGGCAGGTACGGCGAGCCGACCCAGTCCTCGGCGATCGTGACATCGCGGTGCTGGGCGTCGAGGATCACGCGCACCCGGCTGAGGGCGGTGTCCCGCTGATCCCTCCAGAAGTCGGCGTCCGCGCGCTGCCGGTGCTCACCGGAGCGACCCGGCGCGGTGAGGTGCTGCTTGGCCACGGCGTACCGCATGGCCTGGCCGCCGACGTAGACGCCGCTCCACAGCTGCGTGTCGCCCCAGTACGGCGTGGCGACGACGTCACCGGGCAGCTGCGTGGGGGAGCCGAAGAGCACGGGCACCACGTGGCCGACCTGCAGGGAGTCCTGGATCCGCGTCTCCAGGTCCACCATCGCGGCGAGGGCTGCGCCCTCGGCCAGCGCAGTCGGTGCCGGAGGACGGGGGGCCCCTGCGTGGACCGCACTGCCCAGCAGGGCACCCGCCGCCACCAGCACTGCCGCACGCCGTCGCACCCCGTAAATGTATTGGACTCCTACAAAAAGGGCCAGGGCCGTTGCGTCAGACCTTGCGGTAGCGCGACTCGACGAACGACCAGGCGCCGAAGGCGAGCAGGCCGACGGCCGCGCAGGCGAGGAGGGCCGTGCCGAGGGGCGCTCCCGCGAGCGCCTTGAGGGAGGCGTCCAGCCCCTTGGCCTTGTCGGGGTCGAACGTCACCGCCGCCTGCACCAGGAAGCCACCGACCAGCGCGACCACCAGGCCACGACCGGCGAGGCCCGTCACGCCGATCACCTGGACCGCACGCCGCACTCCGCCGCCGGAGGACGCCAGGTCCAAGCGCTTCATGAACTTCTCGGTGACCCCGCGGTAGGCGATGACGAGGCCGCCCATGACCAACGCGGCGCCGACGAGACCCACCACGGTGCGACCCCCGGTCATGCTCATGACGCGCGCTGTCAGCGGCTCGGTCTTGTCCCCGCCAGCTGGCGACACCACGAAGCGCGCCGTGGAGAAGGCCAGAAACCCGTAGATCACGCCCCGGGCGAGCGAGGCGACGCGCTTCGCAGCGCGCTTGGGGTTGTCGTCTTCCCGATGCCCCACCAGCCCGTCCAGCAGGCGCCACACGGCGTACCCGGCGAAGCTGATCGCGAGGACGACGAGGAGCACGCCACCGAGCGGCTTGTCCTTGATCGCCCCAAGTGCCCCGGTCTTGTCGGCACGGGCCGAGTGACCGACCGCGAGCTGCAGGGCCAGTGCTCCCAGCACGAGGTACACCACGCCGCGACCGGCGAAGCCGAAGCGGGCCAACCAGGTCACGGGTTCGCTGCTACGCGCCTCGCGGGCTGTGCTCTTCGCGGTCTGAGTCGCAGTGGCCATGCCAGCACGATCCCCAGGCGGGACCAGTCCAACCGGAGGAGCGGTCAGTCGTCGGCGGCCTCGCGGCGCGCCGCGCGGACCTCGCCGACGACCAGCACCGCGAACAGCGCGCCCAGGGCGAGAGCCCCCAGCTGGTGGTCGCGGCCACGCCCGGCCAGCGACGCGTCGAACGCGAAGACGGCCAGCCACAGCACGGGCAGGAGCGACGGCATGCCTGCCAGGCTAGCCCAACCGGGTGACGAGGCCGGCCTTCGCCACGGGCCACTCGTCCGCCAGCATCGAGTAGTACGCCGTGTCGCGCACCGAGCCGTCGGGACGGCGCTTGTGGTGCCGCAGCACCCCGTCGAACGCGCACCCGAGCCGGGTGATGGCCGCCCGTGACCGCGTGTTCAGGGCATCAGCCTTGAGCAGCACGCGCTCGGCGCCGAGCTCCTCGAAGGCGTACGACAGCAGCAGCAGCTTGCAGCTGGGGTTCACGTCGCCGGCCCACAGGTCCCGCCGGTACCAGGTCCAGCCGACCTCGAGCCCGCCCAGCTCGCAGTCCACGTCCAGGTACGACGTGCTGCCGGCCGCCCTGCCTTCGACGACCACGGCCCACGGGAGGCCCGGGTGCGACTGGCGGATCGCTGCGACCTCCGCGACGGTCGTCGGGGGGAAGGCGGGCAGCCAGCGGAAGACCTCCGGCGTCGCCGCGGCCAGCAGGTCGGCGTCGTGCGCGGGAGCCCACGGCTCGAGGCGGACCCGGCCGCGGGTCAGCGTGACAGGCTGAGGAGGGAGCACGACGACGAGCCTAGGCTCGTCGTACCAAGGGTTTTCGGAGTCGGGTTCGCGGAGGGCGAGTGGACGAGAAGCGGGCGCTGCGGGTCGTCGACCGGCTGCGTGAGAGGGGTCTCGACGCGCACGTCGAGCGGTCGTCGACCTACCAGTTCGGGGTGCGCGTGCAGCTGCGCGACGGCCGCCAGGCGGTGTGGGACACCGACGGGACCCTCGGCCTGGAGGCGCAGGTGATGCGCAACGGGATGCTCGTCGGCTTCGTGCCCCAGCTCGACGGGTCCGAGGACTTCGACGAGGACCAGACGGTGCTGGCGATCGCGTCGACCGACTACGACCAGCCGATCGCCCGCCGTACCGCGTCGCCGCCGCCGCCCGCCGCGCCGCTACCGCGGCAGGGCGGGGTCTTCCGGCGCTTCCTCGGAGGGTTCCGCGAGTAGCGGGTCCACCCTGATCAGGAAGCCGCGTCGCTGCACGAACTGCGACAGGTGCGCGACGTGCTCGTCGCACGCGTGCCAGACCTTCTCGCGGTCGGGCGCGTGCAGCGCCGGGTTGTTCCAGACCACGGCGTGACCGGCCGCCGCGCGGCAGCCCTTCGCCGAGCACACCGGAGCCTCCACGGCCGCTAGCGTAGGCGGGTGCCTGAAGAGCTCACCCCCTGGCAGTGGCGCCTCCTGGCCTGGAAGTGGCGCCGGGCCACCTGGCGCCAGCGGCTGCAGGCGGTCTGGTCGCTGCGCCACTGCGACGAGCGCGGAGAGCGCTGCGTCGTCTACGGCCGTCCGGTCGTCGACGGCTCCGACATGCGCGTCGGCGACGACTTCAAGGTGTGGTCGGGCTACCGGCGCACCGTCATCAGCGGCTGGGGCAAGATCCGCTTCGGGGATCGGTGCTTCGTCAACGTGGGCTCGACGATCATCGCCGTGGAGGAGATCGTCGTCGGTGACGACGTGGCCTTCGCGAACGACGTCTACGTCATGGACAGCGACAGCCACGGGGTGGAGGGCCGGCCGCACAAGCAGGCGCCAGTGCGCATCGGGGACGGCTGCTGGATCGGGGCGCGCGCGATGATCCTGCCGGGTGTCACCCTCGGGAAGCGGGTGCTCGTCGCGGCGGGCGCGGTGGTCACCAAGGACGTGCCGGACGACTCGCTGGTGGCCGGCAACCCCGCGCGGGTGATCCGGGCTCTGCACTACCCGCCGGGCTGCCGCCGTGCCTGGCACGACGAGCACTGCCCGTGCCCCAAGATCGAGTCCGCCTAGCCCCGCACGTCGAGGACGAGCTTGCCGACCGACTCGCGGCTGCGCAGCGACTCGTGGGCGAGCCGGGCGTCGCCGAGCGGGTAGCTGCCGCCGACGAGCGGCTTCAGCGTGCCGGCGACGACCATGTCGAGCAGCTCGGTCATCTGCGGCTGCAGCATCGCCGGGTTGCCGAAGCAGTGGGCCAGCCAGAAGCCGATGACGGCGCGGCTCTTGGCCATCAGCTCACCCGCGCCGACGGGCTTCGGGGGAGTGCGCGATGCCATGCCGAAGGTGGCGAGGCGCCCGAAGGGCGCGAGTGCCGCGAGAGATTGATCAAACGTAGTTCCGCCCACCATCTCGAGGACGACGTCGACCTTCTTGCCGCCGTTCGCGGACTGCAGGGCCCCCTTGAGGTCCTCCTCACCGGCCAGCACGAGGTTGTCCGCACCCAGGTCCGCCGCGAGCTTGAGCTTGTCGTCGGTCGAGGCGACGGCGATGACGTTGCCCGCACCCCAGGCCTTCGCGAGCTGGACGGCGAGGGTCCCGACGCCCCCGGCCGCGGCGTGCACGACGACCGACTCCCCGGGCTGCAGGTGGGTGCAGCTGCGCAGCAGGTGCCAGGCGGTGAGGCCCTGCACCATGAGGGCCAGGGCGTCGCCGTCGGACACCGCGTCCGGGAGAGCGAAGACCGCGGAGGGGTGGGCGAGCGTCTTCTCGCAGTAGCCCCCGGCCGTCGTCATGGCGGCGACCCGTGTGCCGTCCTCGAGCCGGCCCACGACCTCGGCTCCGGGGATCATCGGCAGCGCTGCGGGCGCGAGGTAGCTGTTCTCGACCTGGTGCGTGTCCGCGTAGTTCACCCCGGCCGTGTCCACGTCGATGAGGGTGAAGCCGGGCACCGGGGCCGGGTCGGGCAGGTCGACGAGCTGCAGGACCTCGGGTCCGCCGAAGGCGGTGATCTGGATTGCGCGCATGGCCGGACGATACCGAACGCGATTCGGTTTGGCATCACGCGGTGGCTCGGGCTGGCAGGATGGGCGCATGCCCGGCACCACGGAAGTCATCCGCCCCTCGGCCGTGCTCGCCGCCAAGCTCGCAGCGGAGATCCTGCGCGAGCTCGAGGCCCGCGACGTGAGCAGGGGCGGCGTGTGGAGTGCCAGCGCCGGCCTGTGGCAGAGGTACGACCACCCCTGGGACGGCCCCGGGGGCACCCACGGCACAGCGGCGCTCATCGGCACGATCGGCGCGGTCTACGGCACCCCGTCGAAGTACGACATCACGATCTACCGGGTGACCGTGACGGAGGAGGGACTCAGGCAGGGCTGGACCGTCGAGCGGCTGTCCGACGACGCGCTGCAGCACGTGGGGCTCACGCTGGCGACGTGCCCGCGCACGGCGATCGCCGGCGCTGCGCGTGACCCGTTCTACAAGGGCACCGACGCGCCATCGGTGTAGGCCCGCTGGCCGTCGGGCCGGATGACGTGGACGGCCTGCCGTCCCTGCACCTCCCAGGTGTCCGTCATCCGCACGAGCCCGGTCTCCTCGTCGATCCCGATGAGGGTCTCGTCGTCCGCGAGACTCGCGAGGTAGCGCTCCACGATCCCCGGCTCCCAGTCGCCGATGCGGTCGAAGTGAGGGAGCACGTGCCAGCTCGGCAGCACCCCGAGCCCCTGCTCCGGTTCCCGCGCGAGGTCGCGCACGTGCGGGGCCGATCCCGTGAGCGCCATGGCCCCGGCACTGCAACCCGCAAGGGCTGCGCCCCCCTCCCACTCCTCGCAGACGGCCCGCCACAGCCGGGTCCCGCGCAGCGTCGCCGCGAGGTACGACGGACTGCCACCGCTGAGGTAGACCAGGCCCGCACCGCGCACCAGGTCGGCCAGGGCAGGGTCGTCCGCGTCGGCGCGCGTGCGGGCCATGACCGGCACGGCCTCCACCCGCAGCCGCTCGCCCTGGGCCAGCCCCAGCGCCACCCAGCGGTCGAGGGAGGCCTGACCCTCCTCGGCTGCTGCCGTGGGGATCTGCACGTACTTCGGAGCCCGCCCCTCGAGCAACCGGCGCTCGAGCGGTTGCATCACGGGGAGGTACTCCCCGCTGCCCACCAGCGCGAGCGGACCCGTCATGGCAGCAGGCCGAGGCCGCCGTCGAGGACCAGCACCTCACCCGTGACGTAGGTCGCGCGGATCAGCCCGAGGACCCCCTCCGCGACGTCGTCGGGCGTGGCGACCCGGCGCAGCGGCGCCATGGCCGCGACCAGCTGGTGCAGGTCGTCCCAGTCCTCGGTCCACGGCGTCGCGACCAGCCCGGGCGCGACCGCGTTGACGCGGATGTCGGGGCCGAGCGCCTTCGCCAGCAGCCGGGTGACGTGGTTGAGGGCCGCCTTCGACGCGGCGTACGGGATCGAGCTGCCGGTCGGCTTGACCCCCGCGAGCGAGGACACGTTCACGACGCAGCCCTGGCTCTCGCGCAGCAGCTGCTCGGCGGCGGTCACCAGCACGAACGGCGCGACGACGTTCACGTCGTACAGCCGCCGCCAGATGTCCGGGGTCGCCGCCGGGAGGTTGCCGTGGGCGATGCGCTCGGTGCTGCCGGCGTTGTTGACCAGGACGTCGAGGCGCCCGAAGCGGGTCGCCACCTCCTCGACGAGGGTCCGGGCCTGCACCTCGTCCGCGACGTCGGCCTGCACGTAGGTGCCACCGACCTCGTCCGCCACCGCCCGCCCGGCGTCGGCCGAGCGGCTGTTCACCACGACGTCGTAGCCGTCCTTGGCCAGCCGTCGCGCGACCTGCGCGCCGATGCCCGAGGAGGAGCCGGTGACCAGCGCGACAGGTGGCATGCGCGGAAGATAGCCGTGGCAGGGTGGTCGGCGTGACCCTGCCCCCCGTCGACGCGGTGCTGCTGCTGTCCTTCGGCGGACCCGAGGGACCCGACGAGGTGATGCCGTTCCTCGAGCGCGTGACGCGCGGGCGGGGCGTCCCGCTGGAGCGGCTCCAGGAGGTCGCACGGCACTACCTGGAGGGGTTCGGCGGCGTCAGCCCGCTTCCCGAGCAGTGCCGCCGGCTGCGGGCTGCCCTCGAGGCCGAGCTGGTGGCGCGGGGCCCGGACCTGCCCGTCTACTGGGGCAACCGCAACGGGCAGCCGCTGCTCGCCGACACTGTCGCGACCATGGCCGCGGACGGTGTCCGGCACGCGGTCGTGGTCACGACCAGCGCGTTCCCGTCGTACTCGGGCTGCCGGCAGTACCGCGAGGACCTCGCCGGCGCAGCCGGGCCGGTCGTGCTCACCAAGCTCCGCACCTACTGGCCCGAGCCAGGCTTCCTCGACCCCGTACGGCGGAACGCCCTGCGCGCCGCCGAGGGCCTGACCGCGCCGTTCCTGCTGTTCACCGCCCACTCCGTGCCTGTCTCGATGGCGCGTGCCTCGGGACCGAGGGGAGGGGCCTACGAGCAGGCACTGCGGGAGGCGTCCGCCCGGGTAGCCGGCGACCTGCCCTGGGACCTCGCGTGGCAGTCGCGCAGCGGCCCGCCCTCGGTGGCGTGGCTGGAGCCCGATGTCGCGGACCGTCTGGTGTCGTTGGCCTCCGAGGGCGTGCGCGAGGTCGTGCTCGTGCCCGTCGGGTTCACCAGCGACCACGTCGAGGTGGTGTACGACCTCGACCTCGTTGCCGTCCCTGGAGCACCGGCCGGCATGACCGTGCGCCGGGCCGAGACGGTCGGCACCGACCCGGCGTTCGTGGCCATGCTCCGCGACCTGGTCGTCGAGCGGATCGCCGGTCCGGACCGCGACGACCACGGCGGTGTGGGCACCCAGGACGAGTGCCCCGCCACCTGCTGCCTGGGCTAACCCGCTTGCTCGACCTCGGCGCGAGGGATGCCGAGCAGGAAGAGCACGGCGTCGAGGAAGGGCACCGACAGCGCCGCGTCGGCAGCGTCCCGCACGACCGGCTTGGCGTTGAAGGCGATGCCGAGCCCCGCGGCAGCCAGCATGTCGAGGTCGTTGGCCCCGTCACCGATCGCCACCGTCTGCTCGGGCTGCAGGCCCTCCTGCTCGGCGAACGACCGCAGCGCCGCGGCTTTCGCAGCCCGGTCGACGACGGGCCCGACGACTCGGCCGGTGAGCCGCCCGTCGTGCACCTCGAGCACGTTGGCTAGCGCGTGGTCGAGCCCGAGCAGGTCGCGCAGGTCGTCTGTGACCGCGGTGAAGCCGCCGCTGACGATGCCCACCGTCCAGCCGAGGCGCTTCAGCGTGCGCACGAGGGTCCGGGCGCCGGGGGTGAGGCGTACGGCGGCCCGCACCCGGTCCACGGCCTCGACAGGCAGGCCCTCCAGCAGCGCGACGCGGGCGCGCAGCGAGGCCTCGAAGTCCAGCTCCCCGGCCATCGCGGCAGCGGTGACCCGAGCCACCTCGGCTTCGCACCCCGCCTCGGCAGCGAGCATCTCGATGACCTCCCCCTGGACCAGGGTGGAGTCCACGTCCATGACGACGAGCCGCCGGGCGCGTCGGTAGATGGAGCCGCGCTCGACGGCGACGTCGACCTGCTGCGCGACCGCCTCGGCCGCGAGCTCGCGTCGCAGCTGCGCGGTGTCGCCGCCGGACACGACCAGCTCGAAGGACTGCGCGGGCCATGACGACAGCCGCGTGATGGTCTCGATGTTCGCGCCGCACGTGGCCAGCCGCCGCGTCACGCCGGCGAGGGCGGCGGGCGGCAGCGGCGCGCCCAGGACGACCACGTGGTGCCGCACGGCCGACGCGGGCTCGGCGTCGACCAGCAGCTCGAGCTCCACCGCCACCCCGAGGTCCCGCGCGCAGGCCTCGAGGTCTGCGAACACAGCCGTGCCGTCGCCCTGCCCGGAGACGACGAGACCGAGGAGCAGTCGTCCGTGCACCACCACCTGCTCGATGTCCTCGACGTTGGCACCGTGCCGTGACAGGACGTCCATGAGTGCCGCCGTGACCCCGGGGTGGTCCAGGCCCGTGACGGTGACGAGGGTGCTCATGCCACGTGGCCGTGGGCGTTGTACGCCGCGACGCGGGCCCGCCGTACCACCCTGGCGAGGTCGCGGAGCACGGCCGCGCGGGCCTCGGTCTCGTGCGCGTCCACGGCGCCTCCGGTGGACGACGTCGCGAGCTGGACCAGGGTGGCCAGCGCGCGGGTCCGCACGAGCACGTCGCGCGCCCGGGCGGGCCATGACCCCGGCAGCTCGTCGTCGGGGATGCCCCGGCGCTGCGCGCGCCGCAGGTCCTCGAGGGCCTCGGCGACGTCCGGGTCCCAGCGCGCGATGTCGAGGTCGCTCAGCGCCTGGACCGCCTCCATGACGCCGACCCGGAGGTCGTGCTCCGCCTCGTGCAGGAAGGGCCCGGGGTCCGGGCCGTCGACCAGCACGGGGTGGCACTGCCACGTGACGGTCGTGACGGTCCCGTCGAGGGCCGAGCCGTGGCTCTGCAGGGCGGGAACCAGTCCCCAGCCGTTCCCGTCGGCTCGTACGGCGACCACCCCCTCGCCGGCCAGCAGTGCCGCCTCGGTGAACGCGCCCGGTCCCGGCAGCCCCAGCGGGTCGCCGGGCACGGGCAGCACCAGTCGCACCCGGGTCACGCCCTCCGCGCGCAGCCGCCCCAGCGCCTGCTCGAGGTCGAGGTCGTCCACCCACAGCCCGGCGACGACGTGGCTGTCGTCGTACGCAGCTGTGCGGGCGGTCACCTCGGGCAGCCCGACCTCACCGGCCAGCCACGCCGTCGTCCAGCACGCCAGCAGCGCGCTGCGTGGGGGGACGGGCGCGGACGACACGGTCCTCGAGCCTACGGGGACGGCGCCCGCGCTGAACCTAGGGTCAGGAGGTGCGCAGCTACGACGGGATCGACCTCGCGCCGACGACGCGGCAGCCACCGCCGTCGGTCCCCGCGGAGGCGGGGCTCGTGGTCGAGGAGGTCCTCAGCGGCTGGTGCGGTGCCGTGACCGCGTGCGACAAGGAGAACGTGAGCCTGGAGGACCGGCACGGCAAGGTGCGCGTCTTCCCGCTCGGGGTGTTCCTGCTCGACGGCAAGGCGGTCACCCTCACCCGCCCGGTGGTGGCCGTCGTCCGAGGACCCCGCCGTACGGCGAGCGGCTCGGTGGAGGTCGTGGGACTGGCGGCCCGGGTCGCGCGTGGCAGCCGCATCTGGGTCGAGGGCAGGCACGACGCGGAGCTGGTGGAGCGGGTGTGGGGTCACGACCTGCGCGTCGAGGGCGTCGTGGTCGAGCCGCTCGACGGCGTCGACGACCTGCCTGCCCTGGTGCGCGCCTTCGCCCCCGAGCGCGGCAGGCGACTGGGCGTGCTCGTCGACCACCTCGTCGCCGGCTCCAAGGAGAGCCGCGTGGTGGCTCAGGTGACGAGCCCGCACGTGCTGGTCACGGGACACCCTTACGTCGACGTCTGGCAGGCGGTGAAGCCCTCCGCCGTGGGGATTGACGCCTGGCCCGTCGTGCCGCCGGGGCGTCCGTGGAAGGAGGGCGTGTGCGCCGCCCTCGGCTGGGGGCAGCCCTGGGAGGGCTGGCGGCGGGTGCTCGCGGCCGTCGACTCCTACACAGACCTCGAGGTGCCGCTGCTGAGCAGCGTGGAGCGGCTGATCGACTTCGTCACCGAGGCCTGACGGCCGGCGACGAGCATCTCCCGCACCTGTGCGGGGTCGTGGGCCGCGGGCTGCGTGGTCTTCATGAAGTCCTTGAGGGCGCGGGCGAAGGCCTCGGGCGCGGTGCGGTGCGGCATGTGACCGGCCTTCGGGACGATCGACAGCCGGGCGTGCGGCAGGGCCTCGGCGGCGAGCCCCGCGTGGCCGACCGGGACGATCGGGTCGCGGTCGCCCCACACGAGCATCACGGGCACGTCGCCGGCGAGGTACAGCCGGTCGTGGCTCGTGACCGCCTGCCCGCGGACGTCGATCACCGCGCGCAGGGTGCGCAGGAAGGCCTTGCGGGTCGCGTCGTCGCGCAGACCCTCCCAGATGATCGCCACGTCCTCGACGTCGTTCTTGTCCAGCACGCCGAACCGCGCGAGCCGGCGGCCCACGCCGACCACCGTCTGCCGCAGCCGCGGGAAGGCCGAGGCCGCGATCGCGTACGACGCGCCGGGCAGCGCCAGGCCGCGCAGCAGCGGGTTGACCTCGGCGCCGAGGCCGCCGCTGGAGACCAGCACCATCCGCTCGACCCGCTCGGGGAACTGGTAGGCGAACTGCATGGCGACACCCCCGCCCAGGCTGTGCCCGACGATGGTGGCGCTCTCCACGCCGAGCACGACCTGCAGGTCCCGCATGCCGTTCGCGAAGCCCCCGATCGAGTAGTCCGCGCGGGGCTTGTCGGAGGCTCCGTGGCCGAGCAGGTCCGGGGCGACGACGGTGTAGCCGTCCGCCAGCAGCGGCAGCACGGGATCCCACGTGCGGGAGGAGTCCCCGATGCCGTGGATCATCCAGAGCACCGGCGCGGTGCCCAGCCGGGGCCCGGCGAGCACGTACGCCCGCCGGTACCCGTGAACGACGTGGGACTCGCGACGAACGCTGACCGGACGCATGCCCACAGCCTGCACCCGGCGTGTTTCCACGGGATGACGGACCCCTCGCCTAGTCTCGTCACTGCGCCGGGGAAGCCCCCCGGCGCAGTCGCGCGCAGGAAGAGATCGTTGACCGCCCAGGCCCAGGCAGCACCCGTCGCAGCACCGCTCCGCGCCTGGCAACGCAGCGCTCTGGTGGGCTACCTGCGCTCCCAGCCGCGCGACTTCCTGGCCGTCGCGACCCCCGGCGCGGGCAAGACGACGTTCGCCCTGCGGATCGCCTCGGAGCTGCTCGCGTCCGGGGCCGTGCAGGGCATCACCGTCGTCGCGCCGACCGAGCACCTGAAGACCCAGTGGGCGCTCGCTGCCGCGCAGGTCGGGATCATGCTCGACCCCGGCTTCAAGAACTCCCAGGGCGCCACCAGCGCCGACTTCCACGGCGTCGCCGTCACGTACGCCGGGGTGGCCGCCCACCCGCTGCTGCACCGCGCGCGCACCGAGCGGCGGCGGACCCTGGTGATCCTCGACGAGGTGCACCACGCCGGCGACGCGCTGTCCTGGGGCGACGCCGTTCGGGAGGCATTCGGGCCGGCGACCCGTCGGCTCTCGCTCACGGGCACGCCGTTCCGGTCCGACACCAACCCGATCCCGTTCGTGAGGTACGAGCGGGGGACCGATGGCATCACCCGCTCCGGCTCCGACCACTCCTACGGCTACGGCGACGCCCTGCGTGACGGCGTGGTGCGCCCGGTGCTGTTCCTGGCCTACTCCGGCACCGCGACGTGGAAGACGCGGGCCGGTGAGGAGATCACCGCGACCCTCGGTGAGCCCCTCACGGTCGAGCAGACGCAGCAGGCCTGGCGCACCGCCCTCGACCCGCACGGCGACTGGATGCCTGCCGTGCTCGCTGCCGCCGACCGCCGCCTCACCGAGGTGCGCAGGGGGATGCCCGACGCCGGTGGCATGGTCATCGCGACCGATCAGGTCACCGCCAAGCTGTACGCCGAGCTGCTGCAGGGCATCACCGGCCGCAAGCCCGTCGTCGTGCTGTCGGACGACCCCAAGGCGTCCAAGAAGATCGCGGCCTTCGAGACCTCCGACGACCGCTGGCTCGTCGCGGTGCGGATGGTGTCGGAGGGGGTCGACCTGCCGCGCCTGGCCGTCGGCGTCTACGCCACGAGCACCCAGACCCCACTGTTCTTCGCCCAAGCGGTCGGGCGCTTCGTCCGCGCCCGTCGACCCGGGGAGACCGCGTCGGTCTTCCTGCCCTCGGTCCCGTCCCTGCTGCTGCTCGCTGCCGAGATGGAGGCCGAGCGCGACCACGCCCTTGACGGCCCGGCCAAGGAGCAGTTCCTGGCTGACGAGCTGCTCGCGGCCGCGAACCGCGAGGACCTGGACGGCGAGGGCGAGGACGGCTTCGTCGCGCTGCAGGCCTCCGCCCACCTCGACCGGGTGATCTACGACGGCGGCGAGTACGGCACCGGTGCCGCCGTCGGGTCCGACCACGAGCTCGACTTCCTCGGGTTGCCGGGCCTGCTCGCGCCCGACCAGGTGGCGGTGCTGCTCCAGCAGCACCAGGCCAAGCAGCTCAAGAGCGCCCCGGTGGTGCCGGCACCGGAACGGGAGCGCAGCGCCTTCGAGGTGCTGTCAGGACTGCGCAAGGAGCTGAACGGGCTCGTCGGCGCGTGGCACCACCGCACAGGCAAGCCGCACGGCACGATCCACGCCGAGCTCCGGACCGCGTGCGGCGGCCCGCCCTCACCCCAGGCGACCGCCGTACAGCTGCAGGAGCGCATCGAGACGATGCGGTCCTGGGCGCGCCAGCGCCGGTAGCAAGGGACAGGGCGCGCCAGCGCCTGCTAGGCCCAGCGCAGGGTGGCGAAGATGCGGTCGGTGAGAGCCCGCACCCGGGGGAGGGCCACGGCGCGGTCGTCCCGCGCGGTGAGGAACACAGTGATCGTGGTCCCGTCCGGGATGGGCAGGACCATGACACCGATGGGTCCGGAGGGCACGTGGAACCCGCTGTCGGTGAACGTCAGCTCGCCGTCGGACTGGAGGACGAGGGCCTTGCCGTGCCGTCCTCCGACGACGACGTCCTCAGCAGCGCTCGGCGTCGCCCCCGGCGTCCGGCTGAGCCGCGCGACGCCCTGGCCGACCGACTCGCGCTTGAGGTACGTGCGGTCGAACGTGATCTCGAAGTCCTCGTCCCCCAGGTAGGCCTGGAACGCGGACACGTCACGCTCGACAGCCGTCCAGTTCGCCGGGAGCCGCACGGAGAACGCGGGCTTGAAAACCTTCGTCGCGAAGGGCTGGGACAGCGCGGCCGCAGGGTCGAGCGTGGGGGGAGGCGGCACGGTGAACCCCGGCTCTGCCGTTGGCGAGGGCGTGTTCCTCGCAGCACTGCCCTCGCCGCTGCAGCCGCACAGGAGCACGATCGCTGCTGCCCCCGCTGCCGACCGGCACAGCGTCATCGTGCTTCCCCTCCACGGCCGCAGCCCTTCGTCGCGAGCGTGCCAGGAGGGGGAGGGGCTGTCCAGGCGGGTGTCGCCAGGGCGACGTGGTTGGCGACTAGTGAGCGTCGTCCATGATGCGGAACACGAGCCCGAGCACGAGGCCCACCAGGAACAGCACGCCGCCTGCAACGCCGAGGGCCATGGACTCCATCGGCAGCGCGAAGCCGAGCAGGACGCTCCCCACGATGATGATGCTGACGGTCACCCAGCTGGTGGGCTTGTGCTTGTGGCCGCCGGCCATGGAGCTGCTCCCTCGCGTCGTTCGGACCGCATGAACTCTAGTGTCACCGGGGTGGAGGAGCTCATCACCGACCCGGCCGACCCGAGGCTGGCCGACTACCTGGGCCTGACGGACGCGGTCCGGCGCACGCGGCACGAACCGGAAGAGGGCTTCTTCATCGCGGAGGGCGTCCCGGTGATGCAGCGCGCCGCCCAGGCGGGCTACGCGCTGCGCTCGGTGCTGCTCGCCGACAACCGACCGCTCCCCGAGCGGCTCCCGGAGGCGCCGGTCTACCGGGCGACGTACGACGTGCTGCACGCGGTGACCGGTTTCCACGTCCACCGGGGCGCCCTCGCGTCCTTCAGCAGGCAGCCCTTGCCGAGCGCTGCCGACCTGCTCGCCGAGGCGACACGGGTCGTGGTGCTGGAGAGCGTGAACAACGCGACGAACCTGGGAGCCATCTTCCGCAGCACCGCGGGGCTCGGCATCGACGCGGTCCTGCTCAGCCAGGACTGCTGCGACCCGCTCTACCGGCGCGCGGTGCGCGTCAGCATGGGGGAGGTGCTCGCACTGCCGTACGCCTACCTGGACTGGCCCGAGGGTCTCGCCGATCTGCGTACGGCGGGCTTTCGCGTCCTCGCGCTCACGCCGGCTGCGGACGCGACCCGGCTCGAGGAGGTCGTGCTGGCCGACGACGAGCGGGTAGCGCTGCTGCTGGGCGCCGAGGGGCCGGGTCTGAGCGCTGACGCGCTGGCAGGCAGCGACCTGCGGGTGCGGATCCCGATGGCCCGGGGGGTCGACTCCCTCAACGTGGCGAGCGCGGCCGCTGTGGCGTGCTGGGTGGTCGGCCGCCGCCCGGTGTAGACATGCGGACCATGAAGCGACTCTCCCTCGTCCTGCCCCTGCTGGGCTTCTCCCTCCTCCTCGCGGGCTGTGGCGGGTCCGACAAGGACCAGGTCGCCACGGGCCTGTCGAAGGCGCAGTACGTCAGCAAGGCCGAGGTCATCTGCACCCGGCTGAACAAGGAGATCGACGGTCTGACGGCACCCACCAGCCCGGCGGCGCTCGAGAGCTTCCTCGTCGAGGCGCTCCGTATCGCCGAGAGCGGCACCGCGGAGATCAAGGCGCTCGACCCGCCGGAGGCGGACAAGGCCGCGATCCGGTCGAAGGTGCTCGACCCGCTGGAGGGCCAGGTCGCCGAGGGCAAGCAGTTCCTCGAGGACGTGAAGGCCGCGGTGGCGAAGAACGACCAGGCAGCCCTGGGCAAGCTCATCAGCGACCCGCCGACCGGTCCTGAGGCCGACCTCGCCTGGATGCGCAGCTACGGCTTCAAGGAGTGCGTCGAGTCCGCGAAGACCGACGGCTGACGTCCGCTCCCGGCCACCAGCGAGTGATTGTGGCGTCACATTCAGCCCAGACGACCCTCGCGGGCGGAATGTGAACGCACATTCAGGTCCAGGGGACGCGGTACCGCGCTCCTAGGAGACGCCGCTGGTGGCGAGGCCGTCGATGCGGACGAGCTTGCCCGACGTCGCGACGCGCAGGGTGACGGTCGTGGTGCGAAGGCTGAAGCGGGGCAGGGCGATCCGCACCCGCCCGCTCGTCGAGGACGCGAGGGACACGGTCTTGAACGCCACCCCGTTCAGGAGGACGGTGACGGACCCGCACGTCGGGCAGCGGTAGGCCAGCAGCTCGAGGTGCGAGGTGCGCAGACCGGACTTGGTGAGGGTGGCGCCCAGCCTCGTCGCGCTGCTGTACGAGCTGTTGAACCAGCCGCTCGCTGCCGTCGTGCGGGCCCAGCTGCTGCTGGCGCCCAGGTCACGGTCGTCCAGCGGGCGGATGACGCAGCGCCGGTTGCTCAGGGCCGAGAGGTTGCCTGCGGCATCCCGGCTGCGCGCGTACCAGCACGCCGTCCCGCCCCGCGCGGGGCTGGTGGCCGTCAGGGATCGCGTGAGGAGCCGGCGGTTGAACGACCACGCACCCAGACCCGCGTTGTACGGCGCCTTGGCGACCTGCAGGTCGTAGCTGGCCACCCCGGAACCCCCGGTGTCGGTGCCGCCCCACGCCACCGCTGTCGTGCCCAGGGTCACGACGCCCGTGGCCGGAGCGGTGAGGGTCGCGGTCGGCGCCGTGAGGTCGCGGTCCGCGCACCGGTAGTCCCCGTCCCAGTCCGTCGTGTTCACGGTCACGCTGTACTGGCTGAGCAGCCGCTCGCCGCCGGAGAAGCTCGACGTGCCGCAGCGGGTCTGGGCATCGGACTGGCCGCCCGCCCCCGCGAACCACACCGGTCCGTCCTCGATCGGGTACTTCGGCACGAACGACCAGTGCGCGCGGTATGTGCTGCTCGTGGCCCGCGTGTAGGAGCTCGTGCCGATGACCGACGACCCGGTGATCATCCCCCAGTCGGTGGTCAGCGCGTAGATCCCGACGTCAGGAACTCCGGCCGACCTGAGCCGGTCCACCATGCCCTGGATGCTGGCGGTGTCCATCAGGCCGTCGAGGACCCAGCTGTTGGCGACCTCCACGTCGATCCACCAGGTCACCGAGGTGGCTGCGAAGGCGGTCTGGCCGTCCGCGCGGGTGAGGGCGTCTTGCGCGAGGTCCCACCCGTAGTCGTAGGCGCAGCCGGTGTCCGAGGTGCTGGACGCCGTCACGCACCTGGCGGGGGAGGTGCGCCCGCTCTGAGGCCAGTTGCCGTTCGTCGGTCCGGGGTCGGCGCCGTTCGCGTAGAGCATGGGCGAGCCGGGCGCCGTTGCAGCCCAGGCGGCCTGGGCTGCGAGGCACTCGTTGGTCGTCCTCCCGACACCGTGGTTGACCCCGACGACGGCGAAGGCTGGGGAGGTGGGCGGCACCGAGGTGAAGGCGGAGCCGGTGCACTGGGGCCAGCTCACGTCGTACCCGAGGTCGCCGGTCGCGGCGTCGGCGGGGGAGGTGGTGAGCACGAGGAGCAGGGGCAGGAGCAGGGCGAACCGGCGCTTCAACGACCTGCCTCTCGAGCTGGGTGCGGACGACGTCGATCGTGCCACGACCTGGCAGCATGCGTGGCATGGGCGAGCACCACACGCACTCGCACCTCACGTCGTCCGTGCCCCGCCTGCGCGCCGTGCTGGCACTCCTCGTGGTGGTTTGCCTCGCAGAGCTCGTCGGCGGACTGGCTGCGGGTTCGCTGGCCCTCATCGCGGACGCGGGTCATGTGCTCTCGGACGCTGCGGGGGTCGGCCTCGCACTCGTCGCGGCCTCCTTCGCTGCGCGCCCTGCGACGGCCGCGCGGACGTTCGGGTTCGCGCGGGCGGAGATCCTCGCAGCGGTCGCGAACGGCGTCCTGCTCCTGACCGTGGGCCTCGGCGTGGTGGGCATGTCCGTCTGGCGCCTGGCGCACCCTCACGACAGCGACCCGGGTGTCATGGCCGCGCTCGGCGCCGTGGCCCTGGTCGCGAACGGCATCGCCCTGCTGCTGCTGCGCGGCGGTGCACGGCACAGCCTGAACCTGCGCGGTGCCTACCTCGAGGTCCTCTCCGACGCGCTCGGTGCGGTCGGCGTCCTGGTGGCCGCGGTCGCCATCGCCACGACCCAGACGCAGTACGCCGACCCCGTCGCCTCGCTGCTCGTCGGCCTGCTGATCGTCCCGCGCACGCTGCACCTGCTGCGCGAGGCGGTGGACGTGCTGCTGGAGGCCACCCCGCGAGGGGTCGAGCTGGAGCAGGTGCGGCAGCACCTGCTGGGCGTCGAGGGCGTGATCGGCTGCCACGACCTGCACGCCTGGACGATCACCAGTGGCACTCCCGTGCTCAGTGCGCATGTGGTCCTCGCCGACGAGGTGTGGCGGGCAGGTGGCGCCCCGGCCGCGCTCGACCGGCTCACTGAGTGCGTCACGTCGCACTTCGGCCTGCACCACGTGACGATCCAGCTCGAGCACGACGAGCACCTCGCGCACGAGGGTCGCACCCACGAGTAGCGTCCAGGCCGTGAGCTCACCACGCCTGCGCCCGGTCCTCGACGAGCTCGGGGGCTACGTCCCGGGACGGCGCCCGGCCGCGGGCCAGGACCTCTCGAGGCTGGCCAGCAACGAGACGCCCTTCCCACTCCTTCCTCAGGTTCAGCAGGCGATCGCTGCGGCCGTCGCCGACGGCAACCGCTACCCCGACCCCGCCGCGACGCGCCTCACCGAGGCCCTCGCGGCCAAGCACCTCGTCGACGCTGACCGGCTCGCCCTCGGGTGCGGGTCGGTGCAGCTGGTGCAGGAGCTCGTCGAGATCGCCTGCGACGCCGGCGACGAGGTCGTGTTCGGCTGGCGGTCCTTCGAGGCGTACCCGACCCTCACCTCCATCGCCGGTGCCACCGGGGTCAAGGTCCCCCTTCGTGACTCCCACCTCGACCTCGACGCGATGGCCTCGGCGCTCACGCCGCGGACCCGGCTGGTGCTGCTGTGCAGCCCGAACAACCCGACCGGCACTGCGCTGGCGCACGACGACGTCAAGGCCTTCCTGGAGTCCGTCCCGCCCGAGGTGCTCGTGGTCGTGGACGAGGCCTACGCCGAGTTCGTCGACGACCCGCTCGTGGTCGACGGCACGCGGTTGCTCTCGTCGTACGCGAACCTGGTGGTGCTGCGGACCTTCTCCAAGGCGTACGGCCTCGCGGGACTGCGCGTGGGCTACGCGCTGTGCGGCGACCCGGCTGTGGCCGGTGCGCTGCGCCAGGTGCACCTGCCGTTCGCCGTGTCCGTGCCGGCGCAGGCGGCCGCACTCGCGAGCCTGGAGGCGGAGGAGGCGCTGATGGCTCAGGTCGCCGAGGTCGTTGCCTGGCGCGGCCCCCTCCGTCAGGGGTTGCTCGACCTCGGGTGGGACGTCCCACCGACCCAGGGCAACTTCGTCTGGCTGCCGACCGGTGCCGACACCGACCGCGTCTCGCAGGTCTTCGAGGACCACGCCGTGCTCGTGCGTGGCTTCTCCGGTGACGGCATCCGGATCACGGTCGGCACGCCGAAGGACAACGCGCGCGTGCTCGCTGCGGCAGGGGCCGCCCGGTGAGGATCGGGGTGCTCGGGGCTGGTCAGGTCGGCCGCGCGCTCGCCGAGGGCCTCGCTCGACACGGGCACGAGACGCGGCTGGCCAACCGCAGCGGGGACGCCGGTGGCACCTACGCCGACGTGGCCGACTGGGCGGAGCTGGTCCTGCTCGCGGTCGCGGGCACTGCCGCCGTCGAGGTCGTCACCTCGGTCGCGACCGAGCTCGCGGGCAAGGTGCTCGTCGACGCCACCAACCCCCTCGACGTCAGCAGCGGGCGGGCGGAGCTGTTCGTGCTCGGCGACGACTCCCTCGGCGAGCAGGTGCAGCGCGCGGTGCCGCAGGCGCGGGTCGTGAAGGCCTACAACACCGTGAACAACACCCTCATGGTCGACCCCGACCTCCCCGGCGGACCGCCGACGATGCTGCTCGCGGGCAACGATCTCGAGGCGAAGCACGGGATCGTCCAGCTGCTCGAGAGCACCGGCTGGGACACCGCCGACCTGGGTGGCATCGAGTGCAGTCGCGAGCTCGAGCAGCTGTGCATGGCCTGGGTCCGGATCGGCGTGATGTCGGGGACCTGGGGCCACGCGTTCAAGGTGCTGCGAGGCTAGTGGAGTGACGAGCACCTCTGACCTGCCCTGGGTCGACCCTGGCGCCTTCGAGGTCGCCCCCGGCGTGCACCGCGTGCCGCTGCCCCTGCCCAACGACGGCCTGCGTGCCGTGAACGTCTACGTGATCACCACCGACGACGGGTTGGTGTGCGTGGACGCCGGCTGGGGCATCCCCGAGTCCCGTGAGCTGTTCGAGAAGGCCCTGTCCTCGCTGGGTGCCGGCCTGCCCGACGTACGCCGCTTCCTCGTCACGCACGTGCACCGCGACCACTACACCCAGGCCGTGCACGTGCGACGGGACGCGGGCGCCCACGTCGCCCTCGGGCTGGGGGAGAAGCGCACGCTCGACGCGCTCCAGGACGCTGAGCGCACGCCCCTCAACGGCCAGGTCACGGCGCTCCGTGAGGCCGGTGCGAACGACCTGGCGGATCTCATCGACGCCTGGTTCCAGAAGCAGAAGGCCGACCCGCACAACTGGGAGTCGCCTGACGAGTGGCTCTCCGAGGGCCCGGTGGACCTGGGCACCCGCACCCTGCACGCCGTCGAGACGCCGGGGCACACGGCCGGGCACCTGGTCTTCCACGACCTCGACGCCCGGCTGCTGTTCGCGGGCGACCACGTGCTGCCCACGATCACCCCGTCCATCGGGTTCGAGCCGGTGCTCAGCGAGAACCCGTTGGGCGCGTTCCTGCGTTCGCTCGCCGTGGTGCGCGCCCGTCCCGACGCGATGCTGCTCCCCGCGCACGGCCCCGTGACCGAGTCCGCGCACGCCCGGGTGGACGCGCTGATCGCGCACCACGACGGCCGGCTCGGCCAGACCGAGCGCGCGGTGCGCGAGGGCGCCGTCACCGTCTTCGAGACAGCCAGCGCGCTGCGCTGGACCCGTCGTGAGCACCGGGTCGCCGACCTGGACCCGTTCAACGCCATGCTCGCCGTGTTCGAGACCGGCGCCCACCTCGACCTGCTCGTCGCGCAGGGCCGACTGGGCGTGCGCCACGAGGACGGTGTGAAGACCTACTCCTGAGGCTCCAGCCGGAACACCCGCAGGCTGCGCCCGCTCCGCTCGACGTAGCTGTCGTACGACGGCCACACGGTGAGCAGCTTGGGCCAGACCGCGGCCTTCTCCTCGTCGGTCAGCAGGTGGGCCTTCACATCACGCCGCCGACCGCCGTACCGGACTGAGGCCGCTGGGTTCTTGAGCAGGTTGGCGGACCACGCGGGGTGCTTATCGGTGCCGAAGTTGCTCCCGACGACGTAGAACGCGTCGCCGTCGACGAGGGTCGCCAGCGGCGTCTCGCGCTGCAGCCCGCTCTTGGCCCCGGTCGTGGTGAGCACGAGCACCGGCACGAGGAGCTGGCTCACGACGAAGCGGCCACCGGAGACGCGGCTGGCGAAGCGGTCCAGGTGCGGCGCGACCTTCAGCGCGACGACGGCGAAGGCCGGTCGCTGGGCGAGCTTCTGCACGAACCGGCCGACGGGGCCGGTGACGGAGAGGGCCACGCAGCTACGCCCAGGGCCTGGTGCCGCCGATGAAGTCGCTGCGATCGGCGGAGGAGACGCGAACCACCTCGCCAGTGTAGGGAGCCTCGATCATCTTGCCCTTGCCGATGTAGATCGAGACGTGGTGGATCGTCCGCGGGTTGCTCGTGTCGGTGGCGAAGAACATCAGGTCGCCGGGCAGCAGCTCGGACCGGGAGCTGACCCGCTTGCCCTGGTCCCACTGGCTCTGCGAGTAGTGGTCGAGGTGGATGCCCGCTTTGGCGTAGATGAACAGCGTCAGGCCCGAGCAGTCGAAGCCCTTGGTGCCGGCGCCCTGGGCGAAGCCGTAGGTCGGACCGTTCTCGTCGCCACCGCCCCAGGAGTACGGCACGCCGATCTCCTCGAACGCCCAGTGGATCGCGATGCGCGCCTCGTCCGAGGGGGCGTCGACGTCCTGGTAGCGGGAGGCGTCCGCGCGGGCCGCGCGAGCGGCGGCTGCGAGCTGTGCCTTCGTGCGGACAGCAGAGCCCAGGGCCCGTTGCGCCTGCGCCACCAGAGCCAGCACGGTACGGCGGGAACGGGCGGCGTCGCGGGTGGCGGCGGAGGCCTCTGCTGCGGCGGAGCGCGCCTCCTGGTGCGCGGCGTCCGCGTTGCTCTTGAGGGCTTGCGCGCGCTCGAGCGAGGCGTTGGCGCGCTTGGCCGCGGCCCGTGCCTCCCGCTCCGCGTCGGCGGCGATGCCGGCAGCGACGGCAGCCCTGGCCCGCGCCGCGGCGGCAACGGCGATGACCTTGTCCTGGTAGACCCCGACGCGGTTCATCACGTTGCGCGCGTTGGCGAGCTCCAGCGGGTCGTCCGCGAGGAACAGCTGGCTGACCATGCCCAGCTGACCGCCGGTCTGGAACGCGCCGATCGCGATGCGGTCGAGGGTGCGCTGCGCCGCGTCCGCCTCGGCCTGGGCCAGTGCCTGCTGCTGCCGGGCGGCGGCCGCACCCGCCGCTGCGACGTCCGCCTCGGTCTGGGCCGCGCGGGCCACCTCGGTCGCCTTGTCGTAGAAGACGTCAGCCACGTCGGCAGCGTCGGCAGCGCGCACGCTCGCCGCGGCGGCGCGGCGCGAGCGCACAAGGGCGCCGTTGTACTCCTCGGCCGCGTGCTCGGCCCGGGCCTGCAGGCCGACGACGCGCCGCTGGGCGGCGGCGACCCGGGCGTCCGCCTTGCGCAGGTCGTCCTGGCTCGGAGCGGGGTCGGCCGTCGCCGGCACGCAGGGGGACAGCAGTGCGAGCGTGGCGAGGCCGATGAGCAGCGGTCGGGCGGTGCGGTGCACGGGTGTCCCCCTCTCGTGGACCCAGGGTACGCGACAGATGGGGTCTATGGGACTGGTGTGACCTGTGGGATCTGGGCCCCGCACACCCCCCCGCACACCCGCCCGGGCGTCCTGCCGCGCATCCTGCCGGGGATGAGGCCGCTGGTCACGCCTGGGCTGCAGCGTGTCCCTCCCGCGCCACCTCCGCGACGCAGCGGAACCCCGTGTGGGCGGTGCTCGAGTCAGGCGTGCTGAAGGTGCGGCCGGCGACCCGGTAGCGATGGCAGTAGGACGGGTGGCACAGGTACGAGCCACCCTTGACCACCCGCTCGTCACGACCCGCTGCCCACGCGTCGGCGGTCCACTCCCAGACGTTGCCGGCGGTGTGGAACAGCCCGAGCCCGTTGGGCTCCAGGGAGGCGGCAGGCAGCGTGCCTGGAGCGCCGTTGCTGCGGGTGCTCGGGAAGTCGCCTTCCCAGACGTTCGCCTGGCCCGGGGCGATCTCGTCCCCCCAGGGGTAGCGCTTCTGCTCCAGACCGCCGCGCGCGGCCTTCTCCCACTCGGGCTCCGTGGGGAGCCGCTTCCCGGCCCAGCGCGCGTAGGCGCGGGCATCGTGCCAGGCGACGTGCACGACGGGGTGGTCGTCACGGGCGGCGGAGCCCGGGCCGTCCGGGCTCCGCCAGTCGGCGCCCCTCACGGCGCGCCACCAGGGTGCTCCGGGCACCGCCGCGTCGAGCACCTCCGCCCCGGGCGCGACCTGATCGACGAACACGTAGGACCAGCCGTACCGCTCGGCGTCGGTGCGCCAACCGGTGGCCGCCACGAACGCGCGGAAGGCCGCGACGGTGACGGCGGTGCGGTCGATCCGGAAGGCGTCGACGTGCACGGCACGGACCGGGCCCTCGGCGTCACCGGGCGACAGGGGCGCGCGCTCGTTGCCCATGAGGAAGGGGCCGGCCGGCACCTCGACCATCCCGTCCTTGTCGTCATCGCCGCGGGACGGCGGAACGGCGAGGGGGATGAGGTCCCCGTGCCGGGAGGGCTGGCAGCAGGGGTCGCTCACGGCAGCAGCAGGTGCCCGACCACGAGCTTGCCCGCCCGGTCGACGAACGCGCCGTAGGCGCTGCCGTCCGGAGCGAGGGACACGTCGATGAAGTCCAGCACCTGCTCGTTGCAGCGACCCGGCCCGCACGCACCGCGCACCAGCGCCTCGTCGGGATCCCGGGTGAGGGGTGCCGAGACAATGGCGGGGCGAGGCGCGAACGGTTGCGCGACCCGGGCCAGGTAGCCGGTGAACGTCGTCTCGCGGTAGGAGCCTGTCCACGGCTTCCCAGGGGAGTCCGTGCTGCCCATGTAGGCGAGGGCCACCCGCCCCTTCCGGTCGATGTCGAGCGCCGGGCCCCAGGCCTCCTTGACGCCGCGGGGTGACACCCGCAGCGGCGGGCCGAACGTCCTGCCGAAGTCGCGGGACACCGCGAGGTAGGGCAGGCGGTCCAGCGCCACCCAGAAGAAGACGACGCGGCCCTTGCCGTCCGCGGCCACCGTCGCCTGGTAGTCGCTCTGGCCGCTCCCCGGCGCCACGACGCCGAAGCCGCCGGACAGCGTGGTGTTCATGCCGTTGCGAGCGACCTGGGTGCGGGTCCAGGTGAGTCCCTCGTCGTGGCTGACAGCGAGCCAGGGCTGGCTGCACCAGCCGCGCGGGACGTAGAGCGACCCGTCGGGCGCGGCGAAGATCGCGCCGACGTCACCCAGGCAGTGACCTGGGACGCCGGAGTCCCCGCTGCCCTCGCCCACGCCGTACGGGCTGGGGTCGCTGAAGGCGAGCGTGCCGGTCGGGACCCAGGTGAGCCCTCCGTCGAGCGACTTGTCGCAGCCGGATCCGGCTGAGTACCCGTTGTAACCAAGCGTCTGCGAGCAGTCGTAGACCACGTTGGGGTATCCGACCGTCGTCGTGAGGACGGGCGGCCCGGTCGTGATGCTCTGGTGGTCGGACAGGTTGCACGCCGCGGGGCTCGCGGTCCACGTCGCGCCCTTGTCGTCGCTCCAGCTCAACAGCTGGCAGGTGCCGGCCAGGTCGGACTTGAACACCCGCCCCGTGGCGCGGTCGACGTGCAGGAAGGGGTCGAGCGTCGCCACGTGCCCGGTGGGTGTGACGTCCTGCCAGTGCCGTCCGCGGTCGGTGGACCGGACGACCTTGGCCATCGCCGTGCTGTACAGGGTGCCGTCCTGCGCGACGGCGATGTTCGGCTCACCGGCGGCGAAGCTCGTCCGTACGACCTCGACGCGCGGCGCACGGGCCGCCTCACCAGGTGCGGCGAGCGCCACCCCGGCGAGGGCGATCACGGACAGGGCGATCAGCGGCAGGCGGCGCACACCCGACTGCTTCGACGGGCAGGCCGGCGCTTCCTGCCCCGGCCAGCGGTCGGCTCACGGTGACATGACGACCTTGACCGCACCGTCCTTCTTCTTCTGGAACATCGCGTACGCCGCAGGCGCCTCCGCGAGGGGCACCCGGTGGGTGTGGAAGGACTCCACGCCCAACGGGTCCTCGTCGGTCAGCAGCGGCAAGATCGCGGGCACCCAGCGCTTGACGTTCGCCTGGCCCATCCGCACCTGCACCTGCTTGTCGAACAGCACCATCATCGGCATCGGGTCGGCCATCCCGCCGTACACGCCGGAGAGGCTGACCGTGCCACCTCGCCGGACCAGGTCGATGGCGCTGTAGAGCGCCGCCAAGCGGTCGATCCCCACGCGCTGCATGAGCGGTCGTGCGAGGGCGCCCGGCAGCAGCGCGGTCATCGAGTGGGCGAGGCCTGCGATCGGCGAGCCGTGCGCCTCCATCCCCACCGCGTCGATGACGGCGTCGGCGCCGCGGCCCTGGGTGCGGTCCCGGACGAGGTCGCCGAGACGGTCGCCGACCTCGCGCAGGTCGAGCACGTCGATGCCCCGGTCACGCGCCCGCTGCAACCGCTCGTCCACGAGGTCGACGCCGATGACCTGCTCGACCCCGTGCTGCCGCGCGATCCGGGCGCACATGTCCCCGATCGGGCCGAGCCCCAGGACGACGAGCGTGCCGTCCTTGGGAGTATCCGCGTAGGCGACGGCCTGCCACGCCGTCGGCAGTACGTCCGAGAGGTAGACGAAGCGCTCGTCCGGCGGCCCTTCCGGGACCTTGATGTGGGTGAACTGCGCCTGGGGCACGCGCAGGTACTCCGCCTGCCCCCCAGGCACCTCGCCGTACAGCTTGGAGTATCCGAACAGCGCAGCGCCCTTGCCCTGCTCGCGGACCTGCGTCGTCTCGCACTGGCTGTAGAGCTGCTCGCGGCACATCCAGCAGTGGCCGCAACAGACCTGGAAGGGAATCACCACGCGGTCGCCGACCACCAGGTCGCCGCAGTCGCTTCCCACTTCCACGACCTCGCCCATGGCCTCGTGACCCAGGACGTCGCCGACGCCCATGAAGGGCCCCAGCACCTCGTACAGGTGCAGGTCGGAACCGCAGATGTTGGTGGTGCTGACGCGGATGATCGCGTCGGTGGGGGCCTCGATCCTCGGATCAGGCACCTCGTCGACGCGTACGTCGCGTCGTCCGTGCCAGGTGACGGCCTTCACGTTTCCTCCTGGTGCCAGTTGTCGCGCCTTGTCCAGCTGCTGCTGCCCGCAGCCGTCCCGACCAACCCGACTAGGCCGTGAGCATCGGGGTACGGCGAGGCCATGACTGCCACCCCCGACCGACGCGTCGTGCTCCTCGTGGGGGCGTCGAGCGGTATCGGGCGCGCGGTCGCGCACCGCCTCGCGGCCAGGGGGGACGACCTCGTGCTCGCCTCGCGTGGACGCGGTCCTCTGGAGCGGGCCGGCAAGGAGTGTCGCGAGCTCGGGACCGGGGGCGTGAGCACCCAGGTCACGGACGTGCGCGACGCGGAGG
Organism: Mycobacteriales bacterium; assembly: GCA_035526225.1. Classification (GTDB taxonomy): domain Bacteria; phylum Actinomycetota; class Actinomycetes; order Mycobacteriales; family SCTD01; genus RYN-111. The sequence goes on from DATLCV010000118.1 coordinate 27,088, forward strand.
CCGTCGACGCGCTGGTCGCGCGGGTCTGCCAGGAGCACGGCCGGATCGACGCAGTGGTCAACACCGCCGCGGTCATCGCGTTCGGGCGGTTCGAGGACGTGCCTGCCGAGGTGTTCGAGCAGGTGGTGCGCACCAACCTCATCGGGACAGCCAACGTGGCGCGCTCGGCCTTGGCGGTCCTGCGCGCCCAGGGCGCCGGGACACTGGTGCTGATGGGGTCCGTCCTCGGCGAGGTGGCGGTGCCGAGCATGACCCCGTACGTCGTCAGCAAGTGGGGGGTTCGCAGCCTCGCCCGGCAGCTGGCCGTGGAGAACCGAGACCTCGGCGCCGTGCGCGTCTGCCTGGTAAACCCGGGAGCCGTCGACACGCCCATCTACGAGGCCGCCGGCAACTACCAGGGCCATCCGCCCAAGGCGCCCTTCCCGGTGCTCGCACCTGAGCAGGTGGCTGCCGCTGTGGAGTCAGCTCTCGCTCGCCCCCGTCGCACCATCAGCGTCGGACCGGCGAACACCCTGATGCGACTGGGGTTCCAGCTGGTCCCGTTCGCCTTTGACGCCCTCGTGGGCCCGCTCTACCGCGCTTTGGGGACGGCCCGCGGCCACGTGCCCGCGACGGCCGGCAACGTCCTGCACCCGACCGAAGAGACCGAGGGGCTACGCGGCACCCGGGAGCCGCAGCTCCTGACCACAGGAGGGGGCTGACATGGCCCACAACAGCAGGTTGATCCGCGGGGCACGCGTGAACGACGTCTTCGCCGTGCTCAGCGACGGCTGGACCTACAGCGACTGGGTGGTGGGCACGCGCAAGATCCGCGAGGTGGAGCCGGGGTGGCCGCAGGCCGGCTCGGCCATCCACTACACGGCTGGGCACTGGCCGCTGCGCAAGGACGACATCACCGAGTCTGTCCAGTACGAGCCGGAACGGCGCCTGGAGCTCGAGGCCCACGCGTGGCCCGCTGGCACGGCAGGGATCGTGCTCCGCGCTGAGCAGGTCAGCGACGGCGTGGTCGTGACGATCGACGAGGCCCCCAAGAGCGGGCTGCTGCGGGCGGTGCACAACCCAGCGCTGGACCTGCTGATCCGGCTCAGGAACGTGGAGACCCTCCGACGCTTCGAGCAGCAGGTGCGTCAGGCGCAGCGCGGCTCGCTCCGCACAGCGAGCGGGTGAGCGCGAGAGCCACTCGACCCGTCGTCCGGGCGCGGAGCGCCGCCCGGGCCGCGTTGGCACCGCAGGCGCCGTGCACGCCGCCTCCAGGGTGCGCCGACGCCGAGGCGAGGTAGAGACCCGCTACGAAGGTCTCCGGGCGTCCCAGCCCCGGCGTCGGGCGGAAGAAGAGCTGCTGGTGCAGCCCGCTCGTCCCGCCGTTCAGGGCACCGCCCACCAGGTTGGCGTCACGGGCCTCGAGATCGTCCGGGAAGGCCACGTGGCGGGCGAGCACCAGGTCGCGGAAGCCCGGCGCGAACTGCTCGACGCGCCGCTCCATCCGCTCCACGAACAGGGCGCGCTGCGCTGGGTCTGCGAGGTCGCCGGTGAGCACGCCGGCCGCGTCGCCCCGCGGTCGCTGCGGCACGTGGGTGTACGCCCACGCCGACTCGGTCCCGGCTGGCGACCGCGTCGAGTCGGACGTCGTCATCTGACCCAGCAGCAGGAATGGCTCCGCTGGCAGGTAACCGGTCTGCAGCTGGTGGCCGAAGAGGGACACGTCGTCGAGGTCACCCGCGAGGTGCACCGTGCCCGCGCCGGCGACATCGGGGCTGGTCCACGGGATGGGTCCTGACAGCGCCCAGTCGACCTTCACCGTCGCGTCGTCCCAGGAGAAGCGCTCCAGGTCGGTGACCAGGCGTGGCGGCAGCACCCCGGGGCCCAGCAGCTGCTTGTAGAGCGCCGGGGCGGGGACGTCGGCGAGCACCGCGCGCCGCGCGTGGACCTGTCGACCGCCCGCGAGGCGGACACCGGTCGCGCGGCCGTCGCGAACGAGGACCTGGTCCACGCGCGCGTCGCACTCGACCCGGCCCCCGCGGGACAGCAGCCGCGCGACGAGCGCGCGGGTGAGCTCACCTGCGCCCCCCTCCGGGACGGGGAAGCCCACCTCCTGCCCGAGCATCGCGAGCAGCCAGCCGAAGACGGCGCTGCCCGAGGCGTCAGGGGACAGGTCGGTGTGCATGGCGTTGCCCGCGAGCAGCAGCGCGGCGCCCTCCCCCCGGAACTGCTCCTGGGCGAACCGCCGAACGGACAGGGTCGCGAAGCGCGCGAAGCGCAGCGCGCCGGCGGGACCGAGGGCGTGGGCGAGACCGGCCGCAGGCCGTACGGGCGGGAAGGGGCCGGTGACGGCGTTGATCAGGTGCGGCGTCAGGGCCCGCCACTGCGCGACGAGCTCCAGCCAAGCCCGACCGTCGTCGCCGTGGAAGGAGCCGACCGACGTCGCCGTCACCTGCTGGTCCCGGCTGAGCACCGCGGCTCGCCCGTCCAGGAGCGGGTGCGCCAGCACCTGCGGGGCATGCCGCCAGCGCAGGCCGTGCTGCTCGAGCTGCAGATCGCCGATGACCGGAGAGGCGACAGCGAGCGGGTAGAACGAGCTGTAGAGGTCCGACACGAAGCCGGGAGCAGTCACCCGCGCGCTCTTGACCGCCCCGCCTGGCTCACGCTGCGCCTCCAGGACGAGCACGTCCCAGCCCGCGTCGGCCAGCACGTTCGCGGCGACCAGGCCGTTGGGGCCGGCGCCGATGACCAGCGCGTCGGGCGCCATGACGGGGTCTCCTCAGGTCGGCCTCAACAGACCTGCCCGTCCACGAGGCGCCCACACGTGGCGGGCGCCCCGGGCGGTCCTCAGCGTCCGAACGCCTCCGTGAAGCTGGCCTCCAGGTCTGCCGTGGCGGGACCGCTGTACCCGCAGCCGTTCACGGTGCCCTGCGCAGCCGTCACCAGGTAGCGCTTGCCCTGCTCGAACGCGACGCCGTCGAGAGCGACGCTGGTGTTCCCGCCGGGCTGGTCGAGGACGACCTGGTCGGCGGTGCCACCGGCGTACCAGTGGTCGACGTCGAGGACGACCCGCTCGCCGTCCACCGCGCTGACGGTGGCGGCGAAGGCGGGGCTCATGTCTCGCAGCACGGCCACGCTGAACGGGATGCACGAGCTCATGACGCCACTCGGCGGCAGGCTCAAGGCCACGCTGGTCTTCTGCTTGGCGGGCGCTGCGCCGTCGTCCTGGAGGGCGACGGCCGTGGTGACGCCGCCGGCCACGAGGGCGGCCGCGGCGGCCCAGGCGAGGGCCGTGCGCCGCGGACGGCCGGCAGGCGCGGGGACGGTGTCGGTGTCGGGCAGGACGGGTGCGGACATGATGCGCTCCAGGAGCTCAGGAGCCCGTGGGCTCTCGGCGTCGAGGGAGGCGGCCGGGTCGAGCCGCGCCAGCCGGACCCGCAGGTCGTCCTGGTCGCTCATCGCGGCACCTCCTCCTCTCGAACCGGCTTCTGTCCGGCACCTGGGCGATCCTTACCGAGCTCGTTCCGCAGGGCGCTGCGCGCCCTGGACAGGCGCACCGCCGCCGCGTTGGCCGTGATCCCCAGCACCACCGCGAGGTCGCGCGGCTCCAAGCCCTCCCAGGCCCACAGTCGCAGCACCTCCCGGTCGCTGTGCCGCAGCCGTCCGAGCGCTGACGTCAGGTCAGGGTCATCGACGGCCACGAGCGGAGGCTCGTCGCGAAGGCGGTGCAGCAGGCGCAGCCGGCGCTGCTGGCTGCGCCGTGCGTTGGCCAGACACCCCTGGGCGACGCGGTAGGCCCACGGCAGGGCGTAGTCCTGCGGCACCTCGTCCAGCCGACGCCACAGGACGAGGAGCACGTCGGCCAGCAGGTCCTCAGCGTCCTGCGGGTCGGCGCGACGGGCCAGGTAGCGGTGCAGCGGGGCCCAGAGCTCTCGGGCGAGCAGCTCGAACCGCGCGCGCCGTGCGTCCTCGTCGCCCCCCTGCACAGTTCACAGGTTGCCGGTTCGGTCGCGGCGCCACAAGCCGGCGCTCCGCTCAGGCGCGCGGTCTGGCCCCCGGCGAGAGCAGCTCCAGCGCCGGCCCGATCACAGGGACGTGAACCAGCCCGCCGACACCGGCCCGGACCAGCACGGCCCGCTGCGTGCTGGCGAGCGGGACCCAGGCCACGGTGTCGGTCAGCTGCCGGTCGACACGCCGCCATGCGGCTGACGCGTGTGAGGGGTCGCGCTGCTGGGCGGCGAGCGCCTCCTCGATCAACCTCTCCGCCGTCGGGTCGCAGTAGCCCGAGACGTTGAGGTTGGTGTTCTGGTCGCCTCCGTCGACGTGGGTCGCGCACCGCACCAGCACCATGAAGCTGACCGCCGACGGAGCCTCGGCGTACCAGCTGGCGACGTGCGCCTCCGGGGTGCGCTCCGCTACGCCGCGGAAGTAGTCGCGCGCGGGCATGCTGAGTCGGGCGTCGTACCCGATGCTGTCGAGCGTCTTCTCCAGGGCGCGACCCAGTGCCTCCCTGTACGGCGGGACCGCGAGGCGCACGAGCGCCCCCGCCGTGCCGGACCGGAGCACGGCTTCGCGCGCCCCCTGGACGTCAGGCGCTTCCCCTGCCGGGCAGTACGGCGTGTAGCCGGGCACGACCCGCGGCAGCGTCTGGCAGCTCGGGACGCCGAGCTGGCCGCCGCCCACGTCGCGCGCCAGTGCCGCGCGGTCGAGCGCGCGCGACACGGCCCGGCGCGCTTCCACCTGGTCGAACGGGGGCCGTCGGGTGTCCAGCACCAGGCGGAGCATGCCTGGCTCGTCGACCTTCCTCAGCTGCGTGGGAAACCGGGAGGCCAGCTCGGCCACGCGCTCCGGTGGCGGGTCGAGCAGCAGGTCGAGGTCACCGGCGAGCACCGCGTCGGTCGCGGGACCGGCGTCCTCCTCGTAGCCGACCTCGATCCGGTCAGCGAGGCCGTCCGGCGCCGCGTCCCGGGACCACTCGGTGAAGCGCTCGTTGCGGACCAGCACCACCCGGCCCTGCGGCGACACGCTGTGCACGCGGTAGGGGCCGGTGGCCCCGAAGACCGACCAGTCGACGGTGTGGGCACGTTCCGGCGTGACAGGTGCCGGTGAGCCTGCCGGGAGAACCGCCGCCTGGGGCATCGCGAGAAGCGCGAGGAAGTCGGGGTCGGGCTCGCGCAGGTGGAAGCTCACCGTCCCCTGCGCCTCGTCTGCCGTGATGCCCGCGCTGAGGTCGCAGCGCGCCGGAGAGCACCGCTCCGTGCCCCGGATCGCCCCGAGCAGGGGGAAGCCGTCACGCACCAACCGCTCGAACGAAGGACGGACATCCCGCACGCGGACCGTGCCGCCGGTCGACCACGCGATCCCGCTCCGCAGTCGGAATGTCCAGGTGCGACCCCCGTCCGCCGGAAGCGGCAGGTCGGTCGCGAGGTCGGGCACGAGCTGGCTCCCGTCGGCGCCAGCGGCACGGCGCACGGCGACGAGGCCGTCGTGTGTGAGGGAGGTGACGAGGGTGCCGCCGAAGGAGACGGCGGGGTCAGGAGACTCCCGCGGTCCGCCGAGGGCCACCCGCAAGGTGCCGCCACGCCGCCCTGCGTCGGGCACTACGGATGAGCCCGCCCACACGCGCCGGCCGTCGGAGTGCACCGCGAGGGGTGCAGATCCCAGGTGGAGGCGGCGGGAGACCGTGCCGTCTGTGGGGTCGAGCACTACGAGCCACCCGTCGTACGCGCTGCTCACCACGACGGCGTCCGCGGTGGCGGCGAGCCCGCTCGCACCGAGGCCGACGGGGACCGCTGCCAGAACCCGTCCAGTGGTCGGGTCGACGCGCGTGACGGTGCCGGCCGCGGCGTCGGCGACCCACACGGCGTCGTGGGCCAGCAGGACACCACTGGGAGTGCCGGTCAACCGGTATCGCTGGACGGTGGAGCCGGAAGGGAGCCCGACCCTGGTCAGGCTCGCGTCGCCCGCGCCGACGACCCACAACGCGTCCTTGCCCGCTGCGACTCCGACCGGGTCGTGCCCGACGGCGACCGTCCGCAGCACCCGTCCGCTGCGCGCGCTCACCCGCGTGACCGTGTCGTCGAGGCGGTTCGCCACCCACACGGCATCACGGGTCGCGACGACCGCGTCAGGCCGCCCACCGACCGGCACCCGCTGCGCGACCCTCCGGCTGCGTACGTCGACGCGGATCAGCTCGCGGGAGTCGGGCTGGCTGACCCAGATCGCGTCGTCGGCTGCGGCCGCGCCCCCCAGCCCGGGGTCGAGCGTCGCTTCGCGCACCCGCCGTGGCGCTTCCGCCTCGGTCGAGGCGAGGACACCGCGACGCGGGAGCGGAGCCCACAGGACGCCGTCGTGCACCACCAGCGCCGACGGGCGCTCACCCAGGTCGACCTGCTCGGCCACGCGGCCCGACTCGAGGTCCACGAGCCCGACCGCCCCGGGGCGCAGGACAGTCGCCTCGGCGGTGCCTCCCAGCCGGACGAGTGCGAACGACGCCAGCAGGAGCAGCGTCAGGCCAGCAGCGAGCAGGGCGGGGAGCCGCCGGCGGGCCGGACGTGCTGCAGCGGGGGCGTGCGCAGTGGCGGACACAGGTGCCGGCTCCGGATCACCACCGGCCGTGGGCTCCTGCCTCACGACGGGTTCCACCGGTTCGGGGGGAACCGGGTCCAACGCGGGGTCCTGGCGCAGCACTGCCTGGAAGGTCTCCTGCAACCGCGCGGAGGGGTCCACACCGAGCTCGTCCGCCAGCAGCCTCCGGGCGTCCTCGTACGCCCGGAGCGCATCCGCTTGCCTCCCCGCCCGGTAGAGGGCGACGAGCAGCTGTCCACGCAGCCGTTCCCGCAGGGGCTCGGCCGCGACCAGCCGCTCCAGCTCCGGCACGAGTGCGTCCCCCGCGCCGAGGGCGAGATCGAGGTCGACCCGTTCCTCGAGCGCGTCGAGCCGCAGGGCATTCATCGCTGTCGCCACGCGCTGCCCCACAGGCGTGTCCGCGACGTCAGCCAACGCCGGTCCGCGCCACAGCGCCAGGGCGGAGACCAACGCGGTTCGCGCGTCAACGAGCTGGCCGGTTGCGCGCATCGCGCGGGCGGCCGACACCGCGCCCGCGAACCGCAGCGCGTCGACGTCGTCGTCCTCGCACGCGAGGACGTACCCCGGCCGGCGCGTGAGCAGGACCTGCCAGCGCTGGTCGCGCCGGTCCGGCTCGAGAAGCCGACGCAGTGCCGAGACGTAGGTCTGCACCACCGCGCCGGCTGACTCGGGCGGCTCCTCCCACAGCGCTGCCACGAGGTCTTCCGCCGGTACCAGCCGTCCGGGGGACAGGGCGAGCGCCGCGAGCAGCGCCCGTTGCTTGGGCGGGCCGAGACCGGCGAGCGGCACTCCGTCGACGTCGACCTCGACGGGCCCGAGAACCCGGACGCGCAGCCTTCCCCTCACCCGTCGCACGCTAGGGCTCAGCGTGGCGACGGGAAAGGGACGGCACCGTCGCAGCTCAGGCCGTGCAGGTCTCCGTGAAGGAGTCACGCACCACCCGGAGCTGGCCGTCGACCTTCGTGATGGTGAAGTGCCAGTCGCGGGTGAGCAGGACCTCGCCGCTGCCCGGCGCGAAGACCCGGATGCGCTCCAGCGCGTTCTCGGTGAAGGTGCCGGTGCCGTCGTCGGCGACCCAGTCGTCCGTCGCCGTCTTCGTCTCCTTGAACGTCGTGATGTCGCGGTAGACGGTGCCGTCCGCCGACACTGCCGACACACCCCTGCTGTTCCACTGGATGGTGACGTGGAAGCCGCCGCTCGGCTGCTCCACCACGTGGATCACGGTGCCGATCCGCCCGCTGTACTCGAGCTCGACGTCCCCGCAGACCCACGAGAGCCCGGAGAGGTCGTCCACCCAGTGCTCGTGGATCTCTACCGGCGTCGCCGCGTGCGCACCCCCCGCGGGGAGGATCGCCCCGGCCCCTGCCATCGCCATCGTGCTCAGCAGCGCCGTCGCCGCCCGGGCTGCCCGTCCGCGTCCGTTCATCCTGCACCTCCTGCTCGTGGCGCGTGCCCTCCACGCGCAGGGCAGACGCTGCAGGCACGCCCTCCAGGAAGCCTCTACATCCGCTCCACGTCCGCTCTTGACGCGGCGCTCAGCCGCTATCAGGGAGCAGCGAGCGCGGACGGGGTGCTGTCGCGCTGCGAGGGGACGGCCCGCAAGCGGGGGACGTAGGGGGCCCGCGCCGCGAGCCAGGTCGAGAAGTCCCGCTCCCGCATCGGTCGCGCGAGGTGGTAGCCCTGGAACAGGTCGCAGCCGAGGTCGGCGAGCCGGTCCTGCGCCCCCTGGTCCTCCACGCCCTCCGCCACGACCTCGAGCCGCAGCGTGTGAGCGAGCTGGATGATGGCCTCGACGATCGCTGCGTCCTCCTCGTCGTGGGCGATCTCCCGCACGAAGGACTTGTCGACCTTGATCTCGGTGACGGGCAGCTGCTTGAGGTAGGCGAGGGACGAGTAGCCCGTGCCGAAGTCGTCGATGGACAACCGGACGCCCAGCCCGGCCAGGCCTCCCAGCACCTCGGCCGTGCGGGGCGGGTCGCTCATGAGGTGGCTCTCGGTGATCTCCAGGGTCAGCCGCTCGCCCGGCAGGCCGTGCTTGGCGAGAAGGGACCGGACGGAGTGCACGAGGTCGGGCTCCAGGAGGTTGCGCACCGAGAGGTTGACGGAGACGGCAAGGGTGGTGCCTGCCGCCTCCCACGACGCGCAGCCGGCGAGGGACCGGTCGAGCACGAAGCGGGTCAGCTCGCGGATCTGCCCGGTCTGCTCGGCGATGGCGATGAAGTCGTCCGGCGGGACCTCGCCGTACAGCGGGTGGTCCCAGCACACCAGCGCCTCGGCGCCGATCAGGACCTGGTCCAGCAACCGCGACTGCGGCTGGTAGCGCACGCACAGCTGGCCCTGCTCGATGGCGGCGCGCAGGCCGCTGGCAAGCGCGAGGCGTCGGGGGGAGTAGCCGTCGAGCTCGTCGCGGTAGAGGTGCGCGCCGGTGTACTCCTGCTTGGCGCAGTACATCGCGACGTCTGCGCGCTGCAGGAGCAGCGTGGCGTCGAGTCCCGCCCGGTTCGGTCCTGTGGCGGGGATGTGCACGACCCCGATGCTCGCGCTCACCTCCATCTCCACGCCCTGGAGGTACATCGGCTGGCCGAGGGCCGCCAGGATGCGCTGTGCCGTCTCGAGTGCCTCTGCTTCCGACAGGTTCGTCATGAGCACGGCGAACTCGTCGCCGCCGAGGCGGGCCAGCACGTCGTTGCCGCGCACCTCTCGCCCGAGCCGGACCGCGATCTCCTGCAGCAGCAGGTCTCCGTGGTGGTGGCCGAGGGTGTCGTTCACCTCCTTGAACCGGTCGAGGTCCATGAGCAGGACAGCGACGGTGCCGCCGGCGTCGAGGGCGCGGCTGAGCCGCTCCTGGAACTTGCCGCGGTTCGCGAGACCGGTGAGGGAGTCGTGCAGCGAGTCGTGGTCGAGCCGCTCCACGAGCCGGGAGTTCGCGAGTGCGGCGGCCGCGTGTGAGGCGAGGGTCTGCAGCAGCAGCCCGTCGTCCCCGCTGAAGGTCGTCACCTCGCCGAGACGGTTCGCGATGACCATGGCACCGCGTAGGCCCTGGTCTCCCTGGATCGGCGCCAGGACCGCGTCACGGGCGCCGTACTCCTGGAGGAAGTGCCGAGCGGCGGGGTGCCGGACAGCCGAGCCAAGGACGAGCGGCTCCGCGCGCTCGAAGGAGCTCAGCAGCAGCGCTGGGACCTGGCCCTTGTCGAGCCAACGGGTGTGCGGGACGCCGAGGTCATCGAGCTCGGTGAGGCGCACCGTGCTGCCGTCAGCCTCCTGCAGGTAAAGGGCAGCCGTCTCGGCACGTAGCAGCTCGCCGACCCGTGAGAGCACCGTCGTGAGCACCTGCTCACCGTGCGGCGTGCGGCTCAGCTGCCCGGAGAAGTCGTAGAGCACCTTGACGTTGGTGTGCTGCGCTCGGAGCGCGGCGAAGTGGTGGAACCCGAGCAGGAACAGCCCGATCACCAGGACCATCGGCACCAGCAGCCACGCCGAGTAGGCCAGCGCCGCCACGCAGATGACCGCGCCGGTCCCGCATGCGAGCGCGTTCAGGACGCAGGTCTCCAGGAAGCGCAGCGCGCGCAGCGGCTCGAGCTCCTTGCTCGTCAACGCGATGACCGCGTTGACGGCCAGGCTGTCGACCACCGCGGAGGTCACGGCCGCGGCGACCGCCGGTACGACGAGCCCGCTCGCGCCGCTGTGCAACCCGCCCCCGAGCTCGCGGAACACCATGGTGGCGACGGCGACGTCGAGCACCCACAGCGCGAGGTTGAAGCCGACCTTGAGCGGCCGCTGCCGTCGCACGAGCAGCAGGACCGCGCCGCCACCCACGATGCGGGCCAGGGGCAGGTGCATCGTGGGGACGAAGAAGAGCGACACCGCGAGGGTGAGCTCCGCGAGGGAGACCGTGTGCGCGTTCTTGCCGAGCTCCACGTGCAGCACCACCGCCTCGCCGAGGGCGAACGCGATCGCTGCGATGACGAACGCCCCGCCGAAAGCGAGGTCAGGGCGGTCGAACAGGTGCAGGACCGCGGCGTCGACCCAGAGACCGGCAGCCAGCATGACAGCGAGCAGCACGCCGGCGAGCTGCGCGGACTGCCGCTGCGGGTTCGTCACGGTTTCCCCTTCAGGTGTCGTTCTGGACGTGGCCTCTCCTGCCGCCCTCTGGGGGAACGGCAGGAGAGGAGGTCACACGAGCGTCAGTTCCACGTCGCGCCGAGCCAGACCTCACCGGACCAGGTGGAGCCGGACCAGGTGGAGCCGGACCAGGTGGAGCCGGACCAGGTGGAGCCGGACCACGTCGAGCCGGACCACGTCGAGCCGGACCACGTCGAGCCGTTGAAGCTGCCGCCGCTCCAGGCCGAGCCGCTCTCCTCGGCCGCGCTGATGGCGGGGGAGCTCCAGCCGTGCCCGAAGATGTCCTGCTCCCCGGTGAGGGCGACGCCGTTGTGGACCACCCGGCCGGTGCCGCGGGCCTGGTGCAGCGAGCCGTTGCCGTTGGAGGCGGGGAAGGACTGCGTCGAGGTGGGGGCGGTGGCGGTCAGCGCTCCGGGGAGCTGAACGAGGCCGGCGCCCGTGAAGTTCGGGTTCGGCGTACCGATCCTCACGGCGGAAGCGGCCAGGATGCCCTTGACCTGGTCCGGGGTGAGGTTCGGACGGGCGCTCAGCAGGTCGGCGACGACCCCGGACACGACCGCGGCGGCTTGCGACGTACCGGAGCCGCGGAGGTAGCGGCCCCCGAAGACGGCGTTGGGGTTCGCGGTCGCCAGCGTCGAGCCGGGGGAGAGCAGTCCCATGACGTACGCGCCCGGGGCCACGACGTCGGCGTGCCGGGAGCCGGTCCCGCGCTGCGAGAAGGACGCGACGGTGTCGTCGTTGTACGCGACGGTGCCCTGCGGGTCCTCCGCGCCGACCGCGAGCAGGTAGGGGTCGATGGCCGGGTCGGCGACGTTGTTGCTGTCCGTGCCGTCGTTGCCGACCGCGACGACGACCACGATGCCCTTGCGCCAGGCGACCTCGGCGGCGTGCGCCAGCGGGTCCAGCTGGTAGGACTGGACGCTGTTCGTGCCGAGCGAGAGGTTGAGGACCCGGATGTTCATGCCCGGGTCGCGGGCGTGCTGCACGACCCAGTCGATGCCGGCGATCATCTGCGAGACGTCGACCGCCCCGTTGGACGCGCCGACCTTGACGCTGACGATGCGGGCGTCAGGTGCGACACCGGTGTAGCCACCCGCCGTGCCGTCGTTGCCCGCGATGATGCCGGCGATCGCCGTACCGTGGCCGTACCCGTCCAGGTAGGCGAGGTCGGGGTTCTGCGAGTCGAAGGACAGGTCCGGGCCGTAGACGACCTTGTCCGCCGCGTGCAGGCCCTGTACCGGGGTCACTCCGGTGTCGAGGACGGCAACGTCGATGCCGCGCCCGGTCGCACCGCTCTGCCAGCCGGTCTGCGCTCCGACGACCCGTGCGACCGACGCCATGTCCGGCAGGGGCGGCACGGCCGCTCCGGCGGGCAGCGCGGCGCCGACCGCCGCACTGCTCGCGAGCGCTGCGAGGGCGGCTGTCAGAGCGAGTCGACGACCGCGCGGCGCGTGCTGAGGGGCCCGCAGGTGCTTCGGCATGTGGTGGGTGTCTCCACGCTCTGTAGTCGTGCGCTGACTGTCTGCGAGGAGCATCACCGGGTCGGGGGCACTTGGGGATAGTCACTTCGGACGGTTCTCGATCACCGAGGGGGGCTCAGCTGGCGAGGGCGACGAGCTCGAGCGGCAGGACGTCCAGCAGCTCGCGCGCAAGGAAGCCCGTGCCGAGCGTCTCGGCGAGCCGGTCACCGGCGGCGCTGTGCAGATAGGTCGCCCAGCAGGCGGCCTGGCACGCGTCAGCGCCCCGAGCGAGGAGCCCGGCCACCACTCCCGCGAGCACGTCCCCGGAGCCCGACGTCGCCAGCGCGACCGAGCCGGCCTCGTTGCGCCAGAGCCGTCCGTCGGCTGCCGCGACCCAGCCGAGGGTCGCCACCACCGCGCGCCGCTCACGGGCGACCTGTACGGCGAGGGCGCGGTCGTCACCGTCAGAACCGGCCAGTGCGCGCAGCTCGTCGAGGTTCGGTGTGAGCACCCCCGCGCTGGGCAGCGCACCGTCCAGTGCCAGCAGAGCGACCGCGTCGACGACGATGGGCAGGCCGTCCAACCGTCCGAGCAGCCGGGCGAGGACCGGCGCCGTCTCCTCCGGGCTCAGCAGACCAGGGCCCACGAGGACCGCCGCCACGGGATCCAGCGCGACGTCGCCGAGCTCGCCGAGCGCGACGCCCATCACCTTTGCCTCGGGCGCTGCGACACCCACAGCCGCCGCGGTCTCGGGGGCAGTAGCGATCTGCAGCCGGCCGGCTCCGACGCGCAGTGCGGCCAGTCCAGCCAGCAGCACCGAGCCCGGCGTGGTCGCATCCCCGCCGAGGACGAGCACCGTGCCCCTCGCCTGCTTGTCGTCCCCCTCCTGCGCCTCGGGCAACGGCCACCCCCGGAGCAGGTGCGGCGTGAGCACCGGGACGTCAGCGCGGTCCACGCGGACCCTCCGGCTCAGCGGTCACCGGCTCGTGCTCACGCTCCAGGTGGGCGACGTCGTTGTACCGCACCAGCCGGAGGGCGTCGCCCGCTCGGGCGTACTCGGTGAGCGAGCAGTTGGCCACGTCCCCCTCGGCGTCGACGCGCAGCACCTCCTGCTCCGTCATGCCCTCGGCCACGTACCTCACGAGCAGCACCACGACCTGGTGCGCCACGACGAGGAGCCGGCCTCCCGCGGCATCGCGGCGCACGTCGGCGACCGCGGAGCGCACTCGAAGCAGCGCGTCCGTCCATGACTCCCCACCCGGCGGCCGGTGGTAGAACTTCCCGATCGTCTTGCGGCGGGCGGCCTCATCCGGCCACTGGGCCTCGATGCCGCGGCGAGTGAGCCCGTCGAGCACACCGAACTCCCGCTCGCGCAGTCGCTCGTCGACCGTCACGGGCACGTCGAGCCCGGCGGTGGCGAGTGCGATCTCCGCCGTCTGCATCGCCCGCAGGTACGGCGAGACCCAGACCGCTGTCGGGCGCTGCCCGGCGGGCAGCTGCCCGATCCAGGTGCCCAGTGCCTCGGACTGCCCCTTGCCGCGGTCCGACAGCGGCACGTCGACGTCGCGGCAGTCGAGCTCGATGCGCTCCAGTCGCGCGGACTCCGCCGTTTCACGGGCGACGTTGCCCGCGCTCTCACCGTGTCGGACCACCCAAAGGCGATCCGGCCAGTCCGCGGGGGTCTCAAGGGGCACGGCGTGTGCGTACCCCCCACCACGACGGACACGCGTGGCCGCGGGCGCCGGCCTTCCGGTCGTGAGAGGCTGAGCGGGAGCTCGTACGAGTCTCAGCCTCTCTGCAGCGACAGGAGCCAGGTCATGGCCGGCAAGAACAAGGGCGGCCGCGAGGCCAAGAAGCCCAAGGCCCAGAAGAACGTGCGCACCACGGGTCAGACCCCGGTCGCCACCTCGGTGGACGTCATCAACCACAAGGGCGCTCACAAGGGCTGAGCACCAACCTCACCTCGAGGCGACTGTCCTGGCACCACCCGACAAGGCCATGCGGGAGTGCCCCCCGACGCCCGACCATGCCTGTGACACCTCAGGAACGGGACAGGGCAATGAGCTTCGACGCGATGCCGGCCGTGCCGCGCTGGCCGCACCACGACTACGAGCGCTTCGTCGTCGACCACCTCAACTCGTGCGAGGACCGCTCCGGCTGCCCGTGCTGGCTTCCGGACCTGCTGGCCCTGAACGACCCCCTGCTGCCGGGAGAGGCCACCGACACCTCCCGGTGAGGCCAGCGTGACCTGAATCACCTGGGTGCGTGGAGCGCTCCAGGCCGGGGAGGACCTGTGGGGAACGCACGTCCCCGAGGTCAGGAGTCACACCGCCATGAGCGACACCCCGTCCGCCCAGGCCCGTCAGGGCATGGCCGCGATGCTGGCCGGCAAGGCGAAGGAGGCCGTCGGCGCGGTGCTCCACAACGACGCACTGGCTGCCGAGGGGCAGCTGCAGCAGGCGGAGGCGACCGCACGCCGCGACGCCGCTGCGAAGGACGCGGTCGCGTCCGTCGAGGCTGACGAGGCGGCCGCCGCGCTGCAGGCCACCGCAGAGGCCGCAGAGCGTCAGGAGGCCGTGATCGAGCGCGCCGCGGATGCCCAGGTCGAGCAGGTCCTGCGCGACGCCGACGTCGAAGCAGCGACCGCCAGGACCGCCGCGGAGCGCGAGCGCGTCGAGGAGACCGCCCGTGTCGAGGCCGAGGCGGCTGCTGAGGCGCAGCGGACGCTCGCTGCTGCTGCACAGGCGAAGGAAGAGGCGGCCCGCCTCGAGCAGGATGCACGTGACCAGAGCGCCCAGCAGCGCGCGAGTGCCGAGGCGGCCGAGCAGGCCGCCAGCAGGGCCCGCGCCGAAGCCCACGACCACTAGGAGATCGCAGATGCCACTCACCCGAACCCTCATCACTGCCGAGTACGCCGTGCTGCGGCTGCCCCTCACCGTCCTGGGGGACAGGGTCGTCGCCCGCTACCTCGAGGAGGACTCGAAGCTGCGGCTGGGCTTCGAGAAGACCTTGGGCACGCTGGACACGACCGTCGGTCGGCTTGTCGGCGACCCGGGCCTCACCCGCCGGGGCGCTCACCTGAGCCACCGCGCCGGGATGCTGGAGAAGGCCGTGGTGCTCGAGGAGAAGGCCCAGGTCCGCAAGCAGGAGGCTGACGCCTCGCTGCAGCAGGCGAAGGCGGTCGCTGAGCACAAGCGCACCGCGGCGCAGCAGCGCGCCGAGGACGACCTCAAGGCCCTGCGCCGGGACAAAGAGGCGCAGAAGCAGGCTGTGGCCGCCAAGGCCGAGGCCAAGGCCAAGGCCCGTAGCCAGGCGGCTCGTGACAACGCCTCGGTCAAGGCGGAGTCGATCGAGCAGCGCACCGAGCAGCAGCTCCAGCGCGTGGACGAGCGGGCCCGGACCCAGGCGAGCAAGCCGGCAGCGCAGCTGCAGGAGGCCGCGGCCATGGCTGCCGACGCACGCAAGGAGCGCGCGGCCGCCGACCGGCTCAGCGAGCTCGCCGGCCAGGAGAAGGCCCGCAGGAAGGGCTGAGCCC